>NZ_NMOK02000026.1:0-217949 GCF_003399985.2 Paenibacillus sp. ATY16 | reverse complement strand
TAACGAAGTGTCTACTTTTTAGTTTAAGTCCATTTTGGGCGTTTAAGTCCACTTTTGGACGTTTACGCAGGATAGAATCCAACGTACGCGCCAATTTCGCGCATTGTGGCATCATTCTAGTGGACGAAATCCAACGTAGAGAAAATAAGGTCAGCGCATGGGGGCATCGCGTGTAGTGGGGAGGAAAACAAAAGACTCCATATAACAAAAAGGCTGTGCCGGGATTTACCCGGCACAGCCTTTATTCGTTTAATTCTTGATTTTCACTTTGTAGAGCTTGGATTGAGCGCCGTCGAGGTTCACTTGGATATTGTCCTTCGCTTCGACTTTGGAGTTGGTCCAAGCGTCCGTAAGCTCAACCTTTGTTGTTGCCGATACGCCAAAAGCACGCTTCAGATCGACGGTTTTCGTTACCGCGTCATTCGTGTAGTTAAACACGGCAAGGTAATAATCCTTCTTGTCCTGGAGGACAAAGATATCCGCCGCGGCGTTGCCCGTATTGCCTTCAACCGGGCGGAATGCTTCGCCGATCAGGGCAATATCGTTGACGTTTTTATTCGTGAGCAGCGATTTCATCAGCTTTTGCGTCTCTGCATTACTGATGTCGTCGGAGTTCATGTAGACAGTGCCGGAAATAGCCGCGGCATTAACCCGCGTCTGAGCCGCGTTAAACGAGCCGCCTTTCGCAAGCGTCATGTAATCCGGATCGGTGTAAGAATAGATCGTGCCGTTCTGCCACCAGCCGTAAGTCAGGTTGTTCAACTGGTATTCCGTACGGCCAAGCGAGCCGTCGACATCGCAGGAAATCCGTCTTGCGTGCGCGTATTGGCTAGGGAACATTGGCGCGATCGACGCGCTGATGAACATTTTGCCGCCCAGCGTCTTGTTGATATGAGCCATTCCCTGGTTGTAGGCCTGAATGCCGGTCTGCACGCTAGGATCGTAATGCTTGCCCTCGAAGGAGCCATGGGACAGGAAGTCGATCTTGATATATTCAAAGCCATAGTCCAGGAACTTGTTGAAAATATACTCGATACGCTGCTTCGAGCCCGGATGCGTCGGATCAATCGCATACGCGCCGTCTACCTTCGGAAGAATGTTGCCGTTCGCGTCGCGGAGTACGATATCGCCGTATGTGTACTTGCCGTTTGTTCCTTCCACCGGCTGCGACATGTTGTCACCCCAGTATACGAACGGACCATAGTAAATGCCGGCTTTTTGCCCGTTTTTCTTAATAACCTTTACCGCGTCGCGAAGCTGCTGCTCGGACAGGTTATCCCAATAGGAATCCATATTGATATAGACCGTGCCTTTGTTCGTAAACGACTTTTGCAGATTATCCTTGAAGAAGTTCGATACCTCTACGACTTTGTCGTAGCTGAGCGAGCTTTCGTAAGCGCCCCAGCTGTTCCAGCCAACCGGCACGCCGGAAGGCACGCCCTTCTCGAACTTGAGCGGCGGTGCTACTGCCGCATTCGCTTCCCCGTAGTTCTCCAGTCCATCGCGGTAATCCGCATAGTAACCAACCGCAATTTGAGGGGAAGTGATCGTTGTGCCCGACACTTTGCCATGACCGATGCTGTCATGAGTGGATGTGAGCGAAGTGAAGCCGCCGTACACCTTCAATTTGTTCAGCTTGTCATTCGAGCCGCTCCAGAAAATACCGGTCTTCCATACGTCATGCGTTACCGAACCGATAACAAGTCCTGCGCGGCTCGTATTGTCATAGATAGCCGTCATTTCCGAGCTGATGTAGTTATTGTTGTTCAGAGCCGTATTGATCGTACGAGCCTGATAACGGGACCAAGCATCGTTATCATAAGGCGTGATCAAGACGCGGTTGTCGCCGCTAGTTCCGAGATCAACGCCGCCGCTCGCATTCACGACAAGCGGAGCCATGTCGTTCGAGCTGATCGCGGAGCTGCCCGTTACCTGCTGGGATACAAGGAAGTAAGACTGGTCTTCGTACAGCTGGTAAATCTGTTTCATAACCGGAAGGCCTTCACTTTTATTTTCAACGGTGATGCGGACGCCCTTGCCATGCCCGTCCTTGATTTTCTCCACGCTGCTAAGCTTGAAGCTATGCTCGCTGTATTTGCGGCTGTCCAGCAGCTGATCTTCCAACTGAGCGCTTGCGTAAGCGCCTTTTACAAGCGTTTTGCCGTTCCAGGCGTACGCAGAAAGCCCCGACTCCGTGTTGTAAGTGATGCTGTAGCTGCCGGATACGAAGGTTGCCCCTTTTTCGTACGCGGTTAATTTAATCGAGCCGTATTTCTTGGAATCGATCGCTTTCCCGATCTGGCCGATGTTGTCTACCGGACCCGGATCCTCGCCCGGACCTTCCGTGGAAGCAATCTCGATCTTGTCGATATCCGGCGACCAGCCGCCGTCATCGTTAAACGTGATCGTATTTGCCCCCGCCTTCAGCTCAATCTCCAGCTTGAATACGCCAAGCGTGTCCCAGTTCTCGGTTTTAGGCAAAGCGTAGTTATCCGACGGACCGTCGTTAACGGCAATCGATACCGGACGCGGGTCTCCGGATATGTAAGAAACGCTAAGCGTGTACACGCCTGCTTTCTCCGCCATTACGTCACGGAATTGCAGGGTCGAGCCGCCCCACAGATTGCCAACCTTTTTGCCGCCCGAACAGCCGGTTGCCGCGCTGCAGCCGCTTACGGAAGCATTGCCCGTCAGAACGTTATTCGCCGCTTCCGCCTCGTAAGCCGTGCCCGTGTCAGGCTCGCCAGAACCTCCGTCCGACAAACGAAGCTCAATGCGGTCGATGTCCGGGGAATAGCCGCCCTCATCGTCCAGACGAATCGTGTTGCTTCCCGCCTTCAGCTCGAGCTCCAGCTCGTAGACGCCAAGCGTGTTCCAGTCGGCGGTCTTCGGCAAATCGTAATGATCAATCGAACCGCCGTTTACGCTGACTCCAACCGATCTCGGATCGCCCGAAATATAATGGACCGTCATCGTATATACGCCGGCTGTATCCACCGTTACTTCGTTAAAGGTGAGCGACGAGCCGCCCCACAGTCCTCCAACGATTTGGCTGCCCGAGCAGCCGGTTGCTTCCGCGCATGCCTTGATTTCCGCTTTGCCCGACAATGTGTTGACGGCGGATTCAGCCTCAAAGGAATAGCTGCCGGCAGATGCTGCATCGGCAACGGCGGTTACCTCCGCTCCTGCCGCCTCAACCTCCCGCCCGTTGGAGCTTACAGCTAATTGAAAGACCAGGACCGCTGCCAGCAGCAAAAACCATCCTTTGCCGGACCATGCCCCAAATTTCCTCTTCATTACATCAAGCCTCCTGTTCGCATCATAAAATGGTGAAGCGCTTTCAGTTTGCCTTTTCAATGTAAAATAGAGACAGGGCCCGAACAATCCAAATATTTAACGAACCATACGACAAACCGCCAAAGTTTGGAGAAAAGACCTTCAAGGCCCTTTCCTCTTGGCGGTTTGTTAAGGATCTATTAAGCCGTTACAGCCTCAAGCAGCTTAAGCTTGCCGTCAAGCCGGTAGCGCTTGCCCGCTTCCATCCGCAGCTTAATCTGGCTGCCTCCGCATTTCACAACCGTCTCCAGCTCCGAATAAGCGGTAATAACGGCTTCCGTCAATTGCCCGTTCTCCCAGCTGACGGCTGCTTCCGCGTTCCCCTTTGCCCGAAGCCCCCGGTACGAGCCGGTTGCCCAAGCCGCCGGCAAAGCGGGCAGCAGATGAATGGAGCCCGCATGGCTTTGAAGCAGCATGTCCGCAATGGCCGCCGTACCGCCGAAATTGCCGTCAATGACGAAAATATTCGTCTCCGCGCCAGCCACGCCAGGCTTCGAATAAGACAACAGATTATCGAAGCAAAGCTCACCGATCAAATGACGGACATGCTTCACCGCCTGATTGCCGTCATGAAGCCTGGAGAAGCCGAGGGCAAACAACGCTGCCGTAAACTCGATATCCTCCAGCTCATCGACCAGCATCCGTCCAAGCAGCGTCTGTCGCATAGCCTGACCAAGCTCGGGCGTCTCCTCGGGCGTAATCTGGTTCCCCGGATAAATGCCGTACATATGGGAGAAATGCCGGTGCTGCGGCTGCGCTTCCTCGTAATCCTCCAGCCACTCCTGCAGCTGTCCGCGTCTGCCGATTTGCAGCGGAGGCAGCAGCTCCATGGCTTCCTTCAGCCTCTCTTGCAGCTCTTCATCCACGGCAAGCAGCTCCGCCGATTCCAGCACAAAGCCGAACAAATCGCGTACCAGCATCTGATCCATCGTGGAGCCCATGGAAAGCTGCTGCTCTCCTTGCTCCTCCGGTCCCGGATAGAAGCTGTTCTCCGGCGAGGTCGACGGGCCGGTCACCAGCCAGCCGTATTTCGGATGAACGGTCATATAATCCAGGAAGAAAAGCGCAGCTTCCTTCATAACCGGGTAAGCCTGGCGAGTCAAAAACCCGCGGTCCCGGCTATATTCGTAATGCTCTTTCAAATGGGTTGCAATCCAAAGCCCGCCTGTTACGTTCAGCCCCCATGAGCGTCCCCAGCCAGGCGAGGCGAATCCCCAAGCGTTCGAGAACACATGCGCCACCCAGCCTTCGCAGCCGTAGAAATCTTCCGCGGCCGCACGGCCCGCATAAGAAAGCTGCTCGATGTAATTCATAAGCGGAATATGGCATTCCGCAAGGTTGCTGATCTCCGTCGGATAATAGTTCATCTCCGTATTGACGTCCAGATGGTAGTCGCAGCTCCAGGCCATGGCGTTAGCCTCGCCGTCATTCCAAAGTCCCTGCAGATGAAGGGGCAGACGGGAATCCGCCCGCGTACCGGCAATCGTCAAATACCGTCCGTACTGGTAAAACAACGCGATAAGTCCGTTATCCGCTGACTCCCCGGCTCTCAGCTTGCGGATGCGCTCGTCCGTAGGCAGCAAATCAAACGACTTGGATCCGCCAAGATCAAGATCAACGCGGCCGTAGAGCGACCGGTAATCCGCGATATGATCCTTGAGCAGCCGCTCGAAGCCTTTTGCCTCCGCCGCTTCAATCCGTTCTGAGGGCTCCGCCTTCCATGCCTCATCGCTTCGTCCATAGTCGGTTGCTACGGCAAAATACAGAACAACCTCATCGGCTTGCTCGATTGTTACCGAACCGCCTTCTCCTAATACGCGCCCGCCCGTAACGACTGCTTTTAAAGCGCCTTCGCTCCATACCCCGCAGGTGCCGTCGCTATGGATGTCCTCCGTCGCCTGCGTGCGGAAAACAAGCTTATCCGGTCCATCGAGCCGGGCTTCAAACGTAGTTGTCCTTCCCTCAATATTCAGAGTTAAAGACACGGAGCCTGCCTGATCGCCTTTAATCCGCGAGACAAGCACGCCATCCGGGTGGGACGCAAACGTTTCCCTTCGCATGACCGCTCCGGAACCGCTTCGGTAAGAAACCGCGGCAACCGCCTTCTCGAGGTCCAGCTCTCGCACAAGCTGACTGCCCTCATCCTTGTAGGAAATGAGAATATCGCATAAGGACAGATTGGTTCCAAAGTTGCCTTTCTCCGGTTCAAGCTGCTCGGCAGCCAGCTTGTCTCCAAGCACATAGTTGCCGTTGAAAAAAGCCTCGCGCATCGTCTTCAGCTTTTCCTTGGCATCCGGCGATCCTCCGAACCGCTCCGGCTTGCCTGACCAGAAGGTGATCTCCGTCATATTCCAGGTCTCGCTGTTGATGCCGCCATGCAGCACCGCGCCAAGCTGTCCGTTCCCTAGCGGAAGACCCTGCTTCCAGCCCGAGGCCGGCTCGGTATATACCATTTTCATCCTGATCATCCTCTCAAGTTTTAGCTAAATGTCCGTTCTTAAAGTGAAAGCTCTTTCGCAAATCATGGCATTATTGTAACATTGAACGGAAAGAGCGTATTTGTCCGACAGTCCTATTATTTAACGATTAATCCGCTAATTTTTGCTCGAGAGCAGGGAACCGAATGAAAACGATAAATGAAATAAAGCCTTATGTCGGCGATTCCATGCGTTATCTATACGTGGGGGGCTGGAACGAAAAGCTTCGCATCAGCAACGTCTACGCGTTCCATCTGTTTGTTGACGGACCCGGGGAAATGGAAGTGAACGGAAAGCTTTATCCGATTGAACGCGGGACGCTTATCTTTCTGCGCCCCGGCGAGCCTCATGCCTTCCATATCCGGAAAGGACAGCCATTATCTTCATATAATCTCTATTGCAATCTGTGGGAAGGGACTTCCGAAGCCTATAACCGGGTATTCATCCATGCCCCGGAGCCGTTTGAGCTGGAGCCCGGCTCGCGCGAGGAGCCATGCCCGGAGCTGGATTCGCTGCCAAGCTTCTTCTCGCTTCAGCCTTATCCATGGCTGTACGATGCTTTCGTTACGCTCTCCAGGCAGTTCGACAACAGCCAGCATTACCGCGCGGAGCTCGTGAACAGCATGCTGTATGCCTGGATGCTCAGCTGGTACAACGTTGTTCACACCCGCCAGCCCAGCGATTTCCGAATCGTCAAGCTGCTCGCCTATTTGAACGAGCATCCGGAGACGCGCTCCCAAGTCGAGGATTGGGCGGCCATGTGCGGCCTTAAGCGCTCCTACTTCCATTCCTTGTTCCAACGCGAGACCGGGTTTACGCCGCAGGTATACCGCCATAGGCTTCTTATGAAGCAGGCTGCCCAGCTGCTCGTCGAAACGGATTATTCCGTAACGGCTATCGCAGAAAGGCTCGGGTATACGTCGATTCATCCGTTCACCCGCCATTTCAGCGCTTATTACGGCGTTAGTCCCCGCGCTTACCGGCTTCAGCCCTCTTCCGAGCGGGAGATGTAGCTTGAACAAAAAAAGAGGTTGTCCCCCTCAGGGACAACCTCTTCTCTATATCACGCTTAAAACTAAGCGTTGATTTTCGCTTTTGCAACGCCAGCAAGGGAGTTGAACGAGTTGATGTCGTTAACAGCCAGGTCAGCCAGCATTTTGCGGTTTACTTCGATGCCAGCCAGTTTCAGGCCGTACATGAATTTGTTGTAGGAAAGACCGTTTTGACGAGCAGCCGCGTTGATACGAACGATCCACAGTCTGCGGAATTCACGTTTGTTTTGACGACGGTCACGGTATGCGTAAAGAAGCGACTTACCAACTTGCTCCTTTGCTGTTTTAAACAGACGGTGTTTCGAACCGAAATAACCTTTTGCCAGTTTAAGAATTCTTTTACGACGACGAGCGCGGACAAAACCGCCTTTAACTCTTGCCATGAGTGGAAACCTCCCGTAGGTTGAATTTGATTAAGCTATCTGAACGATTGCTACTATTTAAGGTTAGCGAGACCTTGTTGAATACGACGAACGTCGCCAGCTGCCATCAGTGGTTGGCCAGCAAGAACACGTTTTTGACGACCGGATTTGTGGGAAAGCAAGTGGTTTCTGTACGCTTTGTAGCGTTTCACTTTACCAGTACCAGTAATTTTGAAGCGGTCTTTCAGACTGCTGTGTGTTTTCATTTTAGGCATGTCGATTATCCTCCCTTTATTTAACTGTTGCTTTTTGGTGCCAAAATCATAATCATGCTCCGGCCTTCCAGCTTCGGTGCACGTTCTACGCTGCATATTTCGGCAACCTCTTGCGCCAGACGGTCCAGAATTTTCTGGCCGATGGCGGCATGAGCGATTTCCCGTCCGCGGAAGCGTACGGAGGCTTTAACTTTATCGCCTTCGCCCAAGAACTTCACAACGTTGCGGTATTTCGTTTGATAGTCATGCTCGTCGATGTTGGCACGGAACCAAACTTCCTTCAGGTCGACGATTTTTTGATTTTTGCGTGCTTCTTTTTCTTTCTTCTGCTGCTCGTAACGGAACTTTCCGTAGTCCATAATCCGGCAAACCGGCGGTTTAGCCGTTGGTGCTACATTCACCAGATCCAAGCTCAGGTCAATTGCCATCTGCATAGCGTCACGGATCGATTTGATACCGATTTGCTCGCCGTCCGCGCCTACAAGTCGTACTTCTCTGGCCCGGATCTCATCGTTGATTTGATGTTCTCTGCTAATAACGTGCCACCTCCAAGATAGGATGTTTATGTGTTGTGGTGCAAAATAAAAAATGCGGGTTCGCACGAACCCGCATTGTTATAACCGTTGATTGTGGCCGCCCTCGTTACCTCACAAGGAAGCAACTCGTTAAGCTAGTCAGTTATCGCAAACCAGTCGGCGTGACCGAAAGGTGAGAAGCGGGTGCTTCTGCTTGTGCAAATATGTTTTGTCAAAAACGTTACCGACATACTATAACACAATGGATTTCTATGTGTCAACCCATTATGTCATGCCTTATTACAGCTGTTTGCTTTGCACGTCCTCCAGACGGATAACGCGCGTATGCTGCGTATGGCTCCATTTCTTGTTGTTTTGCGTGAAGAACGCGTGAACCGTAATGGGCCACCACGACACGGTAAAGAGCAGGAATGTCGGAATCCGCAAGTAAAGCTTCCACGGCACCTTTGCCATGTACATCGACAAAGGAATCTGGATAAACACGTAAGCCATATACGGAATGCTCAGCCAGATTGGCAGCAGGTTGTATACCGATTCCACATTGTTGCCGCCAAACAGAAGCATGTCGCCCCAGATGATCGCTGCAATGAAAAAGCCGGCCAAATAGTTATATGCGTTAAATACGTACAGCGAAGCATCGATTTTCGTCATGCTGCGTTCTTTAATGCCCTGCCACAAAAGCGGCAGCATGTACTTGCGCGTAACGTCGAAATGTCCTTGCATCCAGCGCAGGCGCTGACGTGCCGATGCCTGGAACGTAATCGGCTTCTCGTCGAACACTTTCGCTTCGAAATTAAACTTCGGATAAATACCCCGTTGGATGCAACGCACCGTAAATTCCAAGTCTTCCACGAGGCTTGTTGCGCCCCAGCCCATTTCCTGAAGCAGCTTGGCATCAAAGCACATGCCCGTGCCTCCGAGGAAGTTAGCCAGACCCAGATTCGTGCGCGGCAGCTGCCACAGGCGGTTACAGAACCAGTAGTTGATCGCGTTCGCCGAGCTGATCCACGAGTCGTTCGGGTTTTTCGTATCCAGGTAGCCCTGAATAACGCGGTGTCCGTTAATCAAATCATTGTTCATGTACTGCAGGAAATCGGTCGCTACCAAATTGTCGGCATCAAAGATCGCAACGCCGTCGTAGCTTTTCGGCATCTTCCACAGTTCCTTGAGCATCCATTCCACGGCGTAGCCTTTGCCCCGCTGGTTCTTGTTATTGCGCACGCAGGCATAAACGCCTTCGTAGCTGTTCACAATATCGACGGTGCCGTCCGTGCAGTTGTCGCAGATGACAAAAATGTCAAACAGCTCGCGAGGATACTTCAGCTTCAGCAGATTCTCGATAAGCGCTCCTACAACCTGCTCCTCGTTATGCGCCGCAATCAAAAGCGCGAAAGTTTTTTGCGGCGGATGGGATAAATCTTCTTTTTTGCGGTGCCAGCCAAAACATGTCAAAAACAGTTGGTACAAGCCCAGCAATGCGAATACGATCTGGAATACAAGCATAATCGTGTTGAACATTTTTCGGTACTGCCCCCTTGAGACCCCTTTTTAATTGCCCGTTCTAATCGCCCTGCTATCAGGCGCCGACAGGCTCTTTATCATAATTCTCTCTTGTGTCCGGTCCGTTTTTTTGTGTTTGTGTAAACGAATCGCGGGACATTTTGATTTTCCACAGATTGATTATCTTTGTCAAAAGCTCTAATTCCCGCCATTATCCGTTATCCAGCCATTAAAACGCTTGCATGGCAGTCAGATGGTTCCATTACCTCCTTTTGCGCCCTATCGCCCTTATTTTCATCCATTTCCTAATTTTTTAGCCCTTACGTCCAATACATACGTAAAGAGTTGATACAATGTTCCCGGTCCGTCACTTCGCTTTGTGACGAATATGTGGCTGTACCGGAATCGAATACCGTTCAAAGCTGGCGGCCAGCTTGTCGAAAATAGCATTCCAGGACTGCTTCTGGCTGTAGATGCGTCCTTGCCCTGCAATCGCCGCGCGCAGCTCCGGATTACTGTACAGAAGCCCCATCGCGTTCGTAAACGAACGGGGATCCTCCGGATTGCACTGCAGCCCCGTTACGCCATGCTGAACGGAATCCGTTACGCCTCCCTTGTCGGCGCAAATGACCGGCGTCCCGCAGGACATCGCCTCCAACACCACGTTGCCAAATGTTTCCGTTGCCGAAGGGAACAGGAACAAATCGGCGGAAGCATACCATTTTTGCAAATCCGGCATAGTTGTAAACCCTATGAAACGGGCGTCGATTCCTTCGCGGCGGCACCGTTCCTTCAGCGCATCGGAAGAAGGTCCGTCGCCCGCGATGACAAAAACCGCTTCCTCGCTTATATTTTGCCGAAATTCCGCAAAAGCATCTAATGCGATATCGACATTTTTTTCGGGAGCTAATCTTCCCACGTACAGAACGACAAATCGATCGTTGTCGATTCCGTGCCGGAGAAGCCACTCCTCCCGGTTGACAGACGGATGAAAGGCTTCCGTATCAATGCCGCGGCTCCATACTTCAAGCCGGCCGTCATCCCAGCCCTTCTCCTTCAAATCCTCGTACGTGGAACGGGAAGGGACGTAGATGGAGCGGCAATCTTGGTGAAACCATTCCATATATCTCCATAACAGCTTTGCCATCCATTGCAAATTGTAAAACGGCAAATATTGATCAAAATGGGTATGATAGGACGCAACGAGAGGAATCCGGAGCTTGCGGGCATAATGAATGCCGCAAAGTCCAAGGTTAAACGGAGTAGCTACGTGGATAATCGTTGGATTGAATTCTTTTAACGCCCTGCGGATATGAATGGGATTGGGAAGTGCCAGGCGACACTCGGGGTATAAGAAGAAAGGCAGGCTGGCGAAGCGCTCAACGGAAGTGGTTTGTTTGCCGCTTTGCTTGCCTGTAGCCGGATCCGGAGCCAGAACAAGCACTTCAGCACCCTGCCGCTTCAAATAATCGGTCCAGCGGCCAAGCGTGCGTGCCACGCCATTCACATCAGGTTCAAACGTGTCGGTAAAAAGCGCAACTCTCATGAAGAACGCCTCCTAAAATGAATTGCCACCTACAAAAGGCAAAGGTTCAGCCGTTGTGGTGATTCATGCCTCGAAAGCATAAGCTTCGGAATGAAACCTTGATCGGCTCCATTCTACAGGAGGTCTGTTAGCGAATAATCAACCTCATTTTAAAGATTGGTTAATCTTTTGAAATTCGGCTTCTTCGTATAAACTTAAAACTTGTACAACCTTATTTATTGAACCATAATAGACAGATATCGATTATAATGTGTGGGAGTTAAGAATTGCTCTTTAATCTTTTTAGGAGGAAACGGATGAGAAGAATGATAGGGTGGTTACGAACCCGGGAATTGCAAATGATCCTATGGGCGAATCAACGCCGATCACAAAGCAGGCTTCACCGGTTGCTTGGGGTTTATTTAAGCACGGTGACGCATGTTGGAGGAGCGTCCTTTACACTCATCAGCTCTTTCCTCGTTGCCATGTTTGCACCTAATCCCTGGAGCACGACAGGCTGGCAATGCTTTACTGCCGTATTTATCAGTCATCTACCGGTCTATGTCGTGAAACGGAAACTAAAAAGGCTTCGCCCTTATCAGGCGTTAAACGGAGTAAACACAGGGAAAAATCCGCTTGTCGACTCCTCCTTCCCTTCCGGACATACAACCGCTATCTTCGCCTATGTCGTTCCGATTATCGGAGCAGGCGGAGTATGGTTCCCGATTATCCTGCCCGTTGCGGCCGTACTCGCTCTGTCGGTTGCGTGGTCACGCATGTATCTCGGCCTTCATTACCCGTCCGACGTGGCGGCCGGCGCGCTTGTCGGCACGTTGACGGCAATAACCGTCCAATACGGCTGGACTCTTACTTTATTTTAGAAGCAAGGGGAACGGCTTGGCGAAGCGCGTATCCATCCGGAAAATTCGAAGCCATGCTGATAAGAAAGAACGTATAAAGATCTTTGAATTGAAAAAGGCTGTTCCCCGCGGGAACAGCCTTTTTATTATTCTGCCGAATCGTCTTCGTCTTCACCGGCGTTCTCGGCTTCCGCTTCTTCGCGGCGCGAGTTCTCCAGCTTGCTTTCGCGGTATTCGCGCAGCACGGTTTCGCCAATTACCGCTTCCAGGCGGTAGATCGGCTGACCCTTCTCCATAAACTTCATCTCGTATTCGGTAAATACCAGATCCTCGCGCGGACCGTTCTTATGAAGATTAAGCGAGATATTGCGGAGCTGGAATTCCACCTCGGCAAAGCTATTAAGGGAGAATTCGAACAGAGATTCCGAATCGGTCTTGAAATGGATCTCTCCGCGTTCGTTCAGCAGCTGGGCATACTTGCGCAAAAAGCGCGGATGGGTCAGCCGGCGGCGGGCATGCTTGCTTTTTGGCCATGGATCGCTGAAGTTCAGGTAAATCCGCTCGATCTCGCCAGGCTCGAACATTTCTTCAATATGCTCGATGTTCGCGCGAAGCAGCGCCAGATTAGGCGGCTCTTCCACTCCGCTTTCCTCCCAAATGCTGCGAGCCTTGTCGCTTGCGCGGCGGATCAGCTCGTCGTACATATCAACGCCGATATAGTTGTTGTCCGGGTTGCGGAAGCTCATATTGCTGATGAAACGGCCTTTCCCCATGCCAAGCTCTACATGGATCGGCTTATCGTTGCCGAAAAACTCGCGCCATTTCCCCTTGTGCGGCTTCGCATCCAATACGACTAATTCCGGCTGCGCTTCCAGCGACTCGCGGATTCCTTTTCTTCCTCTTAAACGCATCTTCTACAGGTCCTCCTACAAATTAAGCTAGTCCTTATTGTGCCCAAGTTCGGCCGCCTTGTAAAGATGCCAGCGGGAATGAAGCAAAAGAAAAAGCCTTTAACGATTTTTCAAATCGCCAAGGCTTTAGGTTTGTATGGATATTGGCATAATCATTAAACGAGCATTTGGTAATCAATCGGACCTTCGGATTGAATGTCCCGGTACGTGTTCTCGATAATCTCGTTCAACTTCTTGCGTGCGGATATTTCGATATGATGGTTGTTGTGGAATCGAACTCCTGTAAGCGCCATCAATTCTTTGACTGTTAATTCAACCGTTACTTTCTCATCGCCATGCGGAATTCTTGTTTGTTGACTCATTAGGATCACCTCATCGATTTTTTTATTACAGCATTTCCAGTTTATCGACGTTTTATGACGATCATTACGAATTAAGCATGTAAGGTTTTTTCATTGATTTGTCGCACTTTCAATATAACAGATCATGTAAGGTATAGCAAGCCTATTTCGCTCCCGTTTTAAAATAATTTCCAGCTTGTTCTACGGTTCAAAATGTCTCTTCGGATGCCTGGCCATCCGCCTAATCCGGCATGGCATTTCCCCCTTCTTTCCGATAAAATGGAGAATGCCATTCTTATCCGTATAAAGGAGAAACGCATGAAAGCAAATTCAACATCCTTGACGCCCGGGCAGCCGATGCTGTGGGGCGACAAGCGATTTCATACATGGAACTACGAGATGCGCGAGCAGCTAGGCGGCAAAGTGTTCAAGGTGACCCTAGATGCCGGCTTTACCTGTCCCAACCGGGACGGCTCGATTGCCAAAGGCGGCTGCACGTTCTGCAGCGCCCGCGGGTCCGGCGATTTTGCCGGCAGCCGGCGCGATGATCTCGTTACGCAATTCAATAAAATCCGCGACCGCCAGCATCAAAAATGGCCGGAGGCCAATTATATCGGCTACTTCCAGGCGTATACGAATACGTACGCACCCGTCGAGGAGCTTCGGGAGTATTACGAGGTGATTTTGCAGCAGCCGGGCGTGGTGGGGTTATCGATCGCAACGCGGCCGGACTGCCTGCCTGACGATGTCGTCGATTATTTGGCCGAATTGAACGAACGGACCTACCTGTGGGTGGAAATGGGCTTGCAGACGATCCATGAATCAACCTCGGAGCTCATCAACCGCGCCCATGATACGGCTTGTTACCTTGACGCGGTACGCCGTCTTCGCGAACGAGGCATCCGCGTATGCACGCATATCATTTACGGTCTGCCGCAGGAGTCGCATGAAATGATGCTGGAGACGGGCCGAGCGGTTGCCGCGATGGACGTGCAGGGCATCAAAATCCACCTGCTCCATCTCATGCGCAAAACGCCGATGGTTAAGCAATACGAAGCCGGACTGCTCCGCTTCCTGGAGCTGGACGAATACGTCAAGCTGATCGTCGACACGCTTGAATTCCTGCCGCCGGAGATGATCATCCACCGTCTTACCGGCGATGCGCCGAAGGAGCTTCTCATCGGGCCGATGTGGAGCATGCAGAAATGGGTGGTGCTGAATGCGATCGACGCGGAGCTGAAACGCCGCGGCACATGGCAGGGCAAGCTATGGGGGGCGGTGTAAAATGGGGTTTCTGTCTATTCTCAGCATGGCGCATCAATGGATCGCCGAACGCGTGCAGCCGGGCGACATTGTCATCGACGCCACCGCAGGCGGGGGCGTCGACACGCTGAAGCTCGCCGAGCTGGTCGGAGCGCGCGGAACGGTGCACGCGTTCGACATCCAGCAGGATGCGCTGGACCGCACGCTCGAGCGGCTCCGCCCGCTTACGGAGCGCGGCAAGCTGCCGCAGGTGCGTCTTCACCTGCGCAATCATGCGCGAATGGCGGAGGCCGTTGGCCCGTCCGCCGAAGGAAACGTTGCAGCCGTGATGTTCAATCTCGGCTATTTGCCGGGCGGCGACGAGTCGGTCATTACGGTACCGACGACAACGATCGCCGCCCTGGACGCGGCGCTTGCGCTGCTGCGCCGCGGCGGCATTGTCACTGTCGCGCTGTACCCGGGGCATCCGGGCGGCGCGGAGGAGGCGGCGATTGTCGCCGACTGGGCAGCGAAGCTGCCCGGGGCCTTGTACGCGGCTGTGCTGTACCGCCAGCCGCAAAGAGACACCGCGCCGTATTTGGTCGCGGTGGAGAAGAGGTAAGCTGCCTGAGGCTTGCCAGGCAGCTTCAAAAAGCGCCCCCGAAAGGTCGACCGACTTTTCGGGAGCGTTTTTATGCCCACGGGCATTGCGCTCGCTGCCCCCACTCCCCTCCGCCCAGCCTTAACGATGCCCCGCATCGTTAAGGGCACACAAACCAGCTGCTTTTCTCTCCTTTGCGATATCCCACATCGTTAAGCCCCCGCAATTCCGCTCAATCCTGCCGCCTCCCGCCTCCGTTCGCCTCCTTAACGATGTGCCGCATCGTTAAGAACTCACAAACCAGCTGCTTTTCTCTTCTTAGCGATGCGCCGCATGGTTAAGCCCACCAAACGCCAATCTCCTCCCAATTTCCGTTCTCTCCGGCACTATGCCTGCCAACGTAAAACATTTTCTCACGACTCCCCTCTTGCTCTCCGGAATCATTTTTGATACGATCAAACCAACTTATTAAAGATGTTTAATAAGTCTGTACAGAGGAGCTGTAAATAACCGTGACTGATTTACCGGCAACACCCAAAGAGATGAAAAACGTAATTCTATACGGCCTGCGTTCCGCCCTGCTGACGCTGGGGAGCGCGACCAAAGCGGAGCTTAGCCAAAAGCTTGGCCTTAGCTTCCCGACGATCAGCAAGTTTCTGACCCAAATGGAAGAAGCCGGCGAGCTGCTGACCGTAGGGCTGGACGATTCGAGCGGCGGAAGAAGAGCTCAACGATACGCGTACAATACGGAGTTTATGCTGGGGCTGGCTATCTTTTTCGAGAACTCGGAGATTAGCTATACGATCTTTAATTGTGCGGGAGAAACCAAGGAGCAAGGCACGACGTCAAGCGCGTTAATGAACGATCTTCCCAGCCTGACCTTGTACATCGAACAGCTTCTGCTGAGTCATCCAAACATCAAATCCATAGCAATCGGAGTACCTGGCGCGGTCAATAACGGCCGGGTCATCCATATCCCGGACTACTCCAACTTTCAGAACATTAACCTGAAGCAATACCTGGAGGAGCGATTCTCCCTGCCCGTCGTGGTAGAGAACGACATGAATGCCGCCGTGCTGGGCTATTACAAAACAGGTAGCCGCGAGAACAATCCGTCCCTCGTCTATTTGTACTTCGGGCAATTCGGCCCGGGCGCGGGCATTATGATCAACGGGGATGTCGTAAGAGGAAGCACCTTCTTCTCCGGAGAGGTCTCCTTCGTGCCCCAGTACAATGAACTGAACTTCCAGCAAGCGATACAAAAAAAAGACGGGGCCAGCAGGCTGGATGCCATCAGCCGTCTTATCGCATCGATTACGGCGATTATCAACCCGCATACGATTGTTTTTAACAACGCCGAGGTAACGGAGGCCATTCTGGGACGAATCTTGGAGCGAAGCGCCGATTATATCCCGAAGGAGCATCTCCCTCTTCTGAAGGCGAGCGATATGAAGAAGGATTATCTGGACGGCCTGCAAAGCCTCGGGCTGGAACTGATGATCTCCATTTGAATAAAAGAAACAGGTGAACGAGCATGGCAACTTTTTTTCTGATCATTATTTATTTGGCTTTTATCAGTCTCGGATTGCCGGACTCCCTGCTCGGAACGGCGTGGCCGGTCATGCGGCCGGAGCTGAACGCTCCCCTTGGAGCGGCAGGCGTGCTGTATATGACCATTGCCGCCGGAACGATCGTATCCAGCCTCGCCAGCGGCACGATTCTTAATCGCTTCGGCACCGGAAGAGTAACCTTGGTCAGCTGCATTATGACCGCTGGCGCTCTGCTTGGTTACGCCACCTCCCCGTCCCTCGTCTGGCTGCTTGTTTGCGCGATTCCGTTAGGTCTTGGAGCCGGGGCGGTTGACGCCGGCCTGAATAACTACGTGGCCGCCCATTACAAAGCGCATCATATGAGCTGGCTTCATTGCTTCTGGGGCGTAGGCGCTACGCTTGGACCTGTCATTATGGCTCAATTCATTACCAATAACGCCTGGAGATACGGCTATCTGACCGTGGCGGCTATCCAATGCGCGCTTGTCGTCATCCTGTTCTTCTCCCTCCCCTTATGGGACCGGGTTGCCAAGATTCATAGCAGAGTCTCAGACCTCGCCGCGCAGGAAGAAGCCGTAAATGAGCCCGAGGAGAAGACTGCGGCAGGTCATCCGTTAAAAATCAGAGGCGTGAAGCTTGCTCTCGTTTCCTTCATGCTGTACTGCGGGATTGAAGCGGCGGTAGGCCTGTGGGGCAGCAGCTATCTTGTAAACATGAAAAACGTGTCCGCTTCTACCGCCGCGCAGTGGGTGTCGCTCTACTATGCAGGCATTACGGCAGGCCGGTTTATTACCGGCTTCATTACCTTCAAAGTCAGCAACCGCAATCTGATCCGCGGGGGCCAATTAATCGCCTTAATCGGCGCCCTGCTGCTTTTCCTTCCGCTGCCCGAAGGCTTTGCGCTTGCCGGCTTCATCATAGTGGGCTTTGGCCTTGCCCCCATCTACCCGTGCATGCTGCATGAAACGCCGGTACGGTTCGGGAAAAAGAAATCGCAGTCCATTATGGGGTACCAGATGGCCGTGGCTTACACGGGCAGCACGCTTATGCCGCCGCTTCTCGGTTTATTGGCTTCCTCGATTACCATCGGCATTTTCCCGTTCTATATCGTCCTGTGCACGGCAGCCATGTTCCTGTTTACGGAACGGCTGAATATTTTCCTTAAACCAAAAACCAACCTGGCGCATGCAAGCATAGGTTCAGGTTCGGACCCATCCGTATAAACACGCAAAAACTGCCGGGATGCCCCGGCAGTTTTATTTTATCCCTATTCGCTTGCGGCAGCCGCCTGCGCCTTTGCCAACCGCGACGCTCCGATTACACTGCTAATTTGCGCGATAATTCCGTCCAGCGATGCCGGATCGTGAACATCGTATTCGTCAATGTTCAGCCTAAGCACCGGACAAGCGTTAAACTCGCCGATCCAGGCTGCGTAACGCTCATGCATCCGCTCCCAATAAGCGCGTTCCGTCTGAATTTCCATCTCCCGCCCGCGCGCCGCAATCCGGTTCAGAATGGACGGCAGACTGCCTTCCAAATAGATCAGAACATCCGGATGCGGAAAATACGGCGTCATGACCATCGCTTCGAACAAGCTGGTATACGTCGCGTAATCCGTAGCGGTCATCGTTCCCTGATCCGCATGCATTTTCGCAAATATGCCGGTATCCTCGTAGATGGAACGGTCCTGCACGAAACCTCCGCCTGCCTCAAAAATCGCCTTCTGCTCTTTAAAGCGCTCGGCTAAGAAATAGATTTGCAGATGGAAGCTCCACCGCTCAAAATCATGGTAAAACTTTTCCAGATACGGGTTATGCTCGACCTGCTCCAGCGAAGTCCGGAAGCCAAGACGCTGTGCGAGGGCAGACGTTAACGTCGATTTGCCGACTCCGACCGTACCGGCTATCGTAATAAGCGCATTAGAAGGAATGCCATGTTCCATGTATAATAACTCCTTTTATTCAACGTTCCGCATAGCTTCCTATTGTATCATATGAGCGGCCGCGGGCAATGGTTTTATATGGACGCATGCAAAATAAAAGCCGCCTCTCGGGCGGCCTTGATTCTTTTAGAAACCTACGGACATGGCATCGGAGTTTACCCTCATAATGACCGGCTTAGGCGTCGGCTTCGCCTGACGTTCTCCTCCGCCAAGGGCATACAGGACGGCAAGCAGCGTATGGCTGCTCTTGACAACCTCGCCCGTCGCCAGATAATGCTCCAGGTCAAACGGAAGCAGCTCGATTACCGTATGCTTGTAAAGCTCCTTCTCGTTCAACTGCAGATCGGCAAATTCACGGGATACTTCCTCCGGTCGCTCGGCAAGACGGCGCATCCAGCCGCTCCATTCCGATTTGTCCATCGTGAATTCCCACCATGTTTTCCGCGGCTTGTAGTTATGGTTCAGGAAATAATCGTACTTCATGAGGCCAAGCACGACATCCAGATCCAGCTTAGCCGCTTCTTCGGATGCCGCACCCGCTTTGTACTCGGACAGGAATGCCCAGAGCCTTGAGAACAGATCCTCAAGCTGATGACCGATCTTCTGCCAGCCTCTCTCCTCCCAGAAGTCGCCAAAGTACTGGAAGAAATCAAACGGAGAAGGAAAGACCTCGTTGACCAGGTAACCTAATGTTCGGTCCATCCGGTGCGCGTTCCAGTACTTCTCCAGCACATCCTCAACCCGCTTGATCCGCACGATATCGGCAAACGGCATCAGCTCGTTGCCAAGCATCTCGTACGGCGCATGGTCCATGTAAATATAGCCCCACTTATCGGCGTCCCGCCGCAAGCCCGTGCCGCGCAGCATCTTCAGGAAACCAAGCTGCAGCTCCTCCGGACCCAGCTCGAACACATCGTTAAACGTTCCGCGGAACGTATCGTAATTCTCCAGCGGCAAGCCCGCGATCAAGTCCAAATGCTGGTCGATCTTGCCGGACTCCTTCACCTTCGTAACGGTCCGCACGAGCTTCTTCCAGTTCTGGCGGCGCTGTACCGCCTCATTGGTCGGATCATTGGTCGATTGAACGCCAATCTCGAAGCGGAAAACGCCCGGCGGCGCATGCTCGGCCAAATAATCGAGCACTTCCGGCCTCATGATATCGGCGGTAATCTCGAACTGGAATACGCAGCCGCGGTGGTTCTCGATCAGGAATTTGAACATTTCGAGCGCATAGTCCCGCTTGATGTTAAAGGTGCGGTCCACGAACTTGATCAGCTTCGCGCCGGAATCGATCAAATACGTAATATCGGCCTTCGTCCGCTCCATATCGAAATACCGGACCCCAACCTCGATACTCGACAAGCAGAATTGGCAGCTGAACGGACAGCCGCGGCTTGTCTCGAAATAAACAACCCGGCTGCCCAAATGAGGAATATCCTCCTCGAAGCGGTGCGGAGACGGCAGCGTCGCCAGATCCAGCTTCGGACGGCCGGGATTGAGTAGAATCTCTACCCGGTCCTCGCGCTGCTTGCGGTAAGCAATGCCGAACACCATATGGTATTTGCCCGCTCCCTCAATCTCCGTCAGCAAATGATGGAAGGTCTCTTCCCCTTCGCCAACAACGATAAAATCAACCTCCGGAATTCGCTCCATCCAATATTCCGTGTCGTAGCTCACTTCCGGTCCGCCAAGGACAATCTTGATCTCCGGCATGATTTTGCGCAGCATATTGATGACGGTAATCGTCTCTTCAATATTCCAGATGTAGCAGGAGAAACCTACAACTTCCGGTTTGCGCGAGAAAATATCCGAAACGATGTTCATCACGGGATCTTTAATCGTATACTCTGCGATTTCCATATCGAAATGCTCGCCGCTGTAAGCCTTCAGGCAGCGCAGGGCAAGCGAAGTATGAATATATTTGGCATTTAGCGTTGATAACACAACTTTCATCACGGTACCTCTTTCTGCTCTCATGCAAGCTTACCCTATTGTACCGAAAACACGCCCAAAAAAGAAGAGGCCTGCCGCAGGGAGCATTCATGCCGCTCCAAACGGTAAGCCTCTTTTCGTATAACGGAGAATTAGTCCTTCATATTGATATAAAGCTGATCTTTAAACTGCATATCCAGAATCGGGAAGCGAACCTCCCATTTGTCATTGCCGAGTGCCTTCACTTCGTTAGCGTCAAAGCCGCGCGGTTCGAAGCCGAAAATACGGTCGTAATAAATCTGGAATTGAATCTTATCGCCTGGCAGCATGCGATGAAGCTCGGTTGCTAAGTTGATAGCCCAGGTGCGAAGACCCTCTTTATTCTGCCCGCCGTAATACGTGTAAAAGACGGGATCCATATCCGTCGTAATGACAAGCCAGCCTTGGGAATCACGCGTAACCTTCCAGTTGCTCAGCTTCGCTTCCCCTTGTTCCGTCGAGAAAACGCCGAATTGCTCTTTCAATAAAGCCGCAATCTTGTCCTCCGATTGACCAACAAGCGTGTCCGGAAGCGTTGGATCGAGGAATTTCACTTTGGCGGAAGGCACTTTAGGGAGATCCTCCATCAGCATCGCCGCATAAACCGTCGAGACCGCGAAATTCAAATCCGCTTGCGACGTGTAACCCGCGGAGGTGATGCCGATCAGCTCGCCGTATTCGTCAAACAAAGCGCCGCCGGAGCTGCCATGGTCGATTGGGGCACTCGTCTGGATGTAACGCGTGCTTCCCTCATAAATGATATTGCTGACCAGACCGTCGGAAACCGTGTTTTGAAGACCAAGCGGACTTCCGATCGCGACAACCTTATCGCCTTTATTCACGTTCAGGCTGCTGTAGCCCACTTCGACCGGCGTCGAGCCAATCGACTGGTCGGTCTGGATAATCGCCAAATCATTGTTTTGGCTGTATGTAACAACGCCGGATACCTTGATCTGCTTATTGTTCACGGTAATAACCGTTGCCGAGGAAGCATCCTGCATCACATGGTAATTCGTCAGAACGTAACGGTCGCCAATAACAACGCCGCTGCCCAGACCCAAATTAGTCGTAATGGTTACCACGCTGTCGTCGTACATGTCGACGATCTGCTGCGGCGTATATTTCGGACGGTTTTTCAGCTCTTCCTGAAGCTGCTCGAATTCCTTTTCGTATTCGTATTCTTCTGTCGTGATTCGCACGGCCTGCTTGGCATTATCCCATTTCACCGTGCCGCCAAGCGATTCCGCTACGAAACGGGCCGGAACAAAGGTCGTATTGTTCTTGATTTCCGGTGCGGCGTCCAGCTTCACCGACTTGCCGTTGATTAGAGCTACTTTGTTGCCGATCGTAAGCGTAATGGATGTGTAATCCTTGCGGATGATAATCGTCTGCGCCTTCTCTTCCCAGGTTACGGAGGCATTCAAGGCTTTGAACAGCTCGCGCATCGGAACGAAGGTAACGCCATTTTTCGTATAGGGAGCTTTCGAGACCGAGAGCTTCTTATCGTCGACGTAAACGCTGATGGCGGAAGCTTTGGCCGTAGCGGCGAATTTAACGGGAGACGTTGCGGCTGCGGCATGCTGCGGAGCTCCGAGAGGGGAAAGCAGAAGGCCTGCTGCAAGCAGCGGAGTTAACAAGGTATAGGATAATTTCTTTTTCACGATTACTTTTTCCTCCAAATTTTTACTGTATTACCAGCTAAAATGATAGATTAATCTATCGTACCACTACCTGCCTTCGTTTGTCTATGAAAATGGTTTCATAGGTTAATAATGCCAATGCTTATTATATCGGCTCAACATGAACGGAGTGTGAAGGGTTCTGTGTAGAATTTGCAAAGCCGATCATGGTATAGTGGTTGCATTCAAGCTTGAGCAAGTCAAGCGCAGGAGGAACTTAAAGTCATGTCAAAGAAACCCCATAGCCCCGGCCCGGCTAAAAGCGCTTCATCCAGAAACGGTACGGCCGCGCCAAACAAGTCGTTCCCCGTTACCGAGGCGTCCGAGCTGCTCGCTTTTTTGCTGGCTCATCTGAACCAGGGCCGCAATTCGGTCAAATCGCTGCTGGCGCATGGTCAGGTATACGTCAATGACCGCGCCGAAACGAAATATAACTACCCGCTTCAGCCCGGGCAAACGGTTGTCATCCGCAAGGAACGGGAAAAAGAAAAATTTCCCCTCGTCGGGCTTACGATTCTGCACGAGGACGAGCATGTCATTGTGGCCAGCAAAGAGGCCGGCCTTCTTACGATAGCTTCGGACAAAGAAACCGAGATGACCGCATACCGCCAGTTAATGGCTTATGTTGGCGATTCCGATCCGAAGAACCGGATCTTTATCGTTCACCGCCTCGACCGGGATACGTCCGGGGTGCTGATGTTCGCCAAAAGCGAAGCCGTGCAGCAAAAGCTGCAGGAAGAGTGGCAGACGATCGTGAAGGAGCGCTCTTACGTCGCGCTTGTGGAAGGCGAAGTGAAACGGCAAGAGGGGACTGTCTCCTCCTGGCTGAAGGAAAGCAAAACGCTTCGAATGTATTCCAGTCCGCATCCGAACGACGGTCAACACGCGGTTACCCACTACAAGCTGCTGCAGGCGGGAAAAGCCTTTTCGCTCGTTGAGGTTCATCTGGAGACCGGCCGTAAAAATCAAATCCGCGTTCATATGCAGGATATCGGGCATCCTATCGCGGGAGATAAAAAATACGGCGCGCACACTAAGCCGATTGGCCGCCTTGGCCTTCACGCGCGGGTTCTTGCCTTCGAGCATCCGGTAACGGGGAAGCTCCTGAAGTTCGATACCGGAATACCGAAGCTGTTCTACAATCCGCTCCGGAATGCGGCAGCCCAGGCAGACAACAGAAGAAGCAAAGGATGATTATATGCTAGAAATTACAAGCTACAGCGTAGAATTTATAAAAGATCCGTTTGGCATCTTATCCGGACTCCGTTACGAGTTCCTGGTCGATATCGATCTGGATGAAGAAGACGAATTGTATTCAAGTAACGGCATCTATATCCGCGCCGTATACAGCGAAGAGGAAGGCGGCGGGCGTCTGATCAAGCATGAGCTGATCGAGCGGGTGACGGACAAGCTGCTCGACTTCGAATTGGAGGAAGACGAGGAGCAAGAGCTGCTTGCTTTCTGCAAGGAGCATTATAAGGAAGCGGATGAATAATGACGAAGAGGCTGACCGGTCGTTAGACGGGGCAGCCTCTTTTTTTCGAACCTATACCGGGATGCGGTAAGACGAATACTCCTCGATAATATGCTCGCCGTTGTTGTATACCCATTGGAAGCAGAAGCGGTTGCCTTCGTAACGGGTACGTTTCCGGATATCCGGCAAAATAACCGATTCGAAATGGTCCGTAATCGCCTGCTGCATGCCGCGCAGCCTTTCTTCGTTCGCTTGCTGCTGCGCTGCTGCCTCCTCATCCGACTGGGCCGTCTGGCGGAAATACAGGATGGCTACCTCCGTGTCGCTTACATTTCCCGGAATCGGATGGCCCGAGCCGCGAAAAACTTCCTTTACCGTATCAATCCAGTTTCTATATAAATCTATCGTAATGTCATGCATCTAATCCGAATCTCCTTTCCTGATATGACGCTTGAAATTGCAAGGCTTCTTCTTTTCCCCGCTTGCTCCCGCATATACATAACAAGCAGCAATATCATCGCAGCAAAGGAATGAATGCGGTCTATGGATATGAATCGAATCCGCGCGAGGATCGAGCAAATGCGGGGTGAGCTCTTGCAGCTTCAATCGGCAGACGGGTCATGGCGTCTTTGCTTTGATTCCGGCACGATGCCGGACAGTTATTTCATCATAATTCTCCGGATGCTTGGCTACGGCCAGAATGAAGCCCTTATCCGCCAAATAGCTAGCCGGATCTTGAGCAGACAGCTTCCTAACGGCACTTGGAAAATATACCCCGATGAAGAAGACGGCAATCTGGATGCGACGGCCGAAGCTTATTTCGCGCTGCTTTACTCCGGTTTTTTGAATAAGCTGGATCCCCGCATGCAGCAGGCGAAGCAGTTTATTTTAAGCAAAGGCGGCTTGTCCAAAATCCGTTCTCTCCTGACGCAGGCCATCTTCGCCGCGGCAGGCCAGGCTTCATGGCCAAAGTCGATGCGCATTCCCCTCGAGGTCTTTTTCTCTGACAACGGGATTGGCATCGATCTCTTTTCCTTGTCCGGGCATGCCCGCGTACATATCGTGCCGATCATTATGCTGGCTAACGCCCAGTTCGTCCAGCATAGCGCTTCCATGCCCGATTTGTCCGATCTGTTCGCCGGCAGCTCCAAGCGATTCGAGAACGATTCGCCGTGGATTGCAGCCCTGGCCACCTTGGTTGGCTCCTTGTCGCTGTCGGAGCTGCTTCCCTTCGAATCGCCAACCCCGCAGGAAAAGGCGGTTCAATTTCTGTTCGACCGGCTGGAACCGGACGGTACGCTGCTCACTTATACAACGGCCACCATGTTTATGATTCTGGTGCTGCTGATGCTTGGTTATTCGTCAAGCTCACCGCTTATTCACCGCATGGTGCACGGCATCCGTTCCGTCATGTGCGCCAACAGCCATGTGCAGATCGCGTCCTCTGAAGTATGGGATACCGCCATGCTTGTTCATGCCCTGCGCAAGGCCGGAGTAAACCCTACCTCAACCGCGCTTGAGAACGCAGGCGCCTATCTGCGCCAAAGACAGCAGACCCAGCTTGGGGACTGGGCAATCCGTAATCCCGGCACGCCTGCCGGCGGCTGGGGCTTCTCCAACGTAAACACCCTTTATCCGGATGTGGACGATACCACCGCCGCCCTTCGCGCCATCGAGCCCTACAGCTCCCGTACGCCGGAGCTGCAAGCAGACTGGCAGCGGGGCTTGAACTGGGTGCTCACCATGCGCAACGATAACGGCGGCTGGCCGGCGTTTGAACGGCAGGGCTCGCGGCTGCCGATTGCTTTTTTTAATTTCGAAGGTGCCAAGGATATCGCGGTTGACCCTTCCACGGTCGACCTGACTTCGCGTACGCTGCAGTTTCTTGGCCAAGAGCTTGGCATGAACGCCGGCAACAGCTGGATTGAATCCACGCTGCGCTGGGTCCTGTCCCAGCAGGAAAGCAATGGCAGCTGGTACGGGCGCTGGGGCATCACTTATGTGCATGGTACAAGTGCCGCTATTCAAGGGCTGACGGCCGTAGGCATCGCGGAGGATCATCCGGCTATCAAGAAGGGAGTCGATTGGCTGATCCAGGTCCAAAATGAAGACGGCGGCTGGGGCGAATCCTGTATCAGCGATAAAGTCCGGCGTTACGTTCCCTTAAACTTCAGCACGCCATCCCAGACGGCATGGGCGCTGGATGGGCTGACCGCTGCTTTGCCTAAGCCTACTCCCGCTCTGGAACGCGGCGTGGAAGCTCTCCTGCAGTCCCTTGACCGCCATGACTGGACGTATACGTATCCAACCGGCGGAGCGCTTCCCGGCAGCGTCTATGCCCATTATGCCAGCAACAACTATATTTGGCCGCTTCTTGCCCTCAGCAATATTTGGCTCAAGTACAGTTGATGTTTCTTGCATGAAGGCTCCCTTATCCGTAAGGGGGCCTTCGTTCTTGCTCTTGTCTCCTACGATAACGCATGAGCATCGGCTTCCGCAACCTCCACCTTCGGAGTTTCCATGCATTGCAATATAAGACCAAGTCAAGGTAATCTAATGGATAGTGCATCTTGCTAGTGCTGATGCTTTACATGACTAGAAGGAGGTAGCATATGCCACAGCTTTTATTTCGCGGGGTACCCGCGGATCGGCTGACGACGGTTAGCCTGGCGCTGGCCGAAGATCTGGCCTCCATTTGCGAATGCGGCACGGATAACTTCACGATGGAATGCCTTCATGCGACGGCCGTCTTTGGCGGTCTTGCCGAAGGACAATCGTATCCGTTCGTTGAGGTAGGCTGGTTCGAGCGCGGACAAGCGGTCCGCGACCGGTTCGCCCAAGCCGTTACCGCGCATCTGGCCCGGATCGGCATCGCTGAAGTAGAGGTCGCTTTCCGTACGTACCGGGAAGACAGCTATTACATAAACGGAAAGCCGTGCAGCTAGGCCTTTTCAACAACAAAGGAGCCATTGGATCCATTCGGGATCCAAGGCTCCTTATTATGTTAAGACACGGCTTTATGGTCATTATCCGTTGCTTTGCTTTTGCAGGCTTTGCAGATCCCGTGAAAATCAAGGCGATGGTCCAATACCTTGAATCCGAATTCCTTCGCAATCCGATTCTCCATCGGCAGCAGCCAGTCATCCATGATCTCCTCGACCGTACCGCATTCGGTACAAATCAGGTGATGATGGTGATGCTCCTGGTCGTTGCTCCGCAGATCGTAACGCGTTGCGCCGTCGCCGAAGTTTACTTTCTCGACGATGTGCAGCTCGCTCAGCAGCTCGAGGGAACGATAGACCGTTGCCAGACCGATATCCGGATTGCTGCGCTTCAACAGCATGTAAACATCCTCCGCGCTCAGATGGTCCTTCTCGTTCTCCAGCAATACGCGAACGGTCGCTGCGCGCTGCGGTGTTAATTTGTAGCCTTTTGTTCTTAACTGACGGTTGATCGTTTCCATTTGTTCTTCGATCATGATAAAGCTCACCCGCCTTTCCTTGTGTCTCAATATCCGTTGTTGTACTTCAAGCTTATTTAGAATGATTATAATTTAGAATAATTATAATCTTAACATAGTTATCATTATTACACAATGACATCTAAAAATTCACAGTGACCATCGGTTAATCAGCTCGATATCCGCAAATTTGCCTTCCGCGAACTCCTTGTCGCCAAAAATACCGCTGATGCGATTGAACCCGGATTTCGTCCAGAAACGAAGTCCTGCCCAATTGCGGAGAGAGACATTAACCCTGACTTCGGAATAACCAAGCAGACCAATCTCCAGCAGAAAATGCTTCATGACTTCCTGGCCGTATCCTTGATTCTGGAAATCACCGCTGATGCACATCATGGCCAGATACAGCGAATCCGGATGAGGGTAGCTATGATACACGCTGAGGAAGCCAACGATTTCCTCCGTTGTTTTCAGCCTTATGGACTGAATCCGGAACCGCTCCTTCACGCCGCCTTCCGGCAGTATGCCTTCATGATAGGAAAGCTCGATATAATGAGGATCTTGCTCTTTCCCATCCCACAAGGCGACCGGCGCGCTTGCCGTATACAACTCCTGCACAAGACCAATTTCGGATGACTGCAAATCTTCACAACTAAAAGTCGGGGTACTCCAAGAGGAAGGGATAAGGTTCATATATGTATCACCCGTTAAGTTTGTAATAATTACGCCGGTTCTACAGTTTCGACATAACTCGCCGCATTCCTTCTTTCCTCGCCCTTATTTCCCGAATACAGTCTTTACCATTCTCGTATAGCGGTGTCCGCTAATCAAGAGCTCACCGTCTGCCCTGTAGCCCATTTTTTCATAAAGCAGCCTTGCCTGGCCATTGTATTCTTCAACGATTAACGAAACCAGAGAATAGCCTTGCTTCACAGCCTCCTGCTCGAAAGCAGCCATCAGCGCCTTGGCAATGCCTTGATTGCGGAATGAAGAATGGACGGCAATGGAGTCCAGGTAAAACTCGCCAGGACGCGTTTCCGTCAAGATCGCGTAATCCGCGATATCGGTTACCCGCTTCACGCGCTCGATTAACGGCTGATCCAGTTGCTCCGCGCGATCCCCGGAATAGCAGACCAATATACCCGCAATTACGCCGTCTCTTTTGTCTACGATCACATTCCGGTAGCTGACACGGTTCCCCTCTTCGATATAAAATTCCGCCAATATCCGCATCGCTTCCGCTTCATCCTCCACTCCCGCAAGGGAGCAGGCGATGTTGCCGATAGCTTCATGCAGCAGCGGCATGACTTGCTCCACGTCTTCCTTGCCTGCCGGTACAATCATGATGTCTTCATTCCTCTCCAAATATTAATAATTTCGGTTTTAACGTACGAACACCCATTCTATCATGCTATAATCGACAACAGGTGATTATGGACAATGAACAATGCAACAAATTCCAACAATAAAATCTATTACAAACGCCCGTACGGCGTTGTTAATAAAAATTATACACCGGCCGCCTCTGCTTCCGCGGATACAAGCGAGCAGCTGGTCCCTCCTTCCGACAAGGACGCCTTCTATTTCCGCGCTTTGGAGAGCCAAGGGATTCGGTTGAACCAGAGGCAGATCTCCGCGGTGCGTCACATCGATGGCCCCATTCTGACACTGGCCGGCGCAGGCTCGGGCAAAACCTCCGTTCTCGTCTGCAGAACCGGCTATATGCTGGCCGTCCGCGGCATCCCGCCCCAGCAGCTTCTGCTTATGACCTTCTCCAAAAAAGCAGCCGACGAAATGAAGCAACGAATCAGCCAGCTGCCGAATATCGGGCTAGGAGCCGCAGCCAAGATTGAAGCCCGAACCTTCCATTCGTTTTGTCTTCTTATGCTGCGCAGGCGCGGCTACAAGCACAATATTCTGGGCGAAGCCGGACGCAAGCAGATTTACTTCAAACGACTGCTGCGCGAACGCAATTTGCATGAGACGTACCAGCCGGAGACGCTTATAACCCTGCTGTCGTCTTATAAAATGCAGATGATTGCGGTTCCGGACCTTCCCGAGAAAACGGAAGAGGACCGGCAGCTTAAGCTTATCTTTACCAGTTATGAAGAATGGAAACGCCAATTGGATTTAATCGATTACGATGACATGCTGCTCGAAGCGTACCAGTTGCTCAAGCAGGACGAGAACCTGCTCGCCATGCTGCAGAACCGGTTCCGCTATGTCATGATCGATGAATTCCAGGATACCAATACGATTCAGTACGAGATCATCAAGCTTCTCGTTCAGCCGCACCGGAATCTGATGGTGGTGGGCGATGACGATCAGACGATCTACTCCTTTAACGGAGCGCGCAACGATTATATTCTGAACTTCGAGAAGCAGTTCCCCGGCGCCAAAAACATTATTCTCGACGTCAATTACCGCTCCGGCTCCGGCATCGTTGGCCTAGGCAACGCCGTTATCCGCCATAATAAGCAGCGGCGCAGCAAAACCTTGCTGACGGCAAAGCCCCATGGCCTTCCGCCCGTATATGCGAGACCCGGCAACAGCGACGACGAAGCGGATCTGATCGTAAATACGCTGCTTCAGCAGAAGGAGAAAAAAGGCCGCTCGTTCCGCGATTTTGCGATCCTGTTCCGTACCGCCAGCAGCAGCCGGGCGATATTTGATCAGCTGGTTATCCGCCAGGTCCCGTTTATCGACTACGGCAGCGGCGAATCGCTGTACGAGCAATGGGTCATCAAGCCGGTTATCGCCCATCTTCGCTTGTCCGTCGACCGCCGCAACTTTGACGCGATGGAAGCGATGCTTGCCACGATGTATGTCCGGCCGGATCAGGCGATGGCGTTTATATGGAATGAGGATAAGAAGCAGGCCAAAAAATGGCCGCTTATCCATCTGACCCGGTACCCTGAGATTAAGTCCTTCCATCAGGATAAAATAAAAGAACGGATCAAGCTGATCCGTTCCCTGGAGAAGCTGAAGCCGGAGGCGGCGATCCGCCGGCTCCGCATGGAATTCTACGATCAATTTATTGAAGCTAACAAAAGCGGACCGGCCTTAACCGAGCATAAGGATTCCTTGAAGGAAATGCTGGACGAGCTTGAGGCTTCAGCCAAACGTTTTGACGGCATAACGGCTTTCCTTGCTTTTATCGACGAGATTGCGGCGAAACATGAAGAGATGAAACGGATGAAGCTGGACAGCAGCAATGCCGACGCGGTCAATTTTATGACCATTCATAAGTCGAAGGGGCTGGAGTTTCCGGTCGTTTTTGTTTGCGGCGTATCCGAGGGGATTCTGCCTCATAGCTCAGCCATCACCGCCGAGAAGAACAGCGATAGAAGCGCTATTCAGGCCGGCGACAATGTCGGCGAAGCTGCGATGGAAGAGGAACGGCGCCTTGCCTATGTGGCCGTCACAAGGGCGGAAGAGGAGCTGTATATCAGCTCCCCCGCTTATTATCGCGGCAAGCCCGCGGCGGTATCGTCTTTTATTATCAATGCCTATAGTTAATGCTTCGATGCTGCGATTTCAACCCGTAACCTGTCCCCTTCCTTTTGTACCGAAAGAGGCAGCGCCGACAGCTTGACGAATACTTGGTCGTTATATTGGAACAAACGGCTTCCCTGACTATAACGGGGGTCGCAAATAAGCAGGACAAGCGCCGAATCCGGGAAGGTGAAACGGTACTCCGTTTCGGACTGCTCGATATAGGGAATAAAGGCTTTTACCCGTAAATAGGATTCCCCTTGAAGCTCCAGCAGCGGATATTCGGTCTCATTAAAGGGATGAATCGACAAGGTCGTTGAGGTCACTTTGACCGGCGGGGTTTTTCTAAGTATTTTATGAATCTGCTCATTTTTGAGCGGCAGACCTAAGGCCAGATGGTACATTCCTTGCTGCAGCCGGACGAGCTCGGCTAGCGAGACAAGCACAAATCCGGCGGCGGCGAACATCCCAGCCTCACCGATTTGTCCCGAAAAGGAAATCAGAAGACCGATTAAAATAGCCGCATATCCCAAAATACGCTGTGCGATAAACATTCCATTCCTCCATCTTGTGACCATAAAAAAACGGGACCTGTCAGTTATGCTGCCAGGTCCCGTCTTTTCATGATGTCTATTATTCCGCCGGAGCTACAAACGTACGTGCCGCGAATTCAGCATCCAGCATGTAGAAGGCGTTGCTGTCCTTATCAATGCGCTTCAGCTTCTGGATAATATTATCGAACAGCGCTTCTTCTTCAACCTGCTCGTCGATGAACCACTTGAGGAAGTACATCGTTGCATGCTCGCGGTCGTTAAGCGCAAGATCCGCCAGGTTGTAGAAGCGCTTCGTATTTTGCTGCTCATGCGCATAGCCGTGCTGGAAGGCGTCAAGCATGGACTCGTATTCGTTCTTAGGTTCGCCGAGCGCGGTAAGCGTAGCGCGGCGTCCGCGGTCATTCAGGAATTTGTATATTTTCATACCATGGAAACGCTCTTCCTCAGCTTGGATAATGAAGAAGTTCGCGAATCCATCGAGACTTTCGCCGGAGCAATAGGCTGCCATTGCAAGATACACATGCGCCGAATAAAATTCAAAGTTCATCTGCTCATTGAGCGCTTCCGCTAATTTATCATTCATCGCTTATGCACCTCTTTTTCGTGTTTGGTTTTATTCTAACATAAACGGAAAGGACGGCAAAAGCCGTCCCATGCAAAATTACCCAAAATATTTGGTTACCCGATCAATTTCTTCAATTCCTTATACAACTGGTCCGGGCTCGAAGCGCAGATGCTTCTGGATTTAATCATCGCAAAGCTCTCGCGTTTGCACGTTCGGCAGTTGCCAAGACAGTCCTTCTTCTTCATCTTTATGTCCGGATACTTGTTCTTCATCGCCTTGTAAACAGGCTTGGTTCCGTTCTTCAAATTCCGGGTGCAATATTTGATCTTCTTCATGCCGGCTCACCTCGCTGCGCAACGGTGTAATACTTTCCTCTATGAATGATAATAATTATCATTCCCGTTGTCAATAGCGAATTCGGCGGACTTATTTACTGTTCAAAATTTCGATCCCTTTGTGAAGCTGCGTATCCTCTTCCTTCAGCTTGTCGCTTAATAACTCGAGTATCCGGTAGCCCGTCATGTCGTTAAACGTGCCGGTTGCCCCCAGCTTATTATCCTTCTGGAAGCGGCTTAACGCATCAGCGGTCCGCTCGTTAAACAAGCCGATATCTCCAACCGGCGCGTATCCGAGCTCCTGCAGCATCAGCTGGAGCGTCTTGACGTTGTCCCCGAAGCTTCCGGTCTTAAGCTCCGTTCCGAACGGAAGCTGGCTGAGGCTTGCGAAGGCCGGCAGAGCTACCGTTACATCCGGTGTCACGCCCTGCTTATGGATCCAGGTGCCTCCCGGCGTTTTCCATTGGGCTTCCGTCAGGCTAAGCACCGATTTGTCCTTGAACTGCTGGAAGGTCTGCACGATGCCTTTGCCGAAGGTTTTCTCCCCAACAACCGTTGCGCCCGCGGATTCCTTGAGCGCTGCCGTCAGCACCTCGCTGGCGCTTGCGGATTGACCGTTCACCAGGACAACGATCGGAATCGTCCATGGCTTCTCCTGCTTCGAGCGGTAAGTAACCGTATTCGTGTGGTTTTTGTAGACAACCTCCAGAATGACTTTATCCTTAGGCACTAGCATATTCGCAATCTGGATCGTGGATTGCAGCAGGCCGCCCGGATTGGAACGAAGATCAAGCAGCAGCTTCTTCATCCCTTCTTTTTGCAGCTTCCCGATTTCGGTCTTGAACTCGTCATCCGTCTTCTCCCCGAACTTCGTGATCGTTACGTGTCCGATGCCGCCGCTGAGCATTTCCGACGTTACCGTATGCACCGCAATCGCTTCCCTAGTCAGCTCCACCTCGATCGGCTTCGCAACGTCTCCCCGTTGAAGGGACAGCTTCACCTTCGTACCGGCATCTCCTCGCAGAACGGTAATGACATCATCGTACTCTTTGCCTTTAATCGAGGTCCCGTTCACGCCAACGATTTCATCCCCCGCGTGAACGCCTCCGCGCTCTGCCGGCGCTCCTTCCGTCACGCTGGCCACGATAAACTTGCCGTCCGCTTCCTGAAGGGTAATGCCCACTCCGGAGAATTCTCCTTCGTAGCCTTGCGTATAAGCGCTGCCCTGCTCCTTGACCAAATATCTAGAGTAAGGATCGCCCAGCGAAGCAAGCATGCCTTGGGAGGCGCCATTAATGAGATCCTCCGACTTCGCGCCGTTTAAGTATTTATCCATAATGGTGTTGTAGGACACCGTAAAATTACGGAACGCAGGCTCCTTCAGCATCGGATACCTCACTTCCATCCAGAGCCAGCCAAGAATAAATCCGATAATCGTAAATAGTAATGCGCCAATAACCGCAAACGTTATAATCCGCTGCTTCGCTGCCTCATTCGAGATTTCTTTCACTAAGGGTCACTCCTGACTATGACTGATGTTCTGTATTCTAATGTAGCTTATTTGGGGTACGCTGAGCAAATGGACGGGGTAATCCGTAGGGGTATAGGGTTGAAGCCGGTTATATTTTTCGCTACAATCAACCTAGCTTTTGTTGGACGAATAGAGACAGGAGAGAGAGACATGTACAAATTAATTGCAATCGATGTCGATGATACGCTTCTTAATGACGAGTTAATCGTGACCGAAGGCACGAAAAAGGCGATGGAGGAAGCCATTGCGTTAGGCGTAACCGTTACCCTGGCCACGGGACGGATGTATGCTTCGGCCAAAAAAATCGCGGATCAGATCCAGTTGAACGTTCCGATTATTACTTATCAGGGCTCGCTTGTGAAGACGCTCCTGGATGGGGAAGTGCTCTACGAGCGCTGCGTGCCGCAGGATGCGGCGAAGGAGCTGTACGCGATCACGGAGCAGCGAGGCCTCCATCTGCAGCTGTATGCGGACGATATTTTGTACGTGAAGGAAGCCAACGAGAAAGCGGTCAACTATTCCACGCTGACGAATATCCCGTATGTCGTAGCCGAGGATTTCGAAGCTTTGCTCGACAAGCCTAACAATAAAATGCTTATCATCGATGATCCGGCCTATCTGGATCAGCTCGCCGAAGAGTTAAAGCCTATTATTGGCGACCGGGTCCATATTACGAAATCCAAGCCTCATTACCTCGAGTTTATGCACAAGGAAGGCACAAAAGGCCATGCGCTTCGGTTTATGGCCGAGCATTTGGGCTGCGGGATCGAGCAGACCATCGCGATTGGCGATGCGTGGAATGACCACGAAATGATTGAAGCAGCCGGACTTGGCGTGGCAATGGGCAACGCCACACCTAAGCTGAAGGAAATCGCGGATTATATTACGCTGACGAATAACGAAGAAGGCGTTCGTCACGTCATTGAGAAATTCGTCCTGCAGCCAGCCGCCGAATAAAACAAAGAAAAACTCCACGGGGAAGCGGCGCTTCCACCATGGAGTTTTTTGTTGCGTTTTAAATTCCCGCAAGCACCTGATACCAGATGCCTTTTTTCGAATAGAGATTCTGACGGACTTCCTTCCAGCCGCCCAGATAGGAAATATCGAACAGCCCTTCCGGTACGACATACTTATCCTTAGACTCTTCGGCTACCTTATCGTCGACCGAACGGAAGCCGTATTTGACGAACGTACGCTGCGCTTCCTCGCTTTGCAAATACGAGATAAACGCTTCGGCCACTTTGCGCGAACCGTGTTTATCGACGTTCTTATCCACGACGGCAGCCGGGTTCTCGATCAGGATCGTGTTCTTCGGAACAACGATGTCATACTTAACTCCATTCATTATGCGGCCAAGCAGTTCATTCTCGTAAGTAACGATCACATCGCCAACGCCGTATTCGAAAGCCGCCATAGAAGCGCGCCCGCTCTTATCAAGTGACTCCACGTTCTTATGAATCGACTCCAAATATTTCTTGGCAAAAGCCGGATCCTTTGTCCCCGTCTCTTCCTCCGACTTCTTGAGCCCTGCTCCATAGATCGCGTTAATATCCCATTGCGCACCACCGGATGTCTTTGGATTCGGATAGAGAACCTTTACGCCTTTGCGGGTGAGATCATCCCAGTCCTTAATGCCTTTGGGGTTGCCTTCTCTGGTCCCGAGGACAACAATCGATTTCGTAATCAAGCCTTTATTCGGTTGAGACTTCCAATCATGCGTAATGAAGCCTGCGTCCGAGATTTTATCCAGATCGCCTTCCATCGCCAGAATCGCGACATCCGCCTCGAAGCCTCCGGCTATGGCGCGTGCCTGCGTCCCCGAAGCTTCATACGATTCCTGGAATACAACCTTCTGACCTGTCTGCTCTTTCCAATAGGCCTGGAATTGCGGCAAAATCTCGCTGAACGCATCCTTCACTACGGAGTAGGCACCGATGACAAGCGTTACATCACCGTCTTGTGCGGTAGACTCAGCAGGCTGCTTCGTCTCCTCCTTGCCGCAGCCTGCTGTCATAATCAGCAGTACGGCCAGGAGCAGTACGGCAATCCGCCGGCTTGCTCTTCGATTTATTGTCATGTTCGTATACAACTCTTTCTACTAAGATGAGTACTTAGATATGAATCGGCATGGGGTCAACCTTCAGGCTGTTTTCCATAATCCAGCTGTCGTTATCGTTGAATAGGTACGCGCGATGGACAAGCACGCTAACCTGCTCGCCAGGCTGCAGCACTTCCTTCTCCAGCGAACGGTACGTAATAAGCTTTACGTTGTCCACGAGCAGCTCGACCATCCACTCGCTGCCGCGGAAATGCAGGGCTTTCACCGTTGCGTTTACGGACGCGGACTGCAGGCGAATCTCGCCCGGCTTGCCAATCTCGATATATTCGGGACGGATGAGAGCTTTTGTTCCCGGGAAGGACAATGCGGCGTCAAAGCCTTTTAGTACTTTAACGTCCTCCACGATCGTCGATTCGCCAATAAAGCTTGCGACAAACGGCGTTTGCGGATTTTTGTAAATTTCCCAAGGCGTGCCCTTCTGCTCCAGTTTGCCTTTGCCGATGATCATGATCTCGTCCGCGACTTCAATCGCTTCGTCCTGGTCATGGGTGACAAAGATGGAAGTGATGCCTACGCGCTCGATCATTTCTTTCAGCCAAGTCCGCAGCTCGGTACGAATCTTGGCGTCAATCGCGGCAAACGGCTCGTCAAGCAGCAGCAGCTGCGGCTCGGGAGCAAGGGCGCGGGCGAAAGCGACGCGCTGCCGTTGTCCGCCGGACAGCTGATGCACGTAACGGTGCTCGAAGCCCTTGAGACCCGTTAGTTCAACCAGCGTAGATACGCGCTCGCGGATTTGCTCTTTCGACTGCTTTTTTACCTTCAGCCCAAAAGCAATGTTGTCATATACGGTCATATGCTTGAACAAAGCATAGTTCTGGAATACGAAGCCGATTCCGCGCTCCTGCGGGGGCAGATCGTTAACCCGCTTGCCATGGAACAGAATATCCCCGGAAGTTGGCGTTTCAAGGCCGGCCAGCATACGAAGAATCGACGTTTTGCCGCCGCCGCTTGGACCAAGAAGCCCGATCAGATGACCTTTTTCAATCTCGAAGCTGACGTTCTGCACGGCGTGGAAATCGCCAAAGCTCTTGCTGAGGTTACGAACTTCAATATGCATGGCTTAATGCACTTCCTTTCGTTTTTTCGCCCATTCCATTAATAGGAGAAGGCCTACGGAGAATACGGCAAGCACAAGGGCTACGCCGTTTGCTTCTACAACGTTAAAATTCTCGACATCCTGATACACGAGCGTGGTAGCCGTCTGCGTCTTGTTCATAATATTGCCCGATACGACAAGCACAGCTCCAAACTCGCCTAGCGTTCTTGCTACCGTCAATACAACGCCGTAGATAACCCCCCAGCGGATAGACGGCCAGGTCACCTTCCAGAACGTATACCACGAGTAAGCGCCTAGAGTAGAGGCCGCTTCCTCCTGCTGGGCGCCAATCTCCTGAAGCACCGGCAACACCTCGCGCACCATCAGCGGGAACGTCACGAACAGGGAAGCAAGAATCATCCCCGGCAGGGCGTAAACGACTTTAAAGCCTGTATCCTCGAAAAATGAACCGATTACGGTATTAGGACCTAATAAAAGAACAATCATCAAACCGCCGATAACCGGCGATACGGCAAACGGCAAATCCACGATGCTGTTGAGCAGCCGCTTCATGCGGGGTCCGATCCAATGGGCGCGAACTAGATAAAGCGCCAGCATAACGCCAAACACGGTGTTAATAGCCGTTACAACGACTACAATAATGGCCGTCATCTGCAAAGCATGAAGCGATTGCTTGCGGGTTAACCCTTCAACAAAGCCGCTCCAGCCGTCCGCCCACGAGCCCGTGAAGATCTCGATAAGCGGAATAATCAGCAATAAGGTAAAAACGATATAAGTAAGACCAATCCACGTTCGTCTAATTGTCATTTCCCCGGCCTCCTCGATTGAATCAGGTTGACCGTCCATAAAATGATAAACGAAAGCGTCAGCAGCAATACCGAAACCGCTGCAGCCCCTTGCGGATTGTCACTCTCAATTTCTCCAAAAATATAAACGGCGGCAATCAGCGTCTTGCCCGGGATATTGCCCGCTACCAGTACAACGGCCCCGAACTCCGCTAGTGCTCTTGAGAAAGCCAGCATCGCACCGCTGATTACTCCCGGCAGCATGGAAGGATAGATGACGCTAAAAAAGGTACGGAATTTGCTTGCGCCCATCGTGTAGGCGGCTTCTTCTTCCGATTTGTCGATCTCCTCGAGCAGCGGTTGAACCGCCCGGATCACAAACGGAAAAGTTACAAAGACCATGGCGATCACAATCGCCGGCTGATGGAATACAATCGTAAAGCCCATCTTCGAAGCCAGCTCGCCGACAAAGCTCCCTGGGCCAAGCAAAAGCAAAATCATAAGCCCGGTTACGGCAGTCGGAAGAGCAAACGGCAGGTCAACCAAGCTGTTCAAAATCCTTCTTCCCGGAAAACGGTAACGGATTAGTACCCATCCGATCATAGAACCCAGCAGCACGTTAATGACGGTTGCGATAAGCGCCAGCTTAATGGTCAGCAGCACGGCCTTCCATGCCAGGGGATCCGATATACTCTCCCAGAAGGGAACAACCCCCCTGGATACCGACTGCGTATAAATTCCGATAATGGGAAGTACAATTAATACAATAAAGTAGAGCATAATCGCGCTCCGAAATCCGAAGCTCCACCACTTGCTGCGAAACATGACATTCATGCTGCTTATGACCTCCAAACCACCGGTTCGAACCGTAGGTGTTTGCTAAACCTTAATCAATAGTAAATACACAATTCCTATTAGATCACTTGGTATTCTAAATTTAGCAGAGAACAACTGGTCTAGTCAATCCCATATTTACATTTTATGCGTAATTGGACTGTCCATTTTTGCTGTAATAACATTCCTTAGAACATAGCAAAAAGCCGCCTGCTGTCTTTTAGCCAAGACAACGGGCGGCTTTTCTTATTCGCCTTCGATATAATAAAGCTCTTCGCCCTCCGTAATGACGGCTTGTCCTTGCGTCAAATCGGTTATCCACGCCACAAAAGCGTCGGCCTCCGATACGACGGGAAGGCATTTCACCGTAACGCGATCCGTAAATTCAGTGCCGCCAAGACGAGTCCCCCGGCCGTGGAGCTCATTCTCCACTTTGCCGTACCAGGTATAGTCCACGTCAACAAAAACTTCCCGGTGCAGCACCTTCACGATTTCGCCGGCTGCTTCGATGCCCGCTACCGCGCCGTCCGTATAAGCACGGACCAGACCGCCGGCACCAAGCATAATCCCGCCGAAATAACGAGTAACCACGACCGCAACGTTTTTTAAACCTTTATGCTTGATGACCTCAAGGATTGGCTTGCCGGCCGTCCCGCTAGGTTCACCGTCATCGGAGGCTTTCTGATGCTGATCGCGTTCCCCGACTACATAAGCCGAGCAGTTATGGGTGGCAGCCCGATGAAGCCGTTTGATCTCATCGATGAACGAAACGGCTTCCTCCTCCGTCTCTACCGGCTTTGCGTAGCCGATAAAACGGGACCTCTTGATAACGACCTCTTCGCTGCCCGGACCTCTAACCGTAGAATAACGCTCCAGCATTACAGACGAGCTTCGAGCTCAGCCTTTTCTTTCTCGTAGCCTGGTTTGCCAAGCAGCGCGAACATATTGCGTTTGTACGCCTCTACGCCCGGTTGGTCGAACGGATTCACGCCCGACAGGTAGCCGCTGATGCCGCAGGCTTTCTCGAAGAAGTAAACCATGTAACCAAACGTATAAGGCGTCATGTCGGCGATGTTCACGATAAAGTTAGGTACTTGTCCGTCCGTATGGGCCAGAAGCGTACCTTGGAATGCTTTTTTGTTAACGAAGTCCATCGTTTTGCCTGTCAGGAAGTTCAATCCGTCGAGGTCAGCAGGATCGTTGCCAATGGTGATGTGCTCGGCAACCTCGTTTACTTGGATAACCGTTTCAAAGATATTGCGGTTGCCCTCTTGGATGAATTGGCCCATCGAGTGCAGATCTGTCGAAAAATCGACGGATGCCGGATAGATGCCTTTGTAATCTTTGCCTTCGCTTTCGCCGAAGAGCTGCTTCCACCACTCGGATACAAAGTGCAGGTTAGGCTCGTAGTTCACGAGGATTTCCGTTACTTTGCCTTTGCGGTAGAGCGCGTTGCGCGCCGCAGCGTATTGATACGCCTCGTTCTCGGCGAGATTCGGATTGCTGTATTCTTTCGATGCGTCTGCCGCGCCTTGCATCATCGCGTCGATGTCGACACCAGCAACGGCGATTGGCAGAAGGCCAACAGCTGTCAGGACGGAATAACGGCCGCCGACATCGTCAGGGATAACAAACGACTCGTAGCCTTCTTCGCTCGCCAGCTTCTTCAGGGCGCCTTTTGCTTGGTCCGTTGTTGCGTAGATACGCTTGCGTGCCGCTTCCTTGCCGTATTTGCTCTCGAGAGCTTCGCGGAAGATACGGAACGCAATTGCCGGCTCGGTAGTTGTGCCGGATTTGGAGATCACGTTGATCGACCAGTCGCGGCCATCCAGCAATTGAAGCAGATGCGTCACGTAAGTCGAGCTGATGTTGTTGCCCGCGAACAGAACTTGCGGAGTTTTGCGCTGTTCTTTTGTTTGCAGGTTGTAGAAGGAATTCGAGAGCATCTCGATTGCCGCGCGCGCGCCAAGGTAAGAACCGCCGATGCCGATAACAACCAGCACTTCGGAATCGGATTTGATTTTCTCAGCGGATTGCTTGATGCGGGCGAATTCTTCTTTGTCATAATTGTTAGGCAGGTCAATCCAACCGAGGTAGTCGGAGCCTGCGCCAGTACCATTATGTAATTGTTCGTGGGCGATACGAACTTGTTCCGACAAATTGTCGATTTCATGTTGTCCGATAAAGCCAAGGGCTTTAGTGTAATCGAATTTTACCGTTTTACTCATGAAAGAAAGGCCTCCCTGATACTGTTTTTCAATTACCTGTCATACTTAGCCTTTAGAATATCGGATTTAGATTTGAAAAACAAGCAACAAACCATGAAAAAGGTATGAAGATTATCTATAATGATTAGTAAAAGCTTTTATGGCTTGATGCATTATGGAGCTAACCAAGCGAGAACGGCCGCGTCTGCCTTCGACTGCCGGGCAAGTTTCATTCCGCTCGAATCTAAGCTATGATAGAAGATAAAAGTGATTAATACTTAGAACTTAAAGATACACTGGAGGGAACTGTACATGAAAAAAATCGGATTTATCGGTCTTGGCGTGATGGGTTACGGCATGGCTGCGAACCTGCTTCGCAGCGGCTTTGAGGTTAAAGTGTACAACCGGACAGCCGGCAAAGCCGGCGAGCTTATCGCTTGCGGGGCAAACGAAGCCGCAACTCCGGCCGACGCTGTGCGCGAAGCCGAAATCGTGATCACGATGATCAGCAACGACGCGGCGATCCGCGAAGTTTATTATGGGGAAAACGGGATTTTTGACGCAGTCCGTCCGGGCACCATCCTGATTGACAGCAGCACGATTTCTCCATCCCTCGCTCTAGAGCTTACGGAAACGGCAGAGTCGAAAGGCGCATCTTTCCTTGATGCTCCGGTTACGGGCAGCAAGCCGGCGGCTGAAGGCGGCACGTTGACCTTTATGGTTGGCGGTCCCGAAAAGACCCTGAAAGAGGTCGAGACGGTTCTGACCGCTATGGGCCGCAAGGTAATCTACATGGGCGCTAACGGCAGCGGTGCGACCGCAAAGCTTGCGCATAACACCATCGTTGGCATCAATATGGCGGCCCTGGCTGAAGGCATGGCGATCGCGGCAAGCGGCGGCATCAGCGGCAGCGCGTTCCTCGAGCTTGTCCAATCCGGCGGCGCAGCAAGCCGTACAGCCGAGCTGAAGGGCGAGAAAGTGCTTGCCAGCGATTACGACGTCCAATTCTCCCTCGCGCTTATGCTGAAGGATCTACGCCTCTCCTCCGTGCTGTCGGATGGCCTGAAGGTGCCTACGCCAATGCTGGAAGCGGCAAAAAGCTTGTTCCAGATCGGCGATTCCATGGGTCTCGGCGAGCTCGACATGAGCAGCGTGACCCAAGCCTATGAGCAATGGATCGGCCGCAAAATCGGCGATAAAAAGTAAATTGTAATTAAAGTGGCCATGCAGTTCCTTGCATGGCCACTTTTTAATCTCTGCTTGCCTTTGAAATGAACAGGTTAATGGCAAACGTAGCATTTTAATGTTTCTGTAGAAGCGTCAGCGGTCGTTTTTGTGAAGGGATTCCAACCATACCTCGTTGATTCAAAGGAATCCCTGAGCAATGGCGATCGGAAGAACATTAAAATGCGCAGTTTGCAGTTTAACCTAAATACAAAGGGGCTGTCCCATCGTCAAAACGATGGGACAGCCCCTTTTTCAACCTGCTATTCGTAGATGTAAGAGCAGCAGTAGTCGGATACAGCCGCTACTTGAAGCTTGAACTTCGTATTGGCCGGAACGGTGAACTCACCTTTGCCTTGAATGTGTACCCACTCTGTTTCGCCAGGAAGCAGCACCTTCAGGTCGCCAGCCAAAATTTCCATAATCTCAATGCAGTCCGTGCCGAACTCGTAGTCGCCAGGAAGCATAATGCCAAGCGTTTTTTTCGTGCCATCCGCGAACAGAACAGCGCGGCTAGTTACTTTGCCGTCAAAGTAAACATTAGCTTCTTTGACAACCGTTACGTTTTCAAATTGCGACATTGTATGGTTAGCTCCTCTACGCCAAATAGCTTATTAAATTACAGAACCGATTTCACTTTGCTTACTACGTTCTCAACCGTGAAGCCGTATTCTTTGATTACGCGGTCGCCAGGTGCGGATGCGCCAAAGCGATCGATACCGATAACCACGCCTTTATCGCCAACGAAACGATCCCAACCGAACGGATGAGCCATTTCGACAGCAACGCGAGCTTTAACTTCAGGCAGGATAACGGAATCTTTGTACGCTTGATCTTGTTTATCGAACAGATCCCAGCTTGGCATGCTGATTACGCGAACTTGGATGCCCTCTTCAGCGAGCGCTTTTTGAGCCGCAACAGCCAGTTGAACCTCGGATCCTGTAGCGATGATCTGAGCCTGTGGAGCACCGTTTGCAGCATCGGATACCACATACGCGCCACGCTTCAGGTTCTCGCGAACGCCTTCAACCGTACCTTCCAGTACAGGCAGGTTTTGACGAGTCAGAACAAGCGCTACCGGATTGCTTTGGTTCTCAACGGCATAAGCCCAAGCTGCGGAAGTTTCGTTCGCGTCAGCAGGACGAATAACGGTCAAGTCAGGAATGATGCGGATCGAAGCCAGCTGCTCGATTGGTTCATGCGTAGGACCGTCTTCGCCAACGGCGATCGAGTCATGCGTCAGAACATAAGTAACCGGTTGTTTCATGATAGCTGCCAGACGGATTGCCGGACGCAGGTAGTCGGTAAATACGAAGAACGTACCGCCGAATACTTTCATGCCGCCATGCAGGCTCATGCCGTTCATAGCTGCAGCCATACCGAACTCACGAACGCCGTAGTAGATGTTGCGGCCGTCGTAGCTGCCCGGCTTGAATTGTGCCAACCCTTTCAGGTGAGTCATTGTCGAGCTCTCAAGGTCAGCGGAACCGCCAGCCAGAGCAGGTACGTTATGAACAAGACCGTTCAGAGCGTTACCCGAAGCTACGCGAGTCGAGAGCGGCTTGTCTTCCGTCGTGTATTTAGGCAGGTCTTTATCCCAGCCTTCAGGCAATTGACCGGAAGTCGCCAGCTCGAATTGAGCTGCAAGCTCTGGGTATGCTTTCTTGTAGGCTTCGAACTGCTCGTTCCAAGCAGCGTTTGCTTTCTCGCCGTTTTGCTTCACTTCAGCAAAGTGAGCGCGAACTTCGTCGGGTACATGGAATTGATGCTCTTCGTTCCAGCCGTAGAATTGTTTAGTCAGCTTAGTCTCGTCAGCACCCAGCGGGGAACCGTGAGGACCAGCATGTCCGCCTTTGCCGCCTTTGTTAGGGCTGCCGTAGCCGATAACGGTTTTAACTTCGATCAAAGTCGGCTTGCCTGTTTCCGCTTGCGCTTCCGCGATTGCTTTAGTCAAAGCGTTCAGGTCGTTGCCGTCTTCAACGCGAAGAACTTGCCAGCCATAGCCTTCGAAACGCTTTTGAACGCTTTCGGAGTACGACAGGTCAAGCGCGCCGTCAAGGGAGATATCGTTCGAATCGTACAGAACAACCAATTTGCCAAGCTTCAGGTGGCCTGCGAAGGAAGCCGCTTCATGGGAGATGCCTTCCATCAAGTCGCCGTCGCCGCAAATGGAGTATGTGAAGTGGTTAACTACATCAAAGCCTTCTTTGTTGTAAGTAGCTGCCAGATGAGCTTCTGCCATCGCCATACCTACAGCCATGGCAACGCCTTGTCCAAGCGGACCGGTTGTTGCGTCAACGCCAGCCGTGTGGCCGAATTCCGGGTGACCCGGAGTCAGGGAGCCCCATTGACGGAAGTTTTGCAGCTCTTCCAGAGGAAGATCGTAACCGCTCAGGTGGAGCAAGCTGTAAAGCAGCATCGAACCGTGTCCTGCGGACAGAACGAAACGGTCGCGGTTAATCCAAGTCGGGTTCGACGGATTATGCGTCATGTTTTTCGCGAACAGCTGGTAGCCCATTGGAGCTGCGCCCATTGGCATGCCTGGATGTCCGGATTTTGCTTTCTCGATGGAGTCGATTGCCAGCGTACGGATCGTGTCGATCGACAGCTGTTCAATCGATTTTTGTGTAACTGTCATTTCTTACTTCCTCCTAATTCCTGTTTAAAATTGCTCTGTCTCTCTCTATATATCTGGATATAGCGCGAGTTGTAGCGCAAAGGCTTTGAATATTGTACCATTCCGAAAACTCGTTTGCCATCCTTAAAATGGAGAAAGGCAAGAGCATTTATTGGATTAATTGAAAACGACCGTTTTGTTCTGATGCACAATAATTCGGTCTTCGGTATGCCATTTCACGGCACGCGCGAGAACAACGCGTTCGATTGTGCGTCCGATTCGTTTCAATTCCTCTACATTGTCGCGGTGGCTGACGCGCTGAACATCTTGTTCGATAATCGGACCGCCGTCGAGTTCCTCCGTTACATAATGTGCCGTTGCGCCGATGATTTTAACACCGCGATTATAAGCTTGCGCATAAGGCTTGCCGCCAACGAAGGCCGGAAGGAAGGAATGGTGGATATTGATAATGCGGTTCGGGAACTGCTCGATGAATTTTGGCGAGATGATCTGCATGTAACGGGCTAGAACAATCAGGTCGGCCTTGTCCGCAACGATCTCCATCTGCTTGCGCTCCGCTTCCGCCTTGGTATCCGCAGTAACCGGAATATGGTGGTAAGGAATGCCGAACGACTCGACCATGTCCTTCATATCCGGGTGGTTGCTCACGACCATCGCAATATCCGCGTCCAGATCGCCCGCTTTCCACTGCCACAGAAGCTCCATCAGGCAATGGTCTTCCTTGGAAACAAAGATCGCAAGACGTTTCTTGCGGCTCGCGCGGAACGTATGCCATTTCATATCGAAGCGGTCCGCCACGCGGGCGAAATCTTCAACAAGAATCGGAAGCTCCTTGTCCATATCGTTCAAATCGAATTCAAAGCGGATAAAGAACATGCCGCCTTCCGGATCCATCGTGTATTGGTCCGATTGTACAATGTTCGCACCATGCTCGTACAAGAAATGCGAAACCGCCGCCACGATACCCGGTCTGTCCGGGCACGAGATCAGCATGCGCGCGCGTCCGCTGCGCGACTCAGTAGTAGATGAAGACATAAACGTTAAAACTTCCTTCCTTTTGCAGTGGTTATCTTAAAGATTTGTTACACCGTTTTAAGCAATTGCTTGCCGGCGAACCATGCCGTAATCCGTTTGTTGATTTGTTCTTCGGTCAAATCGCCCGGAAGCGCGTCGCTTTCGGCCAGAAGATCGAACAGGCGCTCCATTGGCTCGCGCGGATCCGCTTTTTTCGCCTTGGCATCGTTCTTCAGAACGTCCCAGGTCGACAATACGAACTGGCGAGGGTCGATTTCCTGCTTGCCATAGAAGTGATGCAGACGTTCTACATGGTCGAAGAACGACTCGCCAAAGCGCTCCATCGCATCGCCGCGGAGCAGCGCGATTTCCGCTTCGTACATCGGGAACTGCTTCTTGTCATCCTTGCCGATCCATGGCGTTTCCAAAATAAACGGACGGCCCGCAAGCGCTTCGTGATGAACGATTCTATGAATCGCCTCATGTCCAAGCCAGCCGGCACCTACGGGAGCATGGCGGTCTTTGCCCGCGCCTACCGGGTTTTTGCTGTCATTGACATGGACAACCGCAACGCGGTCAAGTCCAACGGTCTGGTCGAATTTTTGCAGCACGCCGTCCAGATCATTGATAAGATCGTAACCCGCATCGTGCATGTGGCAGGTATCCATGCATACCGTCAAACGGTCGTTATTCTGCACTTTATCGATAATTTGAGCAAGCTCATCGAAGCTGCGGCCGATCTCCGTACCTTTGCCGGCCATCGTCTCGAGAGCGATGTTAACGTTCGTATCTTTTGTGCCTTCCAATACTTCGTTCAAGCCTTCGGCAATGCGGGCGATGCCGTACTCGGCATCCTTGTCCGTATAGGCGCCAGGATGCAGAACGATATTGCGCACTCCGATATAATCGGTGCGGCGGATTTCCTCTTGAAGGAAGCGGACGGCAAGCTCAAAGGTGTCGTCCTTGTAGGAGCCCAGGTTAATGATGTAAGGCGCATGCACGACAATCTCGTTGATGCCTGCCTGCTCCATCATTTGTTTGCCTTCTTCAATATATAAAGTTTCGATTGGCTTTCTCCGTGTATTCTGCGGTGCGCCGGTATAAATCATAAACGAGCTGGAACCGTAGGATACGGCTTCTTTGGCCGCGGTAAGCAGCCCCTTGTCCGAAAATGATACATGGGAACCGATTTTCAACATCTTTTAAACGCCCCTTTCGGTTGATCAACCCTTATTTTACAAGGAATGTCGAAATAAATCTAGGAATACGGTATAATTCTTCCTGAGGTGAAGGTACAGTATGAAATCAGCTCCCGATTGGTTTATGTTTTTCATCATTTTCTGGGCGGTCGTAATGGTCGGCGCTATGGCCATCGGCGGTTTCTTCATGTTCCGCAAGTTTTTGAAGGTGCTGCCTCAGCGAGACGGCAAGTCTAAGCTGGACTGGCAAAACTACTGGGTCGAACGGAGCCGCAGCATGTGGACCGACGAATCAAAAGGATTTCTGGACGAGCTTGTCTCTCCCGTTCCGTCCGCATTCCGGGATATCGCCAAGCATTCCATTGCCGCGAAAATCGGTCAGGTCGCCATTGACAACGGAGCTTCGGAAGTAACGCGGGATCACTGCATCGAAGGATACATACGCGCAACGCCTAAGCGTGACTATCGAAGCCTTGTTTCTTTCCTGGAACGCAAGGGAATCGACTACGATCCCTATCGGCATTTGCTCAATAAATAAACAAAAGAGCAACGGGCTGCTTCAGTTACAGGGGCAGCCCATTGTTTAATCCTTATGAATAGTGTTTACAAATCTATTGGAACCTTAAACGGATTATTTCGTTATAAAACATATAAACAGCTTGTACACGGCTGTTTGTATGTTCATTCTTCAGCAAATGCTTTCAGGAGGTGCTTCTATGACAACTATGAAAACGAAAAAGAAGAGCAGCTTAATCGCGGCAAGCGCCGTATTGCTCGCGGTGATGATGACCGCATCGGCATGCGGTTCGGACAAAGCCAATTCAAACGGCAATGAACAAGGCTCGTCGGTTGAACAACCGGCCAACGCCTCTCCGGAGAACACAAGCAATAATACAACTGACAATAATACGGGAAATAGCCAGTCCGAAGGGCAAAACAACGGAGTGGCGGATACGGGAACGGCTTCGCCGGATACGGATGCAAGCGCAGCGCCCGATGACAGCGCCGTTAAGACAAACGAAGGCGTCTTTGTCGGACAAGCCGACACAACCTCGGTTGAAATCGACCTGCCGGATGGACCGATGGTGCTTCAATTTACGGACGATCTGACGGACAAAATTAACAGCATACCGCCGGACACAAAGGTACAGTTCGACTATACCGAAAAGGTCAGCGGCGATGTAACGCAATATTTCCTGAAGAAGCTCGAAGTCAAATCCTAATGAAGGACGGATGAACAATGCGCGTTGCGGTAACGGGAGGAACCGGCTTTGTTGGCCGGGCGCTGGTGAAGGCACTGCTTGAACGGGGCGATGAAGTTACTGTCGTATCCAGGAAAGGAACGGCTTCCGCTTCACCTCGGAATGCTAAGCTCCATCATATGACATGGGACGAGCTTGCCGCATCGCCTCAGCGGCTGGAGGGCACGGATATGATCGTAAATCTGGCCGGCGAAAGCATTAACCAGCGTTGGACGGAAGTTTCCAAGCAGCGTGTTCTTCAATCCCGGATAGTTGCCGCTTCGCGTATTGCCAAGCTTGTAACCGAACTAAACACCAAGCCGGAGGCCGTGATTAACGCCTCCGGCATTTCTGCATACGGCAACTCGTTAACGGCTACGTTTGCGGAAGACAGTCCGATGAAGGTAACCGACTTTTTGTCCGGCGTTGTGGAGCAGTGGGAGAAAGCTGCCGATTCCATTCCCGTAAAAAGGCTGGTTAAGCTGCGGGTAGGCGTCGTGCTTAACCGGACCGGCGGCGCGTTCCCCCTGATGAGTCTGCCTCACCGGCTATTCGCTGGGGGGCGGCTTGGAAGCGGTTCGCAATGGCTGTCGTGGATTCATCTGGAGGATCTGGTCCGGCTGATTTTGTTCTGCATGGATCACCGCGAAATTGAGGGGCCGGTAAATGCCTCGGCTCCCGAACCCGTTACGAACGACCGATTCGGACGCGCGTTAGGGAAGGCTATTGGACGACCGCATTGGCTGCCAACACCAGCCTTTCTGTTAAAGGCCGTACTCGGAGAAATGTCCTCCCTGCTTCTCGAAGGGCAACGCGCATTGCCTCGCAAAGCCTTGGAAAACGGCTTTGCGTTCAAATACCCGACGATCGAAAGCGCAATGAAGGAAATAAGCCAAACATAAAATAAAAGCAGAACAAGCCGAAGACGAGAGGTTAACCTCTCGTCTTCAATTCGTATTTGGGCCCGTTGCTGCCGGCCAGCTGAATAACATCCCCTGCGCTAAACGGATAGGACTTATACGGAATCATCACCTCGCCGTTCAACACGCTTCCGTTTCGCGATCCCAAATCCTTCGCGAGGTAAGCTCCGCCGTCCCGCGCAAGCTCCAGATGAAGCCTGGAAATGCCATGGGCTTCTTCCTCATAGCTAACCTGCTCTCCTAACCGGCCTATCGTAAACGTCTCATCCCGCCACTCGATCCAGGAACTGCCGCCTGCCCACTCCCGGTATAAGGCCGGCCCTTTCGGTCCGGCTGGGTCCATGTCCCTCTCTGCCAGCAGTACCGTCGCTTCCGCCATTGCCGTTTGGCTACGAAGATCAGCCGTATTGCCTGCATGGGGGTGGAGTTCCGTTTCCATTCGAATCACCGGTACCATCTCTTCATGCTCAATATCCTCATACCGCTGCCACATGCCTAGCGGCCGGGATTCCGGTACAAAATCCTCTTCTCCCTCTCCGTCCCCTTCCTTGGCAAGCAGTCCGGCCGGAAGCCTGCGCGACCAAACCATATAAAGAGCGGCTATTCCCATAAAGGTTAAGCCTAGGCATATATAAAGGCTGCTTCGGGAATGCGAGGATAAATAAATATATTTCCATACGCAAGCAACGGCTATGGCCACAACAGCTGCCGTTACCCATAATTTTTTTCTTGCCGCATCGGAATCCTGCTCCTCAAGCTCCACAAGCGGAATGTCTTGAGCGGTTGGTGCAGATGCCGCTCTTGCCGCAGGCTTTAAACCAGCAGCTCGCGGCTTTGCTTCGTAACTTGCCTTTGGCACGATATCGTCTGCTTCAACGTCAGCTAAAGCAACTGCCGGAAAAACGACGGGAATACGCTCCGGAGCCTGCTTCGGAGCTTGCTTCGGGCCTGCTTGGATAAAAGCATCCCCAATTAATCCGAGAAGAACGGATCTTAGCTCGGATAGAGGCCATTTGCTGCCGTTAAGCGTCTGCAAGATACGTTGGAGGCCCACTCCGTCAATATCCCGAATATACGCGGTCCACCTGACTACAAGAGAAAGCAGATCCCCTGCGCCTGATCCGCTGTCACGCAATCCGTCCTTTAAAGGCAGATAAGCAACGCAAATATCGTTCAACTGATCGCCTACAAACAAATATTGGTCATCAAGCAGACAGCCTTCGGGACGCAGCATATAATGCTTGCACTCCTCGAATGCTTCTACGACGCCAAGCAAAAGCGTATAAAATTGCTCCATCGAAAGCGGCTGGACCTGCAGGCGGTGCAGCAGCATTTTTCGCCCTGCCAGGGCATAACGGAAGGTGACACACCCGTCGATCTCCAGCCATTCGACTGGCAAGAGATGCGGAATTTTGCTCGACTGCAGCATCTGCAGCTCAAGCTCATCCAATTCATCCCGCACAATGCCTTCCTTCCGGTCAACAATCATTTCATGTCCTCGGTTCATGGAAAAATCTATTCTGAACGGCTGCCTCACGAATACTCCTCCTTTCGATTAACCCGATATCATCCATAAAGTTAAAGCTCCCGGGGCCACCGCCAGCATAAACGGAAAGGTCCGTCCATTTTTTGTCCATGCCAGCCACGAAGAAGCATTCGGCCGTCCTCCGAAACGAAGGGAAAAGAACGTATACATGCCCGCCGTCATTTTTCTGGCAAACGGTCTATGGAAAACTAGCAGGACTAGTCCCACCAGCCCCGCGTACAAGATGGCGTACATCATAAGCTGGAGCACGGCCAATGCGCCAAGCCAAGCTCCCAGTGCAGCAAACAGCTTAACATCACCCGCGCCGATTCCTTTTGCCAAATGAAGAATCAGCAGCGGGACAAATCCTGCCGCCGCACCGTAGACGGCGAGCAAAAGTCCGTAACCCCCACCGGCGAACAAGGCATAGACACATCCTCCTGCCAGAAAAGGAACCGTAAGCAGATTAGGAATAGTCATCGATTTCAAATCGGTATACAATGCGGCAAGCAAGAGCAGTCCTGCAGCCAAAAGCTGTATCGTCATGACGGAGAGTCCTCCTTCTTTGTTACGTTAAAATGCATCGACACCGTTTCTCCAGACGCCGAGGTTGCGGTTAATTCCCAGGTTCCCGGAGTCGTATTGCCGGACACCAGCCATGTCCATTGCACATAACCGTTTGCATCCGCCGTTGCGCTGCCAAGATGCTTTGCCGTGCTTGTGCCGCTTTTATAATTGACCGTAAGCGAGGCTGAAGCACCCGGAGAGGTTAATGCTATAACGGTTGCTTTGTTCCCGGGATGCAGCGGAACCGGCTGAATGGAAACGATCTGGATAGGCGTTACGTCAGCAGCGACGGTATCTTCCTTCGCAGGCGCCGCATCGCTGACCCAAACCCGTTCGGATGCCTGCTCTCGCAATACGATCTTTCTGTTTAAGAACGGCAAAGATAAAGGAAACTCGTATTCCGCTTCAATTGTCAAATATGGCTCCTGTTTTTCCTTCAGATCCGGCAAGGACAGATGGGATAGGCCCAAGCGCTCCTTTTCCAGCACCGCTTCATCCGCGAATTGCCGAAGCAGCGGCTCGACGGCAGTCCTCCCCAGCTCGGTAGCCGCCGCATCCGTGACCGGCTGCCAGTTTCCTTCTAGAGCCGCCGAAGCTAACGCGTCTGCGGGCGCCGGCAGCCACCCGGCCGCCTCCTTCGCTATTGCTCCTCCCCAATCCGGCAGCTTCAGACCGATAGAACCAAAATCGGGAATGGAAGAGGAAGCTTTTTGAAAGGTTAGGTCGGCTGGGCGAATATGCGTCGCAATCTGCCGGACCGTCTGGGACGCTGCCGATTGAAGGGCCATTTGCACGGCGCATAAGCGGATCATCGTAATGAACAGCAGCAGGATCATCAGGAGCAGCGGCATGACAAGCGCCGCCTCAAGCACCATGCTGCCGTTCTCGCCGCCCCCGGCTTTTCCACGCCGCCTAATAAGACCAGCCAATCGTTTGAACGGTTTCATACTTGCCGCCAACAACCTTTCCTTGCAAGGATCCAAAATGCTGGACGATGTCCATCACGCCCGGTAAAAACCACAGCCTGGCAGAGGCCTTTATTTCTCCCGTTAAAGCAGTCGGAACCTTGGACAAAGTAACCCCGAAGTTATGTTCAATAACGGCAATCATCCTGGCTAAAGCGGAAGGCTGGTTGGCGCCCCCGTGGACCAGCATGAACAACCGCAGGTAATCCGTGTAGGCAACATCCACGTTTATATATTTAGATAACGGAGCCGCTCCGCGTTCGGTAAAAGCGGCCATATCCTCCATTGTTTTTTCCAGGCCGTATGCAACCGAACATGACAAAATCAGGAGGGGATGGGCGGCGGCCCGGCAGGCAGACAACCCTTCCATCGTCCGGATCGCCATTCTAACGCCGATTAATTCGCCATAGGCGGCAGCCAAATTCGCCGTTGGACTATGAAACCCGTAAATGACATATTCCGCTTCCTGATTGCTGAATGCGACGGCATGGGCAAGCTCGTTCGTATCGCCGCTTGTAAGCAATGCCCTCAGATTTTGCGGCGCAAATGAAGCAAAATGCGAAACCGTATATTCCGATAAATAGACGGAGTCTCTGGTTTGCTCCAGCATATCGGCAATGCCGCCAAACAAACCGCTCATGGCGGATGCCGCTTCTTCCGCCTCCTCATGCGCATCCTGCGCGAGGGCAAGCCCTTCCGCCTCGGCGCCGGCTGCTTCCTGATTGAATAAAAGATTGTTCTTATATCGCTTTTCGATATCCTGAATGACTTGAAGATGTTCCTCGCTCTGGGGAACCGATGTCATTCCGTGAAGCAAGCGGCGAGCTTGGGACCATAGCTCCCCCGCCTTTGCCTCTTGTGCCTGGCGTTCTTTTTTCAGCTCCTTATCGGTCAGCTTCTGCTCCCGCTCGTCGAGACTTGAGCCTTTGCGCACGTAAGCCGCTTCATACTGCTCATAAGCCATTCGAAGATTAACGGCTCCCTCCTTGATCTGCTCGTTGGAGAGATTGGGAACGGCAAGGCCCGCTGTCAGATTGGTAATAAAGCCTCCTGCTTCCATTTGCAGTGAAGCAAACACCGTGGCTTGATCCGCAATCTCCCCGTTATATTCGGCAAACCAACCGTCCGGCAAAATAAGCTCATCTGCCAGCTTCCGGATCTCCTGCATATCGTTTTCCGGCGCGGTATCCATGACAGGGGTAACGGGATCGACACCCGCGACATTTTTGCCGGTTACGCGGTCATAACTGCTGTTAGAAGGAGCATTTGCCGTATCCTGTTTGATGCGCTGCATGTCCGCGTTAACCTGCTTAGCCTCGTTGATTGCTTTGACCGCTTCCTGCTGCAGCTTATCATGCTGCTTCCTGGCCTTATCAAGCTCCTTGGACATACCGTCAGTCCAACCTCTCGCTTTTTCCGCGTAAGCCTCGATTTGATCCGAATATTTCGGTTTCTTGCCCTGCTGAACCAGCTGTTGGTCGGTCATGACCCAATTCGCATACTGGGCGTAATCGCCGGCAAGCCTAGCGGCATTCTCGGTGCCCGTGGCGAGCTCCAGCGCTTTGGTCGGAATAAGGCCCGCTATGCCGCCTACGGTTTCCGCGGTCTGGCGTTGCAGCTGCAAAGCTGCAGCCAGCTTTTCCTCCCGTTTGTCATACAGCTTCCGAAGCTCCTCCAGCATATTAACCGTAACGGTTGCTTCCTTCATTGCTCCGGAAAGCGGGGCAAACTTGGAGGCCAGCTCCAAGGCGAAATCGACCGGAGCTTTATATTTCATCTCTTCCAGTACCTGACGGGAAAACACCTCGTGCTTTCCCAATACTTCCGCGTTATCGATATGCGCCGATTGGAGCTCAGCCTGTACCAGCTTAAAGGTCCCCTTCTGCCGGGAGGATGTTCCCAAATTCGCCTGAACCGTCTGTTCATAAATGTCATTGCTGTCCGTCCCTCCCCGTCCAAACAGCCCATACCGTTCATACAGCCGATTATCGTAAGCGGAAAGAGCGGAACGGACGCCGGATCTGGCAGCATCCTCCGTAACCTTGTGCAATACCGCCATTCTTGCGTAATCGATGAGTACCGCGGAGAATAGAAGCAGACCCGACAATACAACCGCCGAAAATATCGTTATCGAACCGTAAGATGTCGATGGCTTATTCACGGCTTGCCTGCTTTCCCGCCGCCGCTATATGCCGTTAGCGCTTTTCCGGCCTGCTGCTTCGACGTTCCGCTGCTGAATTTGGCGGTGTAATACCGCACCGTATCGACATCCCGGATAAACTGAACCGGATCAACGATGCTGGCCGCAGCAACCGTCTTGGGCTCGGACAGCCCGAGCGTAAGCTCAAGCGGAGCAAGCGACACCGGCTGCATCAGCTTTACCGATACTTCCCGCTTGAGCAGGCTGTTCGCGTAAGCGATACTCCCTTGAAACGGCAGCTCCGCATCGCCTGTAAGCCAAGCCGATGCTGAATGCAGCTTCGTGCCTGCAAGCTCCAGCTTATCCGTATCCCGCGCCCCCGGCAGTTCCAAGGTTACATCCGTCTGGTCAGCCGTTATTCCAAACAACGAGCCAAGCATGAAATCCCCGCTGACCCGCCAGTACAAGCCGTCATACTGACCGGTTGTCAGCATCCCGTTACGGGCATTGCGGTGACTGTTATCCCAGCTGAACGAAGCCCGTTCCGCCGTCTCGGAGGCGGAATAATAGAGCACCGCTTTCTGATAGATATACATGCTGAATAAGAGAAACATAAGAATAAGCAGAAAGATAACCGGGAACACCAGCGCGGATTCCAGCGTAAAACTCCCTTCCGTTTGGCATAGCCATTGCGGCAAGCTGCGTTTTCGGTTAGTTGGAGAAAATTTTGTCCGCTTCATCATCGGCTTTTCCCATTAGCTTCTCTATTAACTGGATAATCCAATCTTTAAATAGAAGAGCAATAATAATAACAACCGCAATAATCAGAATCACTTCAAGCGTCCCTAGACCGCTTTCCGAGCGCCAGAAGGAACGGACGGCTTTACCTAACTTTTTCAACATAGTAAACATCCTCTCTATTCATTGATTTAAAGGTTCAAGACATGAGCAGCATCGCCGGAGCCGCAACAAATACCATTAACACTAGCAATATGCCCACTAGCGGAAAAACAAGCTTGGAGGAAGCCTCTTCCCCGCGGGAACGGGCAACCGCCTTGCGTTTCTCCCATAAGGAGTAAGAGATTTCCCTTAAAGCAAGGACAAATTGATCGCCGCCCCTGCGGTAATTAAGCAGCATGACCGTAGTAAAAATAGATACCTCCTGAACGGCGCAGCCCCGGTTGAACCGCTCAAGCGCCGTACTGAAGGACTCCCCGTTCCTCAAGGCGATAACCACTCTGTCCCACTCTTTATATAAAGGCTGCGCAGCCGGATCTTTCCCATCCAGGCAGCGGGAGAACGCCTGCAGTACCGGTTCCCCCGCGCCAACAAGCAGCATCAGCTTGCTAAGCGCTTCCGGCAGCTCGGAAACAATGGCCTGTTTTCTTCGTTCAACCAGCCGGCCTGCTTCCATAAAAGGTTTGACCGGAAGCAGCATGCCTATCAGCACGCCAATCCCGATAAGCAGCGGCTCCTTCGCCAGCACGGCCAGAAGAGTGCAGCCGCACAACACGGCATAGCTGAAACCCGTAGTTTCCGCTATATGCTGCTTTGTCAGATTCAACTGCCAATCCGTGCCCTTCAGGATAATCTGCTTCGAATGGTAGCTGCTGAGCGGAAGCTGCAGATGCTCGTAAAGCTTCCCGCGTTCCAGCAGCCGGTCAAAGGGTCTAACGAGCAATAATCCCTTCCAATCCGGTTGTCCCTTCTTCAGAAGCTGCGCCAATCCGTCCCTCCCTATAAGCAGTCCCCAAAACAGCAGCAAGAGCAGTACAAGAAAAGCCATTCCACGCCTCCTACACGCGTATTTGCATAATCCGATGGATCAGCCAGAAACAAAAGGACAATACGGCAAGGCCGATGGTCAGCAGGACATATCCCCCTCCCCCGTACAAGGGTTTCATGTAATCGGGGGCAAAAGCGCTTAGAAAACCGAGGAAGGCAAAAGGAACAGCCATCATAATTCGCGCTTCAAAACGCTTTTGCGCAAGCAATACGGAAATTTCCTGTTTGACCTCAAGCTTTTCGCCGATCGTCTGCGAGGTCCGTTTCATCACTTCAACCAGATCCCCTCCGGAGCGTTTGCATACCGCAAACACGTCGGCGAATTGCGTAATATCGTCCAGGTGGGCACGCTTTGCCAGGCTGCGCAGCGCCTGTTCAAGCGGTTCCGCGTTATCGAGGCGATACTTGATAATCTGGAATTCGAGCAGAAGCTCCGTATTCGGGTCCGGGTACAGCAGCTTGAGATCGTCAATCGTTGCCAAAAAAGCATTCTCCACCGATCGGCCGGCCGCCAGCGATGAGGCTAAGGAATACAAGGCCTCTTTGAATTGCAGCTGGAGCCTTTCCTTCCGCCGGGCAAGCAGGAATGACTTGTACAGTCTTGGAGCAATCAGGCCTCCAGCGGCAAACAAACCGGATACGATAAAGGAATGGTAGATGAGGTAGACGGCAGCGAAAACAATGACGAAGCCAACAGCCGCCGATCCCATAAACTGCTTATATGACAGCTGGTACTCGTTATAGTTCTGAAGCGGCTTAACATTGGTTGGCAGCTTTATGCGCCGGCCGCCAGCCCGAAATGACGAGTCCCAACCGCACCATTCCAGTATCGTCCGCACTTTTGCCGCTAGAGGCGCAGCTCGAATTACGGGCATATCGTTACCTCCTCCGCAAGCTTAATTCCGGCCATCCTCAGCTTATCGGTATGACAGAGCTTATAATCGGTGCGCTTAAGCGTGCCGATCACTCTCCCGCCTTCCTCGCCTTCCTCTTCAAATTGGAAAAGCGGCCGGACCTCAATCTCTCCATCCTCCATCCCGACGATCTCGCAAATTTCCGTCACGCGGCGGGAACGGTCCCTGAAGCGCGACAGATGGATCACAATATCCAGAGCCGAAGCGATTTGCTTGCGGATGGCCTGAACCGGCATTTCCGCCGCGCTCATCACCATCGTTTCCAGCCGGGACATCATGTCCCTGGAACCGTTGCTATGACCGGTGGACATGCTGCCCGCATGGCCCGTGTTCATAGCCGCCAGCATATCCAAAGCCTCTCCGCCGCGTACCTCCCCAACAATAATGCGGTTAGGACGCATCCGAAGCGACGCCCGAATCAGATCGCGAATCGCAATCTCCCCTTTCCCTTCGGTATTGGCATTCCGCGTCTCAAGGGAAACAAGGTTAGGAACGCTCCGGATTTGCAATTCGGCGGAATCTTCAATCGTGACTAAGCGTTCATCCCGGGGAATGTATTGGGAAAGAGCATTAAGAAAAGTTGTTTTTCCCGTCCCGGTACCGCCGCTAATAAAAATGTTGTATTGCGCCCTCGTAAGCTGCTGTAAAAAAAACGCCGCTTCCCCGGTTAAGGCTCCCTTCGCCACAAGCTCGTCCATCGTCAGCGGCTGTTCCGGAAATTTACGGATCGTCATCGCCGGCCCCCTTAACGCAACAGGCGGCAATACGATATGGACGCGTGAGCCGTCCTTGAGACGGGCGTCTACAATCGGAGAAGATTCATTTACGACCCGGTTTACGCTTGCGACAATGGACTGGATCAAATCCTCCAGTCTCTCCCTGCTCTCGAAAGCAACAGGCAACAGACTAAGCCGGCCGCTTCGTTCGATAAAGATCTCCGAATGATGGTTGATCATAACTTCCGTTACCGTCGGGTCCTCCATAAGAGGCTGTAAAATATCAAGCCCCCGAAACGAATGAAACAGGCGCCGAACGAGCGAAGCCAGCTCCGAAGCGGTTAAAGGGGGACTGCTGCTCCAGGAAAATACGGTTTGCTCCACGATTGCGGTTAGCTGTTCGTCCGTTACCGAGCCTGAGTAATCAAGCCGGTCCTTAATCCGGGTTTTTAATTCAAGGACCGCTTCATCCGTTAGCAATTGGCGCACCCCCTTCCTCCTTGACCAGCTGCTGGTATAGCCTTTCCACTGCTGCCATATACGGAGGCGACGCAAGAACAGCGGTTGCTCCCCTGCCCATTGCGGCCGTATCCGGAAGGAAAGCACAAGCCGGCTTGAATATGCTCCGTCTCGAATGCAGTTGGCCTTCACTGCGGTTGACGACTAGTTGCAGCCTTGGCTCCAGCAAGCGGAAACGCTCCCCGAAACGCTGCACGCCGTACTGATAGGCCAGCTGGCTCTTGCGCTGAACAGCCGGATCCTCCGTTACCAGCCAGATCACTTCGTGGCTTAGCTCCAGTACGGACAAGTGCAGCTCATCCAGCCCTTCGTCCAGATCGATAACAATCAGATCGTATTGTCCGTTTGCCGCGATCGCCCGTACTATGGCATCCGCATCCGAGGCTTGAAGCGTCAAACGGTCTTCCGGATTCGAACAAGGCAACAGATAATCCGCGCGCAAAAGCGCATGCCGCTTACTGTGCCGCCCAAGCCACTCTCCAACCCTGTCGGGATGCGATTGGAGAATGTATAGCAGCTGGGACAAGCCCTCATCTCCATGTACCGCCCCGGACTCCAGCCACGTATCCACCGCATTCCAGCGCTCCAGGTTGAGATAAAATATTCGCTGCCCTCTGCTCGCTGCCGTATGAATAAGCTGTCTGGCCAGCGTTGTTTTTCCTACTCCGCCGGATGCTGAATAAACGGCAATGACTTGAACGGATTGCTCTCTGGCAGACGCCTGCGAAACAGGCGCCATTAAGGAAGCCATCCTCTGCAATAGACCCGGCAGCGCCTGATATTGAAGCAGTTCATGATAAAGCGGGAGCTGGCCCGGCGCAGCAACCAGCGCAGCAACCGGAACTCCCTCGGGCAATATACCGGCAGCGGCCTCCAGCATATAAGGCTGTGCAGCAATTCCGTGTACCGGATAACCTGACTTCAGAAACTGTACAAACGCTTCCGCATGAGTGAAGGCCGTCAGCTGCCACATTTCGCCGAACGGGCTGTTTCGCACGTAATCGGCCAGTCTTCTTACATAATCCTGCTCCTTGACCGCAATCACTAATTGATGTCTCACCTGCCTGCTCCTGCCTTTCTTCTTCCGGCAAACGCAAAAAAGCACCGTAAAAGGCGCAGTTTACCTGCGGCCTTCTACGGTGCTTCCGTATGTGTGCCGATTCCATTTATTGCATAAATATTACCACTATATCCAAATGTCCGTCAACTAAAATTGTTTAAAAAGAAAGAAAAACATTTTTGTTCAGATAGATACATTTTGTATCAAACATGCTATAATTAGAAACGTAACGTATCTCATACATAGGGAGATACTCCAACACGCGAGAGGAGGTGACAGTATGAAAAAAGTATGGGAAGCACCAACTTTGGAAGTGCTCGACGTAAAAATGACTTTCGATGGTGATGTTGAGGTTAACTCGATCACAACATTCCACGGCAGCCACAGACAATAATTCTGTTCACCTCCTATAACAAAGAAACCCGTCTCCAGCGAGCTGGAAACGGGTTTTTTACATTCTACCCGTTTAAGCCCTTAAGCACAAAAAAGCCAACGCTTAAGCGTTGGCCTCGGTCTGATAGCTTAACAGCTTCCTGAAGGTTCCTCTCGTTTCCATCGACAGCTGCATATAGCCCCCTTGCTGCACGATTTCGCCATTATCCAGTACGATGACCTGATCCGCATGCCGGATGGTAGACAGCCTGTGGGCAATAACGATGATGGTCATCGTTCCTCTCAGCCGGTCCAGCGCTTCCTTTATCTGAACCTCGTTCTCACTGTCGAGCGCGCTGGTCGCCTCATCCAATACCAGAATTGAAGGCTTCCTTAGAACTGCCCGCGCCAGCACGATTCGCTGCCGCTCTCCGCCGGACAAGCGAATACCGCGATCTCCGATAACGGTATCCAGACCTGCGGGAAGCTTGCGGACGAATTCATCGGAGGAGGAGAAACGGAGCGCCTCCCACATCTGATCCTCAGATGCATCCGGAACAACAAGCTGCAGGTTTTCTCGCAATGTGCCATGGAACAGGAAAGGCTCCTGCGCCACATAACCGATAGAATGCCGGTATGCCAATAACCTTTCTTCCGTCAGATGCTTGCCGTCTACAAGCACCTCTCCAGCTTCCGGCTCGATTAATCCCATGAGCATGTCTACGAAAGTGCTTTTGCCGGCTCCGGATTTTCCAACGATCGCGGTCATTTGATTAACCGGTATCGAAACATCAATGTTGCGCAATGCAAGCCGCGAGGAGGACATATCATAGCGATAGCTTACATTCGCGCAAGTAATGCCGTCTTTTATCCGAAGAGGCTCTATCCGGCCTGCTTCCCGCAGCAGAATCGACTCCCGTGCATTTCGGCTCTCCATCTGCAGCTCGGTCAGCACCTGCATGGCGGGAAGCTGCGACATCATACGTTCCAGACTGGACTGGATCGTGATAAACCTCGGCCACAAACGGGTAAAAATGAGCACAACCAGCAAAAGCTGCTCTGGTGCGACCTTTAGAAGCTTGATCGAAACGTAAGCAAATACGGCAATCAGAACAACGGAGGAAGCGCGGTATAGAAATTGGGAATTGGCATACACCCGGTATGCTCTTACGTAGTTCGCCTCAATCTTCCCGCATAGTTCCATAAACTTGCGTATATGCGAGTATTCGAGCAAGTTGCTCTTCAAATCCTTGATGCCGTTGAAATGATCGCTCAAGCCAGCAAAATAACTCTGGAACAGCTTGGTGGATTCCTTTCCCAGCTTGGCGGATTTCCGCACAAACTTTCGCGAAATCAGAGATAGCAACAGCCCGCTGGCTATAATAATCGAAGTAAGAGTTGGGGACAGCCACATCGCAAAGCCAACCTGGATCAGGGTGAAAGCAGCCGCTGACACTAACGACAGCAGCATGTTGATGCCGTTGCTTACCCGGTTAAGCTCTGTCGACAATACCTGGTTAAAGTCGGAATTCCGGCGATTTATAAAGAACTCCCACTTGGCCTTCAATAAAGATTCGTGCGTCTCGATTCTAAGCTTTTTAATATAACGCTGTTCGATTTGTATGCCTAATATCATTTGATTCCGCTGCAGCAATGCCTGCCCTCCCACGAGCAGAACATACAGAAGAAGAATGATTGGCAGATTAAGCGGTATGCGGGATTGCTGCAGCTTCTCCATCGCGGCAGAGACAAAGGGAATCGCGCCAACATCCATATCAAAGGCGCCAATTAAGCTAAGCAGCGGGATGATCAGGAAGATGCCGATTCCCTCAAGGCAGCTGACAAGCAGCATTAGCACCAGATGAAGATACAACCTTTTGCCAGAGGAGGCATAAAGCTTTCGGACCAAGAGGAGTATCTCTTTCACGAAGAGGCCTCCTCTTTAGGCGCTTGCCGCTTCACCTGCCGCCAGAACCATAGGAATGGACGAAGGGGAAAGTATAAAAAGTGCAGCGAACGGGGCAAAGGCAGCACGCTCATATCCTTCGAGCTCGGATATAGCTTGTTGGTCACATAAAGCATTTTCTGCCGGGGACTCATCGTTGCCAGCAAATAACGGTTGAAGAGCACCGCAATGTCTTTGCGCTCCGGTTTTGGATATAGGATTAATTCCTCCCTGATAAAAGGAAGCACCATTCGCGCGAGCCGCATTGCCTTTGGTTCAAGCGTCATAACATGAGCTTCCTCCGGAAGCAGGGTTCCAAGCAGCTGCGTAGCCAGCAAGAACGCCTCTCCTCCAAGCATTCGGTTTCCGCTCCCGTCGAACAGTTGGTTTGTTCGGTTCCAATTCAGGAATTGGTTCATCATCCGGTCAATATCTAGGAGCCACTTCAAAGATGACCAGCCATGCCGCGTTCCATGCAAAATCAGATAAACCAACAAGTCTTCATTGCCAAGCGTAAATACCGATTTGTGCAGGGAACTCGCCTGCCGGCGCGCCCACAATTCTTCAAAGGAAGGTTCGATCACGGTATCCGGATTGAGGCTCCAATGCAGTTCCACTTCAATATTTTTCTCCCGGTGGATGTAAGAGACATGATGCGTTTTCCGTTCGGTATTGTTTAATACCTCTTCCTCTTCATACTGCTCCGCAAGAATGTAACCGGCTGACAGCAATTGCTGCACGCTGGCGTCCCAGTCCCGCTTATCGACCAGAATGTCCAGGTCACCGGAGGTACGTCCGGAAACATCGCCGTACAGCATGGCGGCAAGCACGGGACCTTTCAAAAACAAGGACCTGACTCCCCGTTCATTGAGCAGCCCGTTAACGCGTTCCATTTCCCCGCGCAGCTGAAGCATCATCATCGTATTGCGCGTATATAGAGCCCGCAATCTGGCCATAACGAATTCAGGAAGCCACTGCTGCTTGGCATTGAGTTGAACAAGCAAAGGATAAACGATCGGATAAGTCTCGTGATAAACGGCAAAACGGAGAAATAACGGCCAATCCAGTTCATGGGCGAGCAGTACAGCCTCTTCCGCTTCCAATTTATTGTCACTGCGCAGCAATCGCAGCAAAAAACGCAGTTCGTTTGAAAAAGAGCTTATATCCAGCACCCAAGATTGACTCATCTCTATTCTCCCCTTGCTTGTTTATCACCTCAGCACTTTACCAAAAATGCCAACGACGGTGTAACGATCCATAATCTCCGCACCGGTTACCACATGCGGCCCCGTCCGAAGCCAGGCATGCGCGCTCATAATTCCTTTGTCATTCTTCATTGTTCCAAGATACAAGGTGCTCTCGATCCGGCGCTTCTCCAGCATTTTCATGCAGGCAATAGCCATCACCAGACATTTGCTCTCCCACAACGTAAAGCGACTCATAATACGTACAGCCCGGGCAATGTTACGGATAAGCTCCGTCTCCTCTCCTGGTTCCGAGAAGGATGTCTCCTTCATCGCAACTCCAAGCTTCGGAGCCGTTCTCGAAAAAGGAACCGCCTTCATAATACGGGCCTTGCCCAGGTTCACGAAGGCTTCCAGAAGCAGAAGCTTAAACGCTCTATCGGCAGCCAGAAATTTTCGCAGCCGTCCCATAACGCTTATCACGCTCCCGCGTTGACGATAAGGCCCTGCTCCGCCAGCTGCTTCAGGAAAGAAGCCACTTGATTCACGCAAACCTCTTTCTCTATCTCATACTCCAGGCAAAGCCGGTTTACGATCTCTTCCAGGGTTGTAGGCGCAGCAAGCAGCTCCCAGATCTCTCCGCCCGAATGCCCCAGATTGAAATATTTCCCGCTCTGAATGCTCATCATCACTTTTTCGCCGCCCATATCGCTTACAAGAAAGCCCTCCGCTTGAACGATACGTTCATGAATCAGCACACTGGATTTACTCATAGTGAAATCATCTCTCTTTCTCTCACGGTATGTAGAATTTCGCTGACCAGCTCCGGTGCCGTATAACCGGTAGACGGTCGCTTCAATTGATAGAACGGAATAGCCAGCGCCACTTTGGTTCCGAAGGTAAACAGCCATTGCTCCAGCTTCATTTCCTTTAAGACGCGGTCAAGAAACGAATGGTAACGGAACAGCTGCACTCGCTGCAGCGGCGTTAACGGATGAATTCGAACTTGAGGGACATCCGCTTTCTCCAGTTCGAATATACCTGCGAGCGGTATAGGCTCTTTGTGGAACAGATCCGTAATCGGAACCGCGTATTTATCGTAATCTTGAAGGATTGACCGGTAATCCGACGCTTCGCGCTGGAAATATTCCAAACTTTGACGCCACAGCTTTTGCTGCGGATAACCGGGATACGCCGTAAGCTCGTTCGTCTTCTCGTTCATCGCAACCGCAACAATGTCGTCGCTTAGCAGCTTGTAGCCCGCTTCCATAAAAGCAGCTCCCAGCGTCGACTTTCCCGCGCCGCAGTCGCCAAGAATAGCGTAAGCTTTCCCGTCAATCACCACGCCGCCCGCGTGCATCGGCACTATTCCTCTGCGGACGAGCAGTACGCTGCAGCATGCGCCTACTATATAAAGGCGGGATTGCCGTGGATCCACGTCTTTTAGCGGCATCACCTCAATAAGGTTAAATACCACGCGGTAATAGGCCACGCCGGGCACATAGATTAGAACCTGCTCCTCATCCGCCCAATTTCGTCTATCCGGCTCCCAATTCGCAACATAGCTGCTTAAATCGGCATAAGTAATCCAAGCATCAGGCTCAGATCCGTCATCTATTGCGGTAAGCAGCTCCGGTAATTCGATTTCACTTGCGAGCCGTAAACCGTAAGCTGTGTACATTCGCTTGCTGTGCTCCATATTGGATCTCACCTATCCTCTTATTTGATACTAATTGTATCAATATAGACCTGGAAAATCAACAAAACGTAGCAAAATAGAGTATGCTAAGAACTTGCGTGCGCGCCTGCTTCCACTCCGTAATGCTGGAGACTGCTGCCTAAAGGGCCAATCGCGCTTTGCAGGCTGGATAACAGCCGTTCAATAAAGTAACGCTCATTAAAGGATTCCGCATGCCCCCGGATTAACCCGGTATCCCACTTTTTGCTCTCGAATTCCCGCAGGGCTTCCATTAATGATTCCGTCGTCTGTTCCTTGAAAAACATGCCATTTACATCTGCCTTGATCGTATCAAGCGCACCGCCTGCCTGGAAAGCGATAACCGGCCTGCCGCATGCATTCGCCTCCAGAGGGGTGATCCCGAAATCCTCCAGTCCCGGAAATAATAGAGCCCGGCAATGCTGCATATAGCCGGTTACTTCTTCATCGCTCCGTCTTCCGAGAAACTGTACGTTTGAACCAGAAAGTCCTTCTAGCCGCTTCCGGTCATCCCCGTCTCCGACAATCAGCAGCTTGAGCCCAAGACGCGTACAGGCTTCAACCGCGATATCAATTTTTTTGTACGAGACGAGCCTTGAGACAACAAGGAAATAATCTTTAGGCCCATCCTTGCTCACGGAGAAACGGTCAATCTCAACCGGAGGATAAATGACGGCGGAATCAAGCCCATAGAATTTCGAGATCCGGCCCTTTACTACGCTCGAATTGGCGATCAGCCGATCAACCTGCTTCGAATTCGCCTTATCCCACAGCCGAAGTGGAAAAGTAAGCCACTTGGCAATCGTCCGCCGCGTTTTCGACACATTCACGTTTTCGATATAACCGTCAAAGTTCCATGCAAACCGCATAGGGGAGTGGCAATAGCATAAATGTATGGCGTTGCCCGGCTTCCGGACGCCTTTCGCGTAAGCGCTGCTAGAGCTCACAATGATATCGTATCCCTTGAGATCGATAGACCTGACCGCAAATGGATACAGCCAGAAATACAGCTTGAAGTCCCGTAAAATATTAGGGATATGCTGCATCCAGGTAGTTCGGATATCCGCCGTGCGCAGTTCGGGAAGCAGTTTCTCGCGATCTACGATCGTCGTATAAATCGGAGCGTCCGGAAACAACTTGTGCATAACGCCGACAACCCGCTCCGCTCCCCCCATTTGATTCAAATAGTCGTGTACAATGGCAATCCGGTAATTCATTTCGCCACCCCCTTAGTCTGCTGAAGCCCTTTATTTCTTCCCGTTTTCTCCCCTACCATTTGAGCGTATACGCGTTCCGTCTTGGCAGCGGCCTGCTCAATAGAAAAATGTCCGCTGACCCGTTTAACGCTATTTATGCTGATCTGCTTGCGCAGCCTATCGTTGTTCAGCAAGGATCGGACCGAATCCGCAAGCTGGGGAATATTTCCGGCCTCGTATAACAAGCCGCTTCTTCCGTGCTCGATAATCTCGCCTACTCCTCCGCCGCTTGTCGCAATGACTGGCGTTCCCTGCGCCATTGCCTCAATAATAACCCTCCCAAACGGCTCATTCTCGGAGCATAAGAGCAGCAGATCCGCTGCGCAGCATAGCTGATCCACATCGTTCCGAAAGCCTGTAAACCGGATATACTTAGTGACGCTTAATTCATCCGCCAGACGCTTTAGCTTTTTGAGATAAAGCATGTTCTCCTCTCGGAACTTTGGCTCCCCGACAATCCATAAATAATTCTCCTCTCCCTGTTGAATTAAGGATTGCAGCGCCCGGATCGCATCCTCCTGCCGCTTCCACGGCGTAATTTGCCCGATTATAACCATAACCCTGCCCCCTGCAGGCGTGTCTAATTGCCGCCTAAGCTCTATCCGGTATCGCTTTTTCTCCAGCTCGGAGTAATGGCTGAGAACGGCCCCGTTATGAATCAGATGCACCGGCCCCGAAGAGCTGCCGAATCCCACTCTGACAGGCTCGGAAATCGCAATAAACGCTTGAGCCGCTCTCGAGGCGTACACCCGGATTAATTTGCCGACAAGACCTTTCGGCGGGTTGTCGTGAAGATGCCAGACAACCGGGATCCGGTGACGCCAGTAGAATAGAGAGGCCATCATCCCCGCGCGAAGCGAGTTTGCATGGATAACCTCCGCCCCGCCTGCCATGGCCGCATCCGACAACTGTTTTCCGGCCCCTATCATTCCTATAATCCCGGCTGCCAGCCGAAAAGGATTGCGGGATAATCTGGCGTTATAGCTTGGCAAGGCCATCGCGGCCAGCCCCGCCTTCCGAGCACGCTCCAGCAGCTCGCCTTCCGGAGCCATAATCGTTACCTCAGCCCGCTGATAATGCGCGGCAGTCACAAGCAGATTCATTTCCGCCCCGCTTACGGAGCTGGTATGGTTATAATAGGCGATTCTCATCCAAACGCGCCTCCCCTTCTCCGTTTCTCCTGCGCCTCCTTGAACACGTCCGTAACCGCAGAAGTCACGGTACTCCAGGTATAATGCTTCAGCACATGGTTCCGGCAGTCTTCCCGCGTCGGCAAAAAGATCTTCCCTCCCAAGGCGTCAATCAGCTTGCCGCCGATAGCTCCTGCTGTTCCTTCCTCGAAAAGGAGCTCGGGGGAAAATTTGCTTAGGATTTCTTTGGTGCCTCCGTAAGGCGTCCCGAATACCGGCGTTCCGCATGCCAAAGACTCAATCGTGACAAGGCCGAAGCCCTCGAGCGTAATCGTGGGGACAATGCTGTAATCCGCTGCCTGATACCATTCGACAAGCTCTTCATTGGATACTCTGCCAAGCATCTTTACATGGGCAGACAAATCCAGCTTCTCAATCTGCCTCTCGTATTCGCTCCGCATCGGACCGTCCCCCGCGATAAACAGCAGCACTTCGGGATGACGGTCCGCAACCAATCTCATTGCCTCGATCAGACGGTCTATTCCCATACGACGTACAATTCTGCGCGCGCAGAAAAGAAGTCTTTGATCCGCCTTGATTCCAAGCCTATTCCTCAGGTTCTCCCGATCCGAATGCGGCTTGAACCGTTCATGCTCCACGGCACCCGGTATAATATGTATTTTCCGGCGGTCTACGCCGTAATGATCCGTTAAGATATCGCGGAAATATTCGCTTAGCACGATAAAGCTGTCCGAACGGCGGTATGTGACCTGCTCGACCTGCTTCTTCATCAAATACCGCGCCTCCCGGAATAGAGCGGAGCGGCCGCCTTCCTCGATTTTGGATTCCATCGCCCAAGGCCCGTGAAAATGGGTCACGATCGGAATATGCTCCGGCAGCGCCTGCCGGGATATCATCGATGCGTAAAGCGCGAAATGCGGATTAAACACGTCGGGGCGGAAGGACTCCAGCGCCTCCAGCGTATGCTTGCGCACCGATCTTATCCGGGCCAGCAGGCCGCTTTCTCCATGATTAACCGTGTTGGCTACGTTGAGGCTAGTCTCCAGCTTCATGCCCGGATCCGCGACTACCAGCCCAAGCTCTGCGTGACCGTGCTCCCGGAGAGCCTGGTTATAATCCACAAAATAACGGTTCAGCCCCCCGGGCTGCAATTCGTTCCATCCTAATCCGGTCGTCAGAACTTTCATCGGTATCACTCTTTTCCGTCATCCTTATTTATCCGCTAATCGCCTCGCTGCTTTCCTTATGTCTCCTGCCCCTGTTCCTCAGCATCTCTTTCATCCATATCCAGTCTTCCTTGTTATAGAAGAAAGAGGACCACTTCAGCTTCATCTCATAGGAATACAGGAACAAGATAAGCAAGAAGTTAATGAATGCGGATAGAAGCAAGGAGTAGGCTGCCCCGATAATGCCCATGTGAGGAGTAAATATATTAATAAACAGAGCATTCATAAATAGGGACAGCACCTTCAGAAGCGTCGCTCTTCCGGGTTTGTCCGTCGCCATGTAACCTTGTGACAGCGTCCAGGTTGCGCTTGCGACAGCAGTGCTCAGGACAAGCACCCGAAACACCGGGATTGCCCCTTCGTAGGAGTGACCGTACAGAATGAGCAAAGCGTAAGGAGCAAGAAGAATAACCGCGGCAACAAAAACCAGCGTAATAACCATACTGATTCGGTACACTTTAAGCGTCAGCCGGATCGCCTCCTCCCGCTGCAGTCCGGACGCCTGCGGGAACAGGACCGATACGACAGAGGATTGGATGACGTCCAGCATTTTCGCCAGACTGAGTGCGACCAGGTAAATCCCCAGACTAGCCGGGGAAAGCAGGCCTACAACCAGCACCTGATCGATATAATACGATAACGTGCCCGCCAGATCCGTACCGTAAGAGCGGATCCCGTATTGGACAAGCTGTTTGGATGAGGCAATAATATCCTTCTGTTTAATCGAATAGATACGGAGCAGCCTGATCATGGTCCACAGCGTTATCGGCAGTGTCGGAGCAAGATAAGCAGCCGAAGAATAAAAGGAATTGACCTGTCCGGAGACAACCATGAGACCTAGCAGGACAAGCGTAATAATATTAGGCAGATAGCGGATCCGGTTGTACAGCCGGTATTCCTCTCTCGCCTGAAGAACGGCATTGTTAATAACGCCAAGAAGGCTAAAAGGAATCAGGATCAACGCCCAGCAAGCAAACTCGACTTTTCCTGGGGAATAACCCTTCATCCATTCGGGAAGAAAAAATAGCCCGCCTATCATCGAGAAAATTCCGAGAGTAAAGCACATCCACAGAGAAGCGACGTATAAGGAGCCCTGTTGGCTGCCCTTTTGCTTCATGTAATACACGATCGAAGAAGGAAGTCCAAGCGTCACGACATAGGACAACAGCTGCGGCCACATAATCATGGCAGCCTGCTCTCCGCGTCCTTCCGGTCCCAGGTATCTGGCTACAATAATACCCGTCAGCATGTTAAGGACGAGAATAAACACATTGGAGGCAAAAATTTGCGCCATGTAGCCTAAGCTATCTTTTCGTTTCAGTACATTAAATAGGGCCATTTGCGGTTTCCTTTCACGGTTCTACAAGAGGCATAGACTTGCGGACGGCTGCTTCCTCCAGTAATCGTACGTATTGCTCCGCCATCTTCGACCAGGAATGCCTAAGAGCGGCATTTCTGGCATCGGCGCCCATCATATTTAACCGCTCACGGTCAGTCGCCAGGCTCCGAATAGCGTCCGTCAAGGCTTCCGTATTGTCCGGATCATCGATACCTATGGCAAATTTATCGGTAAACAGCTCGGATGCCCCGCAGATGCGGCTAGCAATAACCGGCGTGCCGGCCGCCATCGCTTCCAGCAGGACAAGAGCAAAGGGCTCGTAACGGGAAGGATAAACAAACATATCCGAAACCGACATCCAATCGGCCATGTTGGTCCGGTAGCCGAGGAACCGCACCCTGCCGGTTATTCCAAGCTCGGCAGCCATTTTCGGATACGGGCTTCCCGTCGTATCGCCAACGACAAGCAAATGGACATCCTGAACGTGGCTTAGAGCCTTCATAACGGTATCGAGGTTTTTGCGCGAAGACTTTATGTCGCCGGCAAACAAGGCATAGAGCTTATCTTCGTCAAGCTGAAGGTCTGCGCGTGTTGCCCGATTCGGATGGAATTCCTGCAGATCAACGCCGTTCCTTATAACCGCAATCCGCTCCCCGCCAACACCCGCATCCTGGATCAACTCTTGCCGGACCCGATCCGACACGGCAACAACAACGGAAGTCCGCTTCATTGCATTTTGCTCCAAATAACGGTTCAACCCCGTATAAATCCATTGATACAAGGAAGAAAAGCTTTTCCGTTCCCGGTAAGGATGATAGCGTGATGCCAGCCATGCGCTATGAACGAAATGAATGCAATTGATATCCGATTTCGCGTAAGTCACAAAACCATTCACAACAACGAGATCGAGCTGCCTCTTTCTCAATAACAGTTCGAACGTCGTACGGACGGCGAACAACTGATTGCGGAGCAGCTCGGTAGGCAGTCGGCCTGCGGACACCTTTCTCCATTCCACCTTCGGATGCTTTGCGAGGTCCTCCGACAGCTCGGAAGCGATAATCATAACTTCGTGTCCCTGTCTTAGGGCTTCAAGAATAACCTCGTAATTCACCCGGCCTTGTCCATCGCCTTTTTTCACCTTATGGGTGACGAAGCAGATTTTCATACTTCTCCTTCTCCCCCCTCAAGAAAATCATGGATACGAGAAACCATAAGCATGCCCCGCCACTTCCCGGCAGGAAATTGTTGCTCATAAGCAGTACTGCGGCTCCTGCCATCGAAGCAAAGGCGAGATGATAATATTGACTCGATTGCTTCTCTCTTTTTAAAGCAAGAATGGAGAGATAGATCAGGAAACCGAGAAATGCCAGCCCTCCCGGCAAGCCAAACGTATAAAAGATGTTCAGAAAGCCATTATCGAACACCTGCATCGCGTTTTCGTTCAGCTTTGCGCTAAGCCCCGTACTGCCAAGGCCATTGCCCATCGGATTAACCGATATCGAGTCCAAAATGAATGTCGAGAATGCAAGACGGTCGTTATAGGAGACATCCTCATTCAAATTGCCGAAAGTATCGAATCGGTTCGTAATCGTCTCCGCGCCGGGCAATCCCGGCAAAATGAATTGATAACATAAGAACAGCACGACAAGGATTGTGAGCAGCTTGAATTTATGGGTAGACTTGGCTTGCAGGAAATAGACGAGGATCATCGCCGCAAGCGCGATCCAGCTGCTGCGAACAAGCGTGAGCAGAAACCCGAAAGCGACGATAACCATTCCGATTAAGCCTAATGCCCGCCATTTTTTGTTCATGGTCATAACCGCAAGAGCAAATCCGAAAAACACGCCTGCCGGGCCCGGAGAGTTAAGCGTCGAGAACACCCTTACCTTAAGCGGCTCCGGCTTTCCGATCGACAGCATCTCCGAATGAATCATCCAGAACTTATCCCAGGGCGGGATAAGGAAATATTGATAGATGCCGTATAAAGCCACAAGGACGGCAATATAAGCAAAGCCTTTGAGCAGCCAATCCCTGGTCTGGCTTTGGAAAGGGCTGACATTCACGTAAGCTATTATGAGGAGCGGAGTGGCATAGTTGATTAGGTCGAAGCTTGCGGCAATTCCGCCGTATTGAATGATGCCGATCAAAAATCCGTAAAGCAGAACAGAGAGGGCGATCGTTTCGATTCGGAGCACCGTTTTCGACAGCTTCCTGAAGTTTTTGACAATTGGGATCAGCATAACGAGGCTTACAAACAAGGGGGCAGTAGATAAGATCGGTGTTTCACTGTAAGCTCCAAAGCTCCAATCGAGCAGACGCCTCAGTTCGGGATAAATCGCCCATACCGCAAGCAGATAGGGCAGGTATAGGACCGGCTTAACCTGCTGGATAAACCATCCAATCAAAGTGAGAGCCATAACAATCGAAAGCTGCCACAAGCCCGCATAATAATCATGGACGGCGGCCAGATAGCCAATAATCAGCACCATTAGCAATACGGCTATTATACTGATGCCCTTGAGCAGAATGTTTCGGGTAGTATCTAAGAGTTTGACCACATTTTCCACGTTTTCCAACCATCCCATCTGCCCGTGTATGTCGTGCGCAATTTCCGAAAAGCGGAAATGCCTTCACGCGGAACCATTCGAATCATTTGCAGTAATCCGGGAGATGGGCTGCTTCCAACGAGCATACTGTAGAGTAGATAGACTGCTCTTCGGAATGCGCCCGAATGCTTCAGGATGATATAGGTTTCATTATGCGCCATATTGATACATGCGGTTTCGTTAAAAGCATTCCGCTTGTCCTCATCGAATCTTTCAGCCGGGTAATGGTTTACGCATACGCTTGGATCGTAAAGGACGCGCCAGCCTCCCTGCTTCACGCGCAGGCATATGCCGATTTCTAGGTGAACCTGGGCGCCGCCGCCTTTGAGCCGATCGTCAAATTCGATGGATCGGATTGCCTCCTTACGGAAGCTCATATTAGCCCCCTTCAAAATATCAACCTCTCTGGCCTTCCCGATTCCGATATGATGATTGCCGGACATCCTCCCGAACCAATACAGCTTTCCGACATCCTCCGAATGACCGTATTCCAGCTTGCCGGAATGATAGACCCAGTCCTTTCCTCCAAGTGCCCCAAGCCGGGGATCCATGCCGTAATGCTTTTCGATTCGTTCCAGCCAGTCCGGATAAGCAACCGTATCGTCGTCCGTCATCACTATGATGTCCCCGGTCGCCTGCCCGAAGCCCTCGTTTAATGCCGCCACCGCTCCCGGCTTGCGCACAATGGCTTGCCTTAGCAGCTCCGAAGGATGACCGGACAGGAAATCAATCGTTTCCTGGTCCGTGTCTCTTGCGACAACAATAATTTCATCCGGCAGCCTCTGCTGATTAAACAGGCCTTCCAGGCCGGTTTTCAAGCTGCTTACGCGCTTATAGGACGGGATGACGACACTGATTCTCATGAGGCATTCACTTATCCTTCCTGCGAAAATTTGTTACTTGCTTGTCACTTCGAGGTTCCGTAATATTTCACGAAGGCAACATCTTGCCTTTTCATCTGGTTAAATACAGCTCCAATAATGCGGGACTGAACAAAATCCAGCTTTTCCTTTGCCTTGCGGACATACGCCTTCTTCACTTTTCCGGCATGAATGACAAGCAGCACGCCGTCGCAATAAGAGCTCATAATCAGACTGTCCGTTACGGGCAGAACGGGCGGGGTATCGAACAGAATCAAATCGTATCGCTCCTTGAGCTCTTCAAGAACGGTCTTCATCCGGTGAGATCCCAGCAGCTCCGCGGGATTGGGTGGCGTTGGGCCGGATGTGATGATATCGAGATTATCGATTCCGCCATCCTTGATAACCTCTTGCAGGGTGCTTTCCGAGGTCAGCAGATTGGTAAGGCCTAGCCTATTCGTCTGCGCAAAGATCCGGTGAATGGTCGGCTTGCGAAGATCGGTATCAATGAGCAGTACCCGCTTTCCTTCCATCGCGTAGGCAACCGCCAGATTTGATATGACGGTCGATTTACCTTCCCCCGATTGGGCCGAGGCGGCCATCAGCAGTTGAATCGGCGCATCCACGGAAGAGTACTGAATATTGGTTCGAAGCGTACGGTAAGCCTCCGCTACCGGCGAGCTTGGATTTAGCAGGACAACGAGCCTGTTGTCACTGGTTGATCGACGCATAGACATTGTCACCACCCGCTTCCTTGCGAATTAAGACTTGCTCTCCGCGCCGTCCGCGCAGATCTTCCTTCTTCATCTTGCCCATTGCCGCGAGAAGCGGAATGCCGAGCACCTCTTTCAATTCCTCTTCGTTCTTCAAGGTGTCGTCCAGGAAATGGAGAATCAAGACGAGCGCAACGGAAGCAAGCAGAGACAGCACGAAAGCGACGAGAATGCTGGTTACGAGGTTGATATTAACCGGATTATGTGGCCGGGTATCCTTTACTTTCGCTTCATTAAGAATCGTGATGTTGTCCACATTCATAATTTTCGGGATTTCTTCCTTGAACACCAGCGAGATCGCGTTTACGGTCTCCGCCGCGCTCTCATAAGAAGTTGCCTGATAGGTCAGGTTAAGCACCTGGGAGTTCTCGTAAGAGTAAACTTGAAGAATTTTGGACATTTCGTATGAGGAATCCGTGAGGTTAGGGTTTTTCTCCACTACTTTATCGAGTATGGCAGCGGAGCTGATAATCTCTTTGTAGGAATCCATCAGCATCAGATTGCTCTGGAGCAGACCGACATCGGGATATCCCTGCTGATATTTGCCCGAGGATTGATTGACGATCAGTTTAGCCGTGGCTTCATAGATCGGCGTCGTATAAAAGGAGCTTTTTACCCCCGTAATCACGCTAGCAAGCAGAACAAGCGTTAGGATAAGCCACCACCTTTTAAGCACAATTCTCATGTATTGTTTAATCTCCACTTTGCACCTCCGCCAAGGCTTCATGATACATTATGTATATAACTTTATGATACAATTAGTAGCATGTCAAGCTTATTCTACATGAAAAGCCAGTTATTCCGGCATAGGCGGAATAACTGGCTTAGTCATTTCCAAGAGTATTCACATGCTTGTTAAGGCAGCATCGTCACTTGCAGTTTTCCGTTTACAAGCTCGATGCGGCCTCTTGCCCCCGTCGTTTTGTCGGTGAGAATAAAGGCGTCTCCGCTCTCGATAGCGGCTTTCGAGTAAGCATGACCGTAAGGAGAATAAGCAGCGTTGTAATCGTAGGAAACCATTACGGCTGCGATATAAGTCGGCGCGCTTGGGGAAAGGTCAAAGAACGATGCCGAGTAGGCGTTGGCGTTAGGCGCGTACTGCTCATTGCAGGTGATCTTCGTCCATTGGTTAACCGTCACGTCGAAGGTAAAATCATACAGCGTCATCGAGCTGCCGAATTCCAGCCGGCTGCGGCAGCTCGCTTGCGGAGAGAGGATAAAATATTCAAAGGCAATGTAACGGTTTGTATCAACGGAAAGCGGGATAGGGTTAAATGGGATCGCGACATACGGACTGTTGCCGTTTGGCGTTATTTTCAATACTGCCGAGATGCCTTTTTCCACGTAAGTTTTCATCTCCGCGGAGAAAGGTACGGGCAGCGTGGCCAAGTTGGTCACCAAGGATAACGTGGCCCCCGTTGTCGTCCAGCTCTTCAGCAGCTCCGGATTTTGGATGAGGTTGCCGTGTCCAAGCGGGTTGTTGGCTTTGGCGCGGATCGATTGCCCGACAAGCAGCGGTGTTGAGTATTGAAGCGACGTATCGATATACCGCTCCGCAATAACGCAATATTCCGGCTGCAGCCCTGTCAAAATGACATCATCGCCCAAATATTCGATATAAGCCGTTCCCAGTTGGCCGGGCGCTCCCGACAGCATTGCCGTCCCTTCAATGTCATTGAAATCGCAATTCGCGACCGTGCCGAAGTAGACCGCATAGCTTTGCTTCGTATTGCGCGCTTTCAAAGCATCCGGGAGTGCAAACTCCGTAGCCGACGAATTCAGTGTAGACCAGGACATCCCGAAGCCCGAGATCGATAAGCCTACCGACAACGAGGCCGGGAGCAGCTTGATTGCCGCTTCGCCGACATATTCGAACCGAACCGAATCCAAAGTACCGTAAATTCCGTTTACGACATCAGGTATGGAAGGGGAATCAATTACCTGGTAAATGCCATAAGGCGAGTAACCCATGTGAACGCGTTGGAACGTAACCGCCATTCCTCCGTAATGCCCCGCATGCTCTTTGACGCCAAGCATCAGACCGCAGAATGCACCCGACATCATGCCGCCCTGAACGAAATAATCCTCGCTGTTCCGCATGCAATACATGCCGATCAGCCCATTCCAGGAGCAGTCGTAAGTTGTCACATGGCCATCGGTACTGTTGAGCAGCAGGCCTACCTTTACCTGTCGGGTCGCAACGCAGCGGAAAATAGGTCTTGCTCCGCCCGCAACTTCGATCGCTACCGTTCCTGCGGCAAACATCGTATATTGGTTTTGCTCGTACAGGCTTTTATTTATCCAAGCTGCGAGATTAGCGGTATTGTACGCTATCGGACCATAGATGCCGAAGTCTTCGAAATTCGCGTCGATTCCCGCGTTCTCAATACGGATACATGGAAGAAGATCGGTCTTCGTATCAATCGGATCCCAGAGCAGAAGCGAGCCGGATTGGCCGTCGTCCAAAAAGGTCGCCGCTCCGTACATCCCACGGGAGTTATTCGTAATCGTCTGCCGAATCCGGTATTTGCCGACCGGCATAAAGATTCGATACTTTTTATTGCATAGCGCCATCGCGGCTTGGAAAGCCGCCGTATCGTCCGTAACCCCGTCGCCTGCCGCACCAAACCATGTCGGATAAATATCGCCTACCTTTGGCGTACCCGCAATGAATCCTCCGGCCGAAATATCGAAGATCCAATCGTAAAGACTTGCTGCGATGGTTCCGTTTACAGTAATCGTAATCGCTTTTGCAGGCTTCAGCCGGGCACCGCGGGCGAACTCCAGTCGTTTGTTCGCGGGGATTGTGATACTCTTTTCAATCAGATATACGCCTGGCGGGATAAAAATCGCTGTTGTTGCCGTGTCGTTGACCGCTGCGAGGAGAGCATTGTAGCTGCCGGCAGCACCGCTGGCATCAGCCCCCTTCCAGCGAATGTCTAATCCTATCGCACCAAGCTCGTTGTCCAGTGCAGCAAAATTTGCGTTTAATTCGGATGGTTTGACCGTCTCGGAAGTTCCCCAGCTGTTCATGCCCATGTTGCTTGTTTTGCCTGTCGCCATACATTCTCCTCCTTTCTTCTCCTCCTTTCATATATGCAGCCAATCTAGCAACGGCAACCGCGAATAGCCCTCTTCGATAGATTAGAATTATTTAATAGAAAAGCGCATTGCTCTCCTAATGGAGAAGAATGCGCCTATTCGGTATTCTTGCATGTTTTCTACATATTCGTACAATGCTCTTCGACTTCTTCCCAGGTATTGTACAGCTCGACGAGCCGGCTGTCCTCATCCCCGTTGCCGGATTGCACGATGATAATTTCAAGCTCGGACTCCGCCCGGATACTGTGCAGCGTCTTCATCGGAATATGAAGCACGTTCCCCGCCTTTACCCGCATGTAATTGCCGTTCTGAATGAATTCGCCTTCGCCCTTAACGATGGTCCAAACCTCTTCCCGGTTAATATGCAGCTGATAACTGATGTTGCGACCCTGCAGGATGCCTACCCGCTTTGTCACGACCAAACGGCCGTCATCGTAACGCTGATCATCCAGAATACGCGCCCATCCCCAGCTCCGCTCCTCGAACATCGGTCCCTGATTATAATTAATGAAGTCCTTCACCCGCGGGCTCGCGCTTTTGTCCGCCACGAGAATGCCGTCCGGGCTCACGGCCACTACCACATTGGATAAACCCAGTATCGAGACGGGGATATCAATCTCGTTAATCAGATGCGTGTTAACGCTATCCTCGCTGATCATACCCTTGCCGATGAGACGGTTGCCCATCTCTTCCGTTAACGTATTCCAGGTGCCAAGATCCTTCCAATACCCTTCATACGGACGGACAACGATATGCTCTGTCCGCTCAACCACTTCATAGTCAAAGCTGACCTTCGGCAGGGTATGATACTGCCGGACCAGCTCTTTATAATGAAGCGGCAGCCCCTTCTGCTCGAGTATCCCGATCAGAAAGCCAAGCTTAAACGCAAATACGCCGCAATTCCATAGCGCATCATATTGCTCAATCAGCCGACCCGCCCGTTCTTCCGACGGCTTCTCTTCGAATCGGTTCACCTGCCGGTAACCGGAATCATTCTGTCTACCGGAGGCAGAGGGTACGATATAACCGTATTTGGAGGAAGGATAGGTTGGTTTTACGCCAATCAAGGCGAGATTAGCTCCGGAGTCATTTAGGACAGCCTCCAGCTGCTTAACCTCGTCAAAGAAGCGGCCTTCCACGTAAGGATCAACCGGAAGAATCGCAATCACTTCGTCCAGTCCGGCTTCTTGCTCCGAATAGAGATAAGCAGCCGTTAAGGCAATCGCCGCAAACGTATCTCTGCGTTCCGGCTCGATAATCAGCGGCACATGACGGCCGATCTGATTATGCATCATTTCCATCTGGGATTTGCCGGTAGCAATAAAGCTGATATCCCCCAGACCCCGCTCCGTAATTTGTCCCCATACCCGCTGCACCATCGATACGAGCTGATGCCTTTCATCCTCGAGTACCTTCAGAAACTGCTTGGAGCGGGCATCATTGGAAAGCGGCCACAGCCTTTTTCCAGATCCGCCCGATAACAGGACAAGCTTCATGCCAATCTCCCTCCGTTTCGCTGATGCGTCTAGTAAGCGTTTTTGGAACCAAACATGACCCTTACCGTCAGCAGCATCAACTTCAGATCAAACAGAAATCCCCGCTCCTCGATATATTTCAGGTCAAGTTCGACCATTTCCTTAAAGCTGAGCTCATTGCGGCCGCTTACCTGCCATAAACCTGTGCAGCCAGGTAATACCTTGAGACGGAGCTTATCGTAGCTTGTGTACTCATGAACTTCACGGGGCAGTGCAGGTCGTGGACCTACCAGCGACATATCTCCGCGGATGACGTTCCACAGCTGAGGAAGCTCGTCGATGCTTGTTTTACGGATAAATTTGCCGACCTTTGTAATCCGGGGATCTTCCTTCATCTTGAACATAGCACCTTCAATTTCGTTCTGGCTGAGCAAGCTCTCCAGCATCTCCTCTGCATTAGCTACCATGGAGCGAAATTTGAACATTCTGAAAGTCTGCTCGTTACGGCCAACCCGTGTTTGATAGAAGAAGACCGAGCCTTTTGGGCTCTCAAGCTTAATTAAAAAAGCAACAAGAAGAAATAACGGGGAAAGCAGAAGTAAACCCAAACTAGCGGCAATGAGGTCAAATCCGCGCTTGACCATTAAGTAAATACGAAGAGGCCGACGCTCGTAGGCTGTATATATGGTCGCTGCATCAATGACTGCTTCGAGATCATTTTGCTGAGGAGTCGGAGCCATCAACATTCACCTCTAATTAATCTTATTGGACTGCTCCCGCAGCATCATTTCTTCCATAGCAGCGAGCAGGGGAATACGGAGTTCTTCGTTTCTGAGGGCAAAATCAATCGTAGTCGTAATAAATCCTAGCTTCTCGCCCACGTCATACCGGGTTCCTTCAAAATCGTACGCATACACGCCTTGCAGCTCGTTCAGCTTCTGAATCGCGTCGGTTAGCTGGATTTCTCCTCCGGCGCCTTCTTTCTGGTTTTTCAGGCAGTCGAATATTTCCGGTGTCAGGATATAACGCCCCATAATCGCAAGATTGGAAGGCGCCTGTCCTATGGCTGGCTTCTCCACAAAGCGTTTGACCTGATACAGCCGGTCGAGGCTTTCGATAGGATCAACGATGCCATACCGGTGTGTCTGGTCATCACGGACCGTCTGAACCCCTATGACGGAGCGGTTTGTCCGTTCGTACTGCTCAATCAATTGCTTTACGCAAGGCACGCGGGACTGGACAATGTCATCCCCAAGCAGCACGGCAAACGGCTCATCCCCGATAAAATTGCGTGCGCACCATACGGCATGACCTAACCCCCGCGCCTCTTTCTGGCGGATATAGTGAATATCCACGTTGGAGGAGCGCCGAACCTCATCCAGCAAATCGAACTTGCCTTTGCTGAACAAGTTATGCTCCAGCTCGAATGCATGATCGAAATGATCCTCGATCGCTCTCTTTCCTTTGCCCGTTACGATAATAATGTCTTCAATACCGGATGCTATTGCTTCCTCCACAATGTACTGGATCGTAGGTTTATCGACGATGGGCAGCATTTCTTTCGGCATCGCTTTGGTCGCCGGAAGGAACCGGGTTCCGAGCCCGGCAGCAGGAATAATTGCCTTTTTCACCTTGTTCATTACACTCTCACCCTCACCTATCCAATATAGTATCTCTATAAAATACAAGCCCTGACTTATAGGTCTAGGGCTGCCAAACCAAATCCTATATTCGATTAGTTCTTATTGGTTAAGCGTCGCGTACGTTGCTTCATTGCGTTCTTTTTGCATCTTGACTGTCGGCTTGTTCTTTAGCCCCATGTCCTGTTTATTAATCTTGTTGATCAGCGCAAGAACCGGCAAATCAAGAGTTTGCAGCATTTCCGCTTCGTTCTTGATCGTGTCGTCAAGATAGTCGAGCAGGAAGATGATGCCGACTGCCAGCATGCAAGAGACGATAAAGCTGATCAGCATATTCAGGATTGGGCTGTTGTTGATAGGGCTGGGAATATCCTTGTCATCCGCTTTATCGAGAATGGTCACGTTATCGACCTGCATGATATGAGGGATTTGATCCTTGAAGATTTCCGATACCGTATTCACGATCTGGGCGGCCTGCTTGTATGAAGCTCCGGTATACATGATGTCCATCACCTGTGATTCATCGGCCGATTCTACCTTTACCTTCTGCGATAATTGATCCGCGGTAATGCCCAGGTTCTGGTTTTGCTCGACAACTTTTTCCATGATGTAGGCTGACTCAACAATTTTTTTATAGGAATTGATAAGCATGACATTGGACTGCAGCAGACCAAGATTCAGTGCTTCCACGCCGGCTTGCTGGGGAGATTGATTGACGATAAGTGTAGCCTTGGCTTGATAAATCGGGGTTGTAAAGAAGTAGCTTTTAACACCGGTAGCAACAACAGCAACGATAACAATGGCGGCAATCAGCCACCATTTTTTCACTAAGATCTGAGCATACTGCTTAAGTTCCACTCGCTTCCCTCCTGCAGCCTTGTAGGACTTTAGATACAATTTGTATCAACATTTGTATATTTACTTTAAGATACAAACCGTATCATGTCAATAGCTTTTTCAACGGTTTTCATATTTTTGCGACATATCGTTGCAGCGAAGCGTTCCGGCAAAAAGAAAACCCCCATGCAAACGGTTACCCGTTTGATGAGGGTTAGTGAACGGTTTTATTCTTTACAAATTCGGCTTCCTGCCGTCCCAATCGCTAAGGAATTTCGCAATGCCGGCATCCGTAAGCGGATGCTTCCAAAGTGAAGGAAGCAGCGCTCCTGGAATCGTTGCGATATGGGCTCCGGCCAACGCAGCCTGCTCGACATGCCCGATATGGCGGATGCTTGCCGCGATGATCTCCGCATGCATCCCGTAGTTATGAAGGATCGTCCGGAGATCCCGAATTAGCCCTATGCCATCCGTACCAATGTCATCCAGACGGCCGACAAAAGGACTAATGTAGGTTGCGCCTGCTTTGGCAGCCATCAGACCTTGCGCAGCCGTAAAAATCAGCGTTACATTGGTCTTAATGCCTTTTTCCGACAAAGCGCGGGTTGCATACAGACCGTCCTCGGTCATTGGCAGCTTAACGACGATATTGGGGGCCCAATCCGCGATGTCAAATGCCTCCATCAGCATTTCTTCCGAAGTCGTACCGATTACTTCCGCACTGATGGGACCGTGAATAAAACCTGCGATTTCCTGGATAACTTCCTTGAATTCACGGCCTTCCTTCGCGATCAGGGATGGATTCGTCGTTACCCCGTCAACGAGACCAAGCCTTGCAATTCTTCTAATCTCCTCGACATTAGCCGTATCCAGGAAAAACTTCATAGCTGTCCGCCAAAAAACATCTCTATCTCGCGTTCCGCACTCTCAACGGAATCGGAGCCGTGAACGATATTGCTATCTACGCTTAATGCGTAATCGCCGCGAATCGTGCCGGCATCCGCATCCGAAGGATTCGTGCGGCCGATCAGGGTACGGGCGTTTTTTACGGCACCGGGGCCTTCCCAGACCATGGCGAAAGAAGGACCGGAAGTAATGAACTCGACGAGTTCGCCAAAGAAAGGCTTCGCCGCGTGCTCGCTGTAATGGCGCTCTGCCAGGGGCGTATCGATCTCGATCAATTTCGCCTGTATGAGCTTAAAGCCTTTGTGCTCGAATCTTGCTACTATGCTGCCGATTAATCCACGCTTCACGCCATCGGGCTTCACCATGACAAAGGTTCGTTCCATTTCCATTCCTTCTTTCATTCCTAGTTTTATTTGCGCAATAGAGGTTTGTTCGGTAAATAATGAAGCGACTTCACATACCGTACGGTACGCGTCTGTGCCCGCATGACCATGGAATGCGTCTCCGCGCGCTGCTCCGGCATATAGCGCACTCCGCCCAGGAACTCACCGGGCGTTACGCCGGTGGCCGCGAAAATAACATCCCCGGTCCCTACCATATCGTTGATATTTAATATTTTGCGAGGATCCGCCAGTCCCATAGAGACGCAGCGTTCATATTGCTCCTCGCTTTCGGTAATCAGCCTGCCTTGAATTTCGCCGCCTAAGCACTTGAGCGCAGCCGCCGCAAGGACGCCTTCGGGAGCGCCGCCCGAACCAACATAGAGATCGATGCCCGCTTCCGGAAAAGAAGGCGCTAGCGCTCCCGCGACATCCCCGTCCGATAAAAACTTGATCCGAACGCCCGCTTCCCTTAAGTCGCGGGTTATGTCCGCATGGCGCTCACGGTCCAGAATCATCACGGTCAAGTCCGTGATTGGCTTATCCAGCGCAAGCGCCGCCTTCTCCAGCGTTATGCGGATCGGGTCCTTCAGAGACAGCTTGCCGGCAAGCTCCGGTCCAACCGCAAGCTTTTCCATATACATGTCAGGCGCGTGAAGGAGCTGGCCTTTGCCTGCAACAGCCAACACGGCCATTGCGTTATTGAGTCCCCGAGCAACGATCTCCGTCCCTTCGAGCGGATCAACGGCAACGTCAACCTCGGGTCCCTGCATGCTGCCGACTTGCTCACCAATGTAAAGCATCGGCGCTTCATCCATTTCGCCTTCGCCTATAACAACCGTACCACGGATTGATACCGTATCAAACATGCTCCGCATCGCTTCGGTTGCTGCGCCGTCGGCGCTGTTCTTATCTCCCCGGCCCATCCAAGGGGAAGCGGCAAGCGCCGCAAGCTCCGTGACTCGAACTAGCTCTAAAGACAATTCGCGTTCTAACATTTTTGGGCATCCTCTCATACGTATTGCCATTTTTATGCGATAAATACGTTGGCGGCGTTTTTTTGTGCAAGATTTTCTAGGGGTACTTAAGATAATTGCTCGATAATAAGTCCCGCGGTCTCTTCAATCGCTCGATTCGTAACGTCTATTACCGGGCATTGGAATGTCTGCATCACGCTGGATGCGTAAGCGAGCTCCTCCATAATCCGCTCCATGGAAGCGTACTGCGCGGACTCCGGAAGACCAAGCGTCTTAAGACGCTCAGTCCGGATATGCAGCAGATGCTCCGGCTGCATCGTAAGCCCAACAATTAACCGGCCCGGTGCCGGCGTAAGCTCGGCAGGTGGTCTGACCTCAGGCATTAACGGCAGGTTCGCCGTCTTGATTCCTTTATGGGATAAAAAAATACTAAGCGGAGTCTTGGACGTACGTGATACGCCGATAAGAACCACTTGAGCCTGCATCAGGCCGCGGGCATCCTTGCCGTCGTCGTATTTCACCGCAAATTCAATCGCTTCCATCCGGCGGTAATAATCGTCGTCGATGGAATGGAGAAGCCCGGGCTTGCGCTTTGGCGAGCTGCCAAAGGTATCCACGAAAGCCTGCATCATGGGGCCCATAACATCAACCGCCCGTACTCCCCAGCGGAACGATTCTTCCTTCATCAGCTCGCGAAGCTCCGGCTGAACAAGCGTATAGCTGATAAAGCCGCCCGTACGGGCTGCTTCGGCAACGATCTGAATAACTTCCTCTTCGGTCTTTACATGGCCGAATCGTTTAATTTTGACATGATCGGATGCGAACTGCCGCAAGGTCGCTTTCGCGACGGCTTCCGCGGTCTCCCCTACCGCATCTGAACAAACATAGATAATTTGCTCTGACATAAGCTCCTAATCCCCCAGTTCCGCAGCTGTTGCAATATCCGACATCAGCCGGATAATGTTCGATTTCGATACCCATCCGCTAATTTCCGGTCCGCCCTCGCCCGAAATAATAACCGGTAGGCAGTCCACTTGATGGAGCATCATCTTTCGAATCGCATCCGAAACGGATTCTTCGGGAACAAGCGTGACGATATTCGGAAAACGCGTCATAACCATGCTTACCGGGATAGCACCCGCGCCCGGATTTCCGAGCGTGATCTTCAACAGATCCTTGGGAGTTACAATGCCCGCGAGATTCTTGTTCTCGTTCACGATCAGCAGCGTATTGGCGTTCTCCGTGAACAAGGTGATAACCGCATCCTGGACGGATAACGTCTCCGGAATATTGACCGGAACGCCCTGGATCTCGTGAACCTTAATATTGTCAAAACGCTGGCGCGCTGCCGTATCGTCGGTCGAACGGTAGGCTTCGCCGAGAAAATAGCCAACCTTCGGCTTCGCGTCAAGCAGGTTCAGCATCACAAGCAGCGACAGGTCCGAGCGCAGCGTCGGGCGGCTGACGCCCATATACTCCGCAAGCTGCTCACCCGTAATCGGCGCATGCTTTTTAACGAGCTCAAGCAATTCTAGCTGGCGATTCGATAGCTGGATAACGGTTCACCCTCTCACCTTTTTATTACACACATTTACCTATATAACCATCATTAATCGGATTTAATATATCACATATATATTTATTACACAATATATGTTCTATCGCATCCGAATTGCGCTCTATTTATGCTGTGTGAATGGCCATACTGGCTTTTGTACTACAAAAAAATCTGACCCTGAGAGGGGAAATGAAAGTAAGAGAAGAGAAAGAAGAGACGGTACAAGCAAGCACAGCGAAACAAAAAAGCCCGATCATTGATGCGGTTAGGAGAACGTCAAAAAACAGCTTCCCCGAATTCATCGGAGAAGCTGCCATCCCAGTAAACGCTCTCATTCCAAGCAAAGCCGAACAAGTTCTTCCGCATCAGCGGTTGCCAAGCACACGACGGCGTCCGCGGCTCCGTAATAAATTTTGACCTCGCCCGAATCTTCCAGAATCATGCCGCCAGGGAATATTACATGGTTGCGGAAGCCTCCCTCAACCTCGTAGCTGGCTTCCGGCGACAGGAGCGGCGTTTGGCTCATGCCGACAATCCGCCTTGGATCATCAAGATCAAGCAGCATAATACCGGCCGTGTAACGCTTCTTCCAGGACGGCTCCCAGCCGTTCTTTCCTCTCGCCGGGTCGATATCCACCGCATGGAACGTGGTGAGCCAGCCGCGGCTGGTCCGGATTGGAGGCGCGGCCGGACCTATTTTGTCATTGGCGAACGGAACATGCTCAACCGCCAGAAGCAGCTCCGAGCCTCCCCAGTATTTCAGATCGGGCGATTCGGAAATCCAAGTATCGAACCTGTCCGTTCCCCCGCGGCTGTAGACGGTGAACGGTCTTTCCAACCGCATATATCGTCCTCTAACTTTCTCAGGGAATAGCACCATGTTGCGCAAATCCGGTGTCGATAGGCTTAAAATCTCGAACGTCTCGAAATCATCCGTTACCGCGATACCGCCCCGTATACCATGCTTCGTATCGACCGCAAAGCACATATAACAGCGGCCGTCCAACACCGTAAGCCTTGGATCGTAAGCACGAATAATCTCCTCATCGCGGAGCTTAAAGACAGGCTTTGGTCCAACCTCCCAGCGGATCCCGTCGTCACTGTAGGCAATGCCAAGGTCGGTCGTATCATGAGGAGCAATGCGTTGTTCCTCCGCGGAGCCGTAATCGTTGCGAAAAATCATCACGTATTTCCCGTTAAATTTGGTCACGCCGGCATTAAACGTTAAAGCCGTAGGATAAGGCACGAGGCCGGCGCTGAGGATCGGATTGCCCGGGTACCGGTGAATCCTTTTGCTGGACTTGAATAGCTCGGCTGCTGGTAAATTCATTTTTATTGGTCTCCTTTACTCCCGACCTCCACCTCGAAGTCGGTCATCAATCCGTAATCGATTAAATCAAATTCCTTCGCGGGAGGCGGACCATAAGCCGGCGTTCGCTTCCAGAAGGAAGGCCAGGCAACGTTGCGCGGTCTGGAAGGATCGAAATGCGGGCCAAGCAAATTCCTGAACCCTCCCGCAAGTCTGACGCTAATCATATTATCCGAACCTTTTTCGACCCGATCCGAAATCTCGAGCACGGAGCTTTGATCCAGTCCAATGATTCCGGCTTTCTCTCCATTGACATACACGGTTGCGACACTCCCCCGCCAATGCGGCAGGCGAATGATCGCCCGGCAGGCCGAAGCAGGTATACTCACCGTCTTGGAGTAGCCCATCGCCCCGCCGTAAAAAGCAAATCCTTGCTCTCTCCACGAACCAATCCTTATTGGAGAAGGCTTGCAAATCACCCACTTGCCATCCGATTCCATGACACGAAAGGCACCTGCCAAATACACCGCTTCAATCTCCATATGGATTGAAAAAGGACGCCCTTCCAGCCGGATGACATTGTCCCCTTCTCTGGCGTATGCCGAAATATCTCCTTGTCCCATATGTTCGTCAAGTCCGCAATTGCCAGGCCGGATCTCCAGCGGAAAACCGTTAACGGTGATGCGGTAGAGCTCGGGCCGTTCAACGATGAGGCCTAATCGCTCCGGCAACTCTTCAGGCACGACATAGAAGCGGTATTCTACCGCAATGCCGGTACGCTCGTCGAAAGCTTCTTCCCTGTCGAGCAGCCGTCTCTTGAACTGAATGCCGTTATCCCATGGATTGGACGGAAACCCGTGATGCTCGAAGGCCAGTCTGCCCGCTTGAAGCGCACTGACGCCGGTATACGTATTCGCCCCGACGGTCAAGTCGCAATAGAGAATAGGCAGTAGGTTATCTTCCTCAGGCATGATCATCGTTGGACTTCCTTCTATCTTCTTATAGACAAGAGGAGCTATAGCGGAATCGTACCGATCGCTCTCATCCCTGGAGCGGCCTTCGCCACCCGGATAAACCCGCAGAAGAAGGGATCCCGAACCAATTATCAGGACAGGAATAGCCATACCCGCTTCTTCCGCAGCATTTCCAACAACGGTGACCATGCCGCTATAAGGGTCCCAGCTCTCAACGCGGGCGCAGGGCAGCAGCAGTTCATCTTGAACGTCATGCACGCTGCTGTTTGCGAAAAATAACGTCACGCTGCCATCCTCATGCTCTCTTCGCAGATGGGACAGCCGTGGATGCTGCGCCGAGCCCGACCGCCACCGCAGCAAAGGCTGAAGCCTCGATCTTAATCCGTTATCCAGTTCTTCTAAACGATCTGCCCGCACCCAAGCCGCATGCCCGGTTAATAGTTGTGCATCCCAAGCCTCGCCTTCCATGCATACCGGCATTGCTCCGTATGACAGCGCTACTCCGTTCGCATCCATGAATCGTTCCAACAGCGATACGGTAGTCCGTTTCATGTTCAGCATCGCCGGAGGTACAATAACCGCCTCGTATGCCCGATTCGCGACAACAAGCCTACCGCCTTCAACGGATCCATGGCGTTCGATAATGGTCTCGTCGCCAAAATCAAAATCCCAGCCTCTGTCAACCAGCCATTGCGTCAACTGCCGCGTCTTCTCGACTCCAAGCTTATACTCTTCATTAGACTCCAGGTCCTTTGGCGCGAACAGATACGAGGAGGTCGTCGGATTCAGGACAAGAATGCGGTTACGCGTCTTGCCTTCAGTCAGTACCGCGGACAATCTGGCGAAATAATCCGCAAGCGTCTTCCATTCCTCCCACCACGGCTGGCGCCAGTCGAACGATTGCGGATGATCCCGCTTACGCGCACCCGCTATGGACGATTGGGTAAAATGCGGCGTTAACGCGTTAATGCCGTTCGCGAACAGCCAATCGCCAATCCGCTTGTAATCCTCGAATGAGGAATCCCATCCTCCCGCGCCAAAAGCTTCGCACAGTACCCGCTCCCGGTCGAATTGATTGGCTGCGCTTTGCGCTTCTCGGATGCAGATGAGCATATGAGCCGAGTTATCCGGCGACTTCCGGTCCGGCCGGTGCATTTCGGATCGAAGCATATCGATTGCCGGCCAATGCATGTATTCGTACATGGACATGACCGATGGCGATGACCGGTTAAAAGGATGCGGCCAGTTATGTTCAACATAGTGGCCCGTATACGCGAGACCGTTATGCTCGCACCATTCCGAAATCGGACGTACCGAGTTGTCTGTCCATAACGCCTGAAGCGTGCAATAGTAATCGTAACGCACCCGTCGTGCGGCCTTCTGCTTTAAGGGATGCTCGACATCCTCGAACAGGCAAGGCAAATAGTCGAAGAGCGAATAGCCGTTTCGCTTCTCGAATTCGCCCGCGAACCAGTAGGTAAACGGCAGGAAACCTGCACCGTCTTGAAAAAGGTTGCCCGGCGATATTTCCGGTTCGTCCGTGAACAGCGCCGGAATAACGCTCCCGAAGCGATCACCGAACCTCTTCCGGTATTCCTCATGCGTCGTCTCCAGGAAGCGGCGCGTAACTTCCGGCCGCAGTAAATCGGCGTACGCGAAGCCGCCCATCCAACCATTCGTTTCCGGCGTTCCGAGCTCAAACAGCCAGAAGCTTTCGCCATGCTGCTCCCATTCGGAGACCGGCAGCAGCGTAACATCCCGTGCGATGACAAAGCCGGAGGACTTCTCCTCAGCGGGCAGCATCGCAAAGGCACGGATCGGATGACCGGGCACATTCAGCATTAAAGATTGTTGCTTGCCAAGCTCCGACAGCTGACCCCTGCCGTATTTTTTGAAGTGAACGCAATTCGCAAGACAATCCGGAAGTTCAGAGGGCACATGCCCTCCCGCAAAACCGGAAGGATAAGAGTTCTCGTCGTATATGGATAACTGCAAACCGAGACTTTCCGCTTCATCCAATGCCGCGCTCCACAGCTCGAACCATTCCTCGGACAAATATTCGATTGCAAGTCCCGGCCTCGGATGCGCAAAGGCCCCGCCAAAGCCATGGGAAGCCAGCTCCCTTAATTGCAGCCTGGCACGCTCCGGCGTCAGATCGTCATTCCATACCCAGAAGGCGATCGGCCGATTCCGGTTCGCCGGCTGCTTAAATCTTTCCTTCATTTCCATGCCGGTCATCATCCTTTAATCGCCCCCGCCGTAATGCCGTTTATTATGAACCGTTGCGCCAGCAGGTAGATCACGACCATCGGCAGGACAATCATGCAGATTCCGGCAAACAACAGTGACCAATCATTGCTGTACATGCCTTGGAATTTCGAGATTTGCACCGTAATCGTCATCTTCTTGTCATCCGGCAGGAACAGCACCGGCATAAGGAAGTCGTTCCATACCGAGAACAAATTCAATACGCATAACGTGGTTAACGCAGGCTTGAGCAAAGGCAAAACGATGCGGAAAAACGTCTGGAAGATGCCGCAGCCGTCGATAAGAGCGGCTTCCTCCAGCTCGCGCGGCACGCTTTTGATAAAACCAACGAGCAAAAACACGGAGAATGGAGCGGTTAACGCCAAATAAATCATCATGATGCCGTGGTACGAGTTATAGAGACCAAAGTCGACCATCATTTTATACAGCGGAATCATGGTCATCTGGAACGGAATAATCATCCCGGCCAGGAAGAGCATATAGAGAAACGAATGGAACCGGTTCTTCCGTCTGACAATTGCGTAAGCGGCCATTGAAGTAATCGCCGCGCTTACCGCGACGGATAGCGTGGCGATTAGAATCGTATTGCCGACCGATTGCAGGTAATGCATCGTGTTGTACGCCGTTTTGAAAAACTCGAACGTCACTTCCTTCGGAAGGCCGAAGGGATTGGCCGCCAGCTCCGGCTTGCTCTTCACCGCGCTGATCACGACGAGCAGAATCGGATAGATCTCAATGAGAGCCACGAGCCACAGCAGCCCCATACCGGCAATGGCCGTCGTTTTGGATAAATAGCTTCTCACATCTCTACCTCCCTTCGGCGAAGAAGGGTAACCATCGTTACCGACAAAAGCAGAATACAGAGGAATAAAACGATCGAAAGCGCCGAACCGTAGCCCCATTCAATGCCGTTATAGAAACCTACCTTATAGATCGTTGAAGCAATGGATTCCGTCGCGAACCCCGGTCCTCCGCCGGTAAGGGAATAAATCTGGTCGAACAATTTCAAATTGCCGATCAGGCACAAAATCATGTTAATCGTGAACGAAGGCGCGATAAGCGGGAAGGTAATGCTCGCGAATTTCCGCCATGACGACGCGCCCTCTACTTCGCTGTATTCGTACAAATCCCGCGGAACGCCCTGCAGGCCTGCGATATAGATCACCATCGAGAAGCCGAAATTTTGCCAGCTGGATACAAAGACGATCATCCATCTCGCAACGGAGGGATCCCCGAGCCAGCTCATCTTGAGCGCACCTAGATGAAGAAAATCAAGCACATTGTTTAAGGCCCCGATGTTCGGCTCCAGAATAAAGCCCCATACGTACCCCATGACGAGTCCGCTGAAAATATGAGGCATAAAGAACATCGTCCGCAGCGCGTTAACGCCACGAAAGGCCCGAACGAGAATCAGGGCGGCAAGCAGCCCCAGCCCGTTCTGCACAACGGTAATGGATACCGTGTATTGCACCGTGTTCCGAAACGACGCCATGATCAGCCGGTCATGGAACATAGCACGGAAGTTGTCGAGGCCGATAAACGTGCTCGTCACGCCGTCCCAATCCGTAAGCGAGTAATAGGTTGCGCTTAACGTCGGAAGGAGCAGGAAAACCAGGTAGAACAGCAAGGCCGGCAGCACGAATAGGAGCCATATGCCGTTTATTTTCCATTTTTGCCGAAGGTTTGTTTGCATCTTTCCTACTGCCTTTCTCTCCGTGGGTATAAGAAAACCGGCAACGCAATCGCACGCGCCGGTTTTCACCCTGGAGCTTATTGGATTATTTGCTTAACGCTTTGGCGTTTGCGTCATCGAGATCTTTCAAGAACTGATCGATGGTTGTTCCGTCGGCGACAAGCGATTGCAGGTTCTGCGCAATGTTAAACGTTGTGCCGGAAGGGAAGTAATAGCCGTTGGAGCCAAGCCAATCCGGCTGTACGATGCCGGCAGCCATCGCATCCTGCACGTCCTTCAGGAACGGATCGTTAGTCTGCACCTTGGAGCTGGTCGGGATTCCCTTCAGATCGTCGACTACCAGCGCCTGGATCTCCGGGCTCAAATAATATTGCATCGCAAGCTTTGCAGCGTCCACGTGCTTGGAATGCGCGCTGATCATAAGCCCGTTGTCAGCGCTGGTCGGCACAACGGTCTTCTCTCCAGCAGCGTTCAAAGGCAGGGGGAAATAGCCGATTTCCGCTTCCGGATTCGCATTTTTCATGTTCGTGAACTGCCACGTACCCGTAATGAACATCGCCGTCTTGCCCAGCGCGACTTGCTCGGCCGCAACGTTTGGATCCGTGCCAAGAATACCGTCCTGATAGTATCCTTTGTCTCTCCATTCTTGCTGGAGCTGCAGCACCTTCATCATGTCTTCCTTAATATCGCTGTATTTCATCGAACCGTCCGCCAGCTTCTTGCGGATCTCCATGTCCTTCGTATTCACGTATTGACCAAACGCGATAAACGGAATGATCTGCACCTGGGTCAGCGATTTGAACGCGGCTTCAATAGGCGGGATGCCGGCCGCTTTGAACTTCTCGGCCACTGCCACGAATTCATCGATATTCTTCGGAATGGCAACGCCGTTATCCGTAAACGTCTTCTTGTTGTACAGCACGCCTAGCGCGTTGGACGTAACCGGTACGTAGTACAGCTTGCCGGCTGTATTTTCTTTGCGGTCAGCGATGACCGAAGGCATGAAATCGGCCACTTCCGGCAGCTCGGACAGATCGACGAAGTCCTCCGGCTTGATCGCCACTTTCTCGAAGCTCATAAACAGATTGCGGTCGATGCCATGCGTCATGACGAGGTCCGGCATGTCATTGGCTGCATACTTTGTTTTGAAAGCAGCGGGATAATTGTCGCTTGGCACGTTCTGCATGTTGATCGTAATGTTGTATTTATCCTTCAAGCCTTTGATCCACGCATCCGTCGACTTGCCCATCGTTGCGTAGTTCCATGTGAGGTAGTTCAACGTAACGGCTTCTTGCTCTCCCTTCGGTTCGGCAGTGGAGCTGGCCGATGGTTCAGGACTGGCCGAACTGTTGGCGGACGGGGAATTGCTCGGGTTCGAATTGCCGTTGTTGTTGCTGCCGCATGCCGTGACCGACAATGCGAGCATGGCGAGCGTCAGGGAAAGCATAAGCGGTTTTTTGATAGGTAACATGCATGACCCTCCTTTGTATTTAACACGCGGCTGCTTGTCGCCGCTGCTTTATGTTCCTCATTATAGACGGCCCCAGGCCCCTAATCAGTCCACGCATTTTACTAGTTGAGGTGCACTTTTTTAACTGGGGGATGCGGCACCAAATAAAAGGATTCCTTCTTTGTGAAGGAATCCGGCTGCGCTTGCCTTCGCGATTCTCGCGCCTAGCGATTGCGGTATTCGGTTGGGGTGCAGCCGTAATGCTCTTTGAACTTCCTGAAAAAATATTTCTCGCTCATATAGCCAGCCATCTCCGAGATGGCGCTCATTTTGAGCTTTGGATCCTTGAGCAGCTTCGATGCGGCTTCCAGTCGAAGGGTATTCACGTAATCGTTAAACGTCTGCCCCGTTTCGTTTTTGAAAATACGCGATAAGTATGCGGGATTGAGGAAGTAACGCTCCGCCACGCTGCCGAGCGTTATCTCTTCATGGAAATGCGCGCCCAAGTATTCCACGATTTCTTCCACGCCCCTGTATGACCCTGACTTCTTCCGAGAGGATAAGTAATCCACTGCCGCTTCGACGATCCGCTGAACATCCGTGCTTAGTTCGTCAACCGTAAGACGCGTGCTCCTGACCGCATTTTCCGCTTCCCCGATGCCGAGTTCGTTTATTGATGACTGATAGGGACTTAAGGCTTGATTTATCGCGAAAATAAGCCCCAGCGCCGTGCTCCGAATGCTCTGCGGATGCAGAGCGGCGTTCTTCTTCATCTCCCCGAACAGCTCCGCCACAAGCGCAACAGCCTGCCCCTTGTACAAATTCCCGACATAATATAGCAGCGCCTTCTCCTTGTCGTTCGGGTAAATATAATATTCGTTGCGGCTGCTTACTTCGTCGAAATGGGTTACTTGGCTCGCAAGTACAAGCTCCGCGTTTTGGACCGCTTCGCATGCCTGGGCATAGGAACGATAAATATCAGCCAGATCCGTACATTCACGCCCGATGCCGATATTTAACTCAAACTGCGTTGCCTGTTTCACCGTATCAATGATAAGCCGGCAATCCTCGTACAGAGAAGAAATGTTCTTCTGATCCTCTTCTTCGCTCAAGCCTTTAAGCAAAACCAATTCATTGTCCTTTCCGATATTCCGAAACAGAATCGTCATCGGATACTTGCGGAACAACTCGCCAATGACATTGGCCAGCACAAAATGAGCCAAATCCTTATCCTGCTTGTACCGCTCTGCAGCTACTTTTTCGAAATTCGCAACCTCAATCGTCAATACAGCCGTTCTTGGCCAATCCAGCAATAGGCCATGCCTGCGCAAAGCATTCTCGATTTCCCCGGAGTCGGAAGCCGCACTGGTGACGAGCCGGGTCAAAACCTTCTCTTTCGAGAGCAGATCGCTTAAGTTGGCCTTTCGGAACAAATCTACATAACCGGCCTGCCGTTCTCTTTCATGACGGAGCTTATCCGCGGCACGCTGCAGGGCCTGCATCAAGGGCTCCGTCTCGATTGGCTTAAGGATATATTCGAAAGCGCCAAAGCTAAGCGCCTTGCGCGCATATTCGAAATCGGAGTAGCCGCTGATCACAATGATCAGCACCTCAGGATATTCGGCGTGAAGCAGCTCCATCAGACGAATGCCGTCCATAGCCGGCATCCGGATATCCGTAATGACAAGATGCGGCTTGCGCTCGCGGACCAGCTCCATCGCAGCAGCGCCATTCCTCGCTTCTCCCGCAAGCTCGATGCCAAGCATTTCCCAATCCGCTTGCTTGCGCAAGCTCATCCGCGTCCATTCCTCGTCGTCTACAATAATCGCTCTGATCATCGCAATCACATCCCTCCTTTTAACCGGTTACCGGAAGATCGATAATAACCCGCGTCCATTCCCCCTGCGAGCTTTCCACCGTAATACCGTACTCCGGTCCATAAATGATTTGAATTCTTTTATGAATGTTCTTCAAGCCAACGCGGTTATGCCGCTTTTTTTCATCCGCGTCACTTAGCTCGCTATCCTCTCGAATACCGCGCATCAAGCGATCCAACTGCTCCTCGGACATGCCGGCACCGTTATCAAAAACCTGGATACGCACCGCTTCTTCCATTCGGGAGCCTGATAAGCGGATGCTGCCGTTATTCCCTTTCGGTTCAATGCCGTGAACGATCGCATTTTCCAAAATAGGCTGAAGGATTAGTTTGATGATGGTGCAGTCATAGATATCTTCGTCCACACTTAATTCGTAATCGAGATACTCTCTGAAGCGGATTTTCTGAATTTGCAAATAACATACCGCGTTTTCGAGCTCCTCCCGGATCGTTACGGTCCTTTGTTTCATGTCGATATTGTATCTTAGCATTCTTGCGAGATTGCTGGAAGCGGCGCTGATTTCGGGCACTTCGTTTACGATTGCCATGCCGTTAATCGTCTGAAGCGTATTGAACATGAAATGGGGATTCATCTGCGATTGCAAATAACGGAATTCCGCCTCCTGCCTTGCCAGAACTTCTTCGTATTTCTCTTCGATCAACTGTTTGATCGTCTTTACCATAACATTAAAACTGAATACCACCTGCCCAAGCTCGTCGCTAGTCGGCGGATCGAGTTCGATATTGAAATTTCCCTGCTTAACTTGCACAATCCCTTGCTTAAGCGTATGAATCGGCTTGAACAGCCGCTTGGAGAACAGATAGGCGATAATGACGGTTATCAAGAGAGCGACTGCCGCTAGCGCAAGGCAGAAAAGAAGCAGCTTGTTGCGATCCTTTTGGATTTCGGAAAACGGGGTAAGCGTAAGCGACTTCCAGCCCGTAATGCCAATCGTTCCGTAGGAAAGTAAATACTTCTTGCCGTTGATCCGCAAATTCAGCATACCTTGGGACGAAGAGGCCACCTTGCTTCGGGTTTCCTCGTTCAAAAACTCTCCTCTGCTTAACGGACCGCCCGAGAATAACGTTTCTCCCTTGCCGTCCAGAATCATAACACCGGTTTCAGAACTGAGGTCGGCATTATCCACGATTGACCGAATGGCATCCATCGACAGGTCGATCAGAATAACGCCGTAAGAGTCGTCTTTGTTCGAATCGAAACGCTTTAACAGGCGCGAGAAAGAGATCACCTTTTCCGCGTTATGCAATTGGAAAGGATCATGCGGAGCGGATATGATCGTGCTGCCGTCAGCGGCAACCGTTTGAAGAAACCAGTCTTCCTGCTGGGGGTCGTAATCGGGATCTACGATTCCGTTCACCGCGTAGGAAATTTGTTTGCTAGGCGAAACGTAGATATAAATACTATTAAAATCCGGCCGGAGGTTGAGCAGCCGCTGATAGAAGGTTTGAGTCAATTGTAGGGTACGGTATTCATCCGTTAGACCGCTATATTCGGTCGATGAGAGGAAATTGGAATTTTCGGAGTCCAAGTCGTTATAGATAGACATGATAATCCGGTCCACTTGGTCGAGATTCGATTTGAAGCCTTCATCGATGCTCTTCACAAGCCGGGAAGCATTCTCGGACGCCTGTTTTTCATAGATGCTCTGAGAATAGGTATATGAGGCAAACAAACTGAGGGCGAGAATAAGAAGCACAATGGCAATAACGCCGTAGAAAAATTTATTAAAAACGCTCAGATCGGAAATCGATCGTGTCAATTGCCTCATGTCAAAGTTCCCCCTAGGTCCTTCGATCCGCTTGTAACCAACATAATAGATAAGAGGGAATCTAGCAACAGCTAATTGTCGGGGGATCTATCCTTTACTGAAAGCAAAAAAATCCAAAAACAGTGGCCGTGCAGAGTCAGACCCCGCACGGCCACTATCTTTAGGATGAATTGAATTCTCCGACCTATTCCGTCAATTCCAGGAACAGGTCGATATCTTTCGTTGTAAGCTCAACAGCTTCGCGCCAGAAATCGGCCTCTTCGAGGTTGACGCCAAGATGCTTCTTCGCCAAGTCCTCCACCGTCATGCGGCCGGTATCGCGCAGAAGCTGCACGTAACGCTCCGCGAACGCCGGCCCTTCCTGCAGCGCTCGCGCATAGATTCCGGCGCTGAACAGGTAGCCAAACGTGTACGGGAAGTTATAGAACGGTACGCTCGTAATATAGAAGTGAAGCTTGGATGCCCAGAAATGCGGGTGCAGCTCGCCTAACGCTCCGCTGAACGCTTCGCGCTGCGCCTCCTCCATCAGGCTGTTCAGCTTCTCGACCGGTACGATACCTTGCTTGCGCTCCTCATAGAAGCGAGTCTCGAATAATACCCGGGCATGAATGTTCATAAAGAACGCAACCGCGTTCTGAATTTTGTCCTCCAGGAGGCCCAGCTTTTCTTCGCGATCAACAGCCGTCTTCATGGCCGAATCCGATACGATCAGCTCGGCAAAGGTCGAGGCCGTCTCCGCCACGTTCATCGCGTATTCCTGGGACAGCGCCGGCAAATCGTCCATGACATATTGGTGGTACGCATGTCCAAGCTCATGGGCAAGCGTCGAAACGTTATCCGCAGTGCCCGAGTAGGTCATAAAAATCCGCGTCTGACGGCTCTTAGGGAAGGAAGTACAGAAGCCGCCGGGGCGCTTGCCTGCCCGGTCTTCCGCTTCAATCCAGGCGTCACGGAAAGCCATTTCCGAGAAATCCGCCATATCCGGGCTAAACTTGCGGAATTGCTCCACGATAAATTTAGCGCCTTCTTCAAACGTGATTGTACGTGCCGAGGAGCCAAGCGGCGCGCTGACATCATGCCAATCCAGCTTCTCAAGACCCAGCAGCTTCGCCTTCCGTTCCAGATAACGGACCAGCTTAGGCTTGCCTTCGTTGATCGCCGACCACATCGCGTTGAAGGTCGCTTCGGACATTCGGTTAATTTGCAGCGGCTCTTTCAACACCGAGTCCCAGCCGCGTTTGCCGTACAGCTTCAGCCTGAATCCGGCGAGGCGGTTAAGCGCATCCGCACAGAGCTCTGCCGCGTCGCCCCACTCGCGCTCCCACTCGGCAAAAGCACGGATACGGACCGAACGGTCGCCGTCCGACAGCCGGTTAAACATTTGTCCGGCGGAGAGAATCTTTTCTTCCCCGTTCTCGCCGATATCCGTAAACTTCGCGCGGGAAACGATCAGATCGTACAGAGCCCCCCAGCCGTGATAGCCGTCAACCGCCAGATCGCCGGCGAGCGCTTCAAGCTCAGGAGCAAGCTTTTCCTTCGCCAGTTCGCGGCGTTCGGACAAGCTGAATGCGACCTCGCCAAGCGAACCGTCGCTAGCGATAGCGGCCCATTCCTCATCGCCAATCTGGCGAAGCTCATTATCGTAACGCGTTAATGCTCCAAGCAGCTTCGCGCTGATCGTTTTTACGCGGTCGCTTAAGCCGTTAGCAGCGGAGTCTTTCATATTTTGTGCCTGCAGGCATTCCACGAATGATTCCGATTGACGCAGACGGATCAGCACCGACTGCAGAATAGCCGTCGTATCTTCAACTTTTTTCTTGGTCCCCAGGGAGCTGTCGGACAGCAGCCGGTCCAGCTCGGCCACATCCTTCTCGATGCCGGCCAATTCACTGGCGAAAGCGGCCGAACCCGAGCCTCCTTCATAAAACGTCTCCAAATCCCATTTCATTGGATAATTGCTAGTCGCCATTCAACCGTTCCTCTCCTTCGCGTTCGTATTGACCTTCCTTATGTAAGCCCTCAATAGAAAAAACCGCCACAAAAAGATCGACAAATAAATTTGCGCAATCTTGCTTCAGCGGTGTATAACTTAATTATATCCAGATTGGAGGAATAACACCATGTCACAACCCTTGCAAATTTCACCCGAAACCGCAATCAAGTTGTCCAAGCAGCTTGGCGTGCCGCTCGAGCATTTAATGCATATGCCTAAACATATATTACTGCAGAAGCTCACCGAACTGGCAAAAGCGGAAGCAGAGGCGGGTAAGCTGTCTGAATCCGCTCCCGGTACGGAGGAGTCGTCCTCATGATTCCGTTCGAGAGGACTTGGCCCTACGACATTGTGATGAAGGACGTTTACGTTCCCAGCTGCCCCTTCTGCAGCAGCGAGAACGTACTCATCCCTCTTCGCGTGCGGGAAATCGAGGACATTCAGCACGGGAAGAAAAAGCTGCTAGTCTTCCCGTGCTGCCATAACAAAGTTACGGTCCTCGATATGGATCAAGACTATATGCTGACGGATCAGCGGCTCCGCAAGCTGAGCCATTGATGCAGGACAAGCCAATTACGCCGTCGTTTGCACGGGAGACTCGGCTTCTCCCGTCGCAGCGGCCGGCGACACCGGCTGTCCCTGCTCCAGCTGTTCCCGGATAAGCTGCCATTGCTCGCGGCTCCGGCGAATCATCGCCTCATCCATAATGCGTTTGTCGCTGACAATGCGCGAGAACCATTTTACCGCTTCCGACAGCTCGCCCGTTCGCCGGTTGAGTTCTCCGATGATGTACATCAGCTTCGCATTGTTTAATTGCGATCCTTCTTCCTCGTAAACCTTGATATATGCCTGGAGAGCGAACCGCATAAACCGCAGCTCCTCCTGCCCATTTCCCTCGTAACGGTATAACCATGCAATATGATGCAAAATACCCGCTATAACTCTTGGCCTTTCCTCAACCGCCTGCGCCGACAATAAGGCCAGCTTGTACACCTTCATCGCCTGCGCCGCATCTCGTTCGCCGCCGAAATCATAAGGAGTCCAGCGTGAGCCAATCTGCTCCAAATAATTTTTGCGCTGCCGCTCGGTAAGCCTTTGCGTACCATTCTCCGTTGTTGCAAATCCGCAAGTCGGACAGACCCGGACCACGTAAAAATCCGGATTTGCTTCCGCCCGGTAATAACCGCAAAAATCAGAATCGATAGCCACCGCTTTTTTAAAGCTTGGGCGTACTCGTGATGTCGAAAAGATGGTCTCACAGCAAATGCAATTCATCTTTGTCTGATAGAGCGGCTCCATGCCCATCCATCTCCTATTCGGGTGTGTTCACAAAATGGTTGGCCGGACCTGACAGTCTCTCAATAATGTACGCTTGCAGCTCTTCATCGAGGCCGGAAGCCTCCTGCAGTGCCCGCTTCATGCAATCAAGCCAGGCTTCCGCATGCTTCGGCGTGATCGGAAAAGGCATATGCCGCGCCCGCATCATTGGATGGCCGTATTCATCGGAAAACAACGTAGGTCCTCCAAAAAACTGCGTCAAAAACATAATCTGCTTCTCCATAACGGGGATGATGTTCTCCGGAAATAGTGGACCAAGCAGCTCATGCGCCTGCACTTTAGGGTAAAAAGACTCAACGATTCGTCTTAAAGTCTCAGCTCCACCAATCGCTTCATAAAGGCTTATATTCCTATTCATCGTCAATTTCATCTCCATCGTGTAGGTATTTAGTATTATAACACAAAAAAAACCCCGCATCGTCACCAATGCGGGATTATTATTGATTAGCTGCAACGATTAACCTTCGTAGTCCTCTTCTCCCGGTGCTGTCAGTGATTCTCGGATGACATACACAAACGCACAGACCAGAATGCCAGCGATTATACTCATTATCATCACTCCAAGCCTTCAAAGGTAACTCCATTGTAACATAAAAAAACGGACCGTCCAGCCCTTTTTGCAAGCGTTTTCTTAGAATTATGAAAAAATTTTTCTTTAACTAAAACCAGCCTGTAGTGATGGATGTCCACCTTTCTTCATATACCTCATGTAGGGGTTGTACATTTTGCTTTTCCGCATGTCCCAAAGTCCAAAGGAGGACGCATCCATGCTCCGAACGCTTACCCGGCCGGCCTCGATAACCGGCCTTATCGCTTTGCTCATCGTCCTGCTGATGGCCGTGTTCCCCTCCCAAACGCTGGAGTCGGCGCTTCGGGGATTATCGATATGGTGGCAGGTTTTGTTCCCGGCTCTCTTCCCTTTCTTCGTCATTTCCGAGCTATTGCTCGGCTTCGGGATTGTCCACTTCTTCGGCAAGCTGCTTGATCCGCTGATGAGGCCGTTATTCCGCCTTCCGGGCATCGGAAGCTTTGTCGTTACGATGGGCTATGTATCGGGCTATCCGGTTGGGGCAAGGCTTACCGCCCAGCTCTGGGAGCAGGGCCTTGTCAAACGCGCGGAAGGCGAGCGGCTTGTCGCTTTTACGACCACCTCGGACCCAATCTTCCTGATCGGCGCCGTATCGGTCGGTTTTTTCCATAACGCCGCTCTAGCACCGCTGCTTGCAGCCGCCCACTACGGCGGAGCTTTTATTATCGGACTTCTCATGCGGTTCCATGACCGCCACGAGCCGGTTACCGAATCCTTAAGGCAGTCGCCTTCGCGCAGGAGCTCCCGGCTGGTTGAAGCAACCAAAGCCATGCATCAAGCCAGGCTTATGGATGGCCGAAGCCTCGGCAAGCTGCTGCAGGACAGCATTCAATCCGCGCTGCGCCTTATGATGGTTGTAGGCGGGCTTGTCGTTTTTTTCTCCGTCGTGATGGAGCTGCTCACTCATGCGGGTGTCGTTGAGGCATTGGCCGAAGGGCTGCGGTTATTGTTCGGCGCCTTTGGGCTTCCGGCAAAGCTTGCCGACGCCGTCGTGTTTGGCTTATTCGAGGTCACCCTTGGCGCGCGGGCTGCGGGGGAAGCAGGTACCGGCTTGATGCATCAAGCCGCTATAGCCGCTTGGATTTTGTCCTGGGGAGGGCTTTCCGTGCATGCCCAGGTGCTCAGCCTGCTAAGCCGTACGGACCTGCGGTACATGCCGCTTATGCTGGCCCGCCTGGCTCATGCTTTTATCTCCGTCGCTCTCGTTTATCTGCTGTGGGGATGGCTCGCACCTTAAACTTTTGTATCGGCGTTGAATTTGAAGCCATATTCCTATATCATCATAGTATCTTTGCAATAGGCCGGAAGGGGTTTAAATTTCTTGAAATACGCAGTCATCGATCGTGGCGATCAATTATCGAAATCATTGGCGGAGCGATTCCATCAACTGGCGGCAGAACGCGGACTCACGCGTCATGACGACATGCCGGACATCATTGTGTCCATCGGCGGAGACGGAACGCTGCTCCAGGCTTTCCACAAATATACCGACCGGGTAACCGATGTATCCTTTGTTGGTATTCATACGGGCCATCTGGGATTTTACGCCGACTGGAAAGCAGATGAATTAGAGACGCTTGTCACCTTGATGGCGGAAGAAACGCCCCATCTCGTCCGTTATCCGCTTGCGGAAATCGCGGTGGAAACCGATGAGCAGAACTTTTATTACCTGGCATTAAACGAATTCACGTTAAAGGGCGTTGACGCTACCCTTGTCGTACAGCTTAGCGTTAACGATGAGTCTTTCGAAATGTTCCGGGGCGACGGGATTGTCATCTCCACTCCGTCAGGGAGCACCGCTTATAACAAGAGCGTTGGCGGCGCTATCGTTCACCCGTCCATTGAATCGCTGCAGATAGCAGAGATCGCTTCGATTAACAATCGCGTGTACCGGACGCTTGGATCGTCGTTCCTGCTGCCGCAACATCATCATTGCGATATTATCTCGAAAAAGGAGCAACGTCTGCTGCTTACGATCGATCATCTCAGCCTTCAACGGACCGATATCCGCTCCATCCGCTGCAGCGTCTCTACCCGCAAAGTCAGCTTTGCAAGGTACCGTCCGTTCCCGTTCTGGAACCGCGTCCGCGATGCGTTTGTTGATATGTGAGAAAACCTCTATCGAGCCCTTCGAATATAAAAAAGGGCTGTCCACTGGTCTCGATGACCTGCGGACAGCCCTTTCGTTATGTTTATGGACGGCTGCTTTGCTCTTTGTTGCTGTTGTTATCCCTGTTGTTATCTCGGTTGTTAACTTTGTTGCTCTCCCTGTTTCTGTCCCGTTCTCCGCGTTCTCCCCGCTCTCGCTTAGGGCCGGACGGAGAATGAACCGGCGCTGCTTGCTCGGATGCTGCGGCGACATCCTTGTTCGCAGCCGGTCTAATCGGCTTCTTTCCGTTAGAACGATAGCTTCTGCGGTGCTGATCTTTCCCGCTGCGCTGCTGGCCATGCTGTCGGGATGGCTGCTGCTGCTGGGAATCCTCAGCGTGACGTCCGCCGCCTCTGCCCGCAGCCGCGCTTTCCCTTGCGGCTGCCGCGGCACCAGCCAGTACGGCATCCGCAAGCGAGGAAGCGCCAACCTCCTGCTCGTCCTCGGCATCAGTCTTGTCCTGCCCGTAAGTATCCTGTTTCGAAGAAGCTTCCTGCTCATCTCCCGCCTCTTCATCCGGGGATTTTGCAGCCGTACCGGTCTTCTCCAGAACGAAATACGCACAGCCGAAATTGCAGTATTCGTTAATATAATCGGACATTCCGGAGTACGCGCTGTCCTTCGTTGCCTTCATATGATTATCGCGGAAAAAGCCCTTCAGGCGCAGCTGGCTGTAACCCCAGTCGCCAATAATAAAATCGTAGCGTTCCAAAACTTCGCTGTAACGATCCTTGAACGCATCCGCGTTCCAGCCGTTGCGATTTTCATGGATTAGTTCATATATTTTGCCGCCAATTTGGATCAATTCCGTTTCCCCTCTTTCGAATTCTCCAATAGAAGCTATACGTTGCTAAGCTCGCGTTCCTCTGCTTCGGCAGCCGAATCCGTCTGCTCATGGGCATGATAGGAGCTCCGTACCAGCGGCCCCGACTCGACATGGCGGAATCCGCGTTTGTAGCCCTCTTCCTTCAAGCTTTTGAATTCATCCGGGTGCACGTAACGTTCAATCGGCATGTGATTAGGCGTAGGCTGCAAATATTGACCCAGCGTCAAAATGTTGCAGTCTACCGCACGAAGATCATCCATTGCCTGCAATACTTCTTCGTAAGTCTCGCCAACGCCCAGCATAATGCTGGATTTCGTAGGAATCTTCGGATTCATTTCCTTCGCGCGTCTTAGAAGCTCCAGGGATCTTCTGTATTTCGCTTTCGCGCGCACGCGGTTCGACATCCGCTCAACGGTCTCGATGTTATGGTTCAGAATGTCCGGCTTCGCATCCATAACGATCTTCAGCGACTCCTCGTTACCCATAAAATCGGGAATAAGCACTTCTACCCGAGTGAATGGCATCCGCTCGCGGATAGCCTTGATCGTACCGGCGAAAATCGAAGCGCCGCCATCAGCCAAATCATCGCGGGCAACGGATGTTACTACGCAGTGGCGAAGTCCCATTTGCTCCGCTGCTTCCGCTACGCGTTCCGGCTCTTGCAGATCAAGCTCCGTAGGAAGGCCTGTCTTCACGGCACAGAAGCGGCAGGCGCGCGTACAAATATCCCCCAAAATCATAAAGGTTGCCGTACGGTTGGCCCAGCACTCGTAAATATTCGGGCAACGCGCTTCCTCGCAGACGGTATGCAGCGTTTTGGTGCGCATCATGTCTTTGATTTCGGTGTAGTTGCCTTCGGTTGTAAGCTTTATTTTAAGCCAGTCCGGCTTTTTCAATTTTTCTTTGTTTGATTTCATCTGGAATTCCCTGCTTTCACTTTCAATTGGACAGTCGAATCTCACCGTTTATTATAGCATAGTTCGGATAAAATCCAATGATTTGCAAAACATAACGAATATTGCTTCGAGCTTCGAAAGGGTGGAACGATTGAAACAGACTTTTTCTATTGCCTTGGCTGCCGTTGTCGCTTCCATGCTAATATCCGGGCAAACAGGCTATGCAAATCCGAATCAAAAAAACGCGAACTCAAATGCCGGTAACGCTAAACCTGCTCAAACCCAATCTTCGGAAGGAGAGGTTGATTCCTTAACCAGCAGACAGCAGCTTTACGACAGGCTAAGCACCGTTACCGGCATTCCTTGGTACCGTATCGCTGCCGTTGACCAATACGAGCGAACGTTGTCCAAAGCCCGGCCAAAAGCCCGCCCTCAGCTGGGCAGTATCGTTGGCATCTACATCGACGAGGAGCAATGGGCCGGCCCGCTTAATCCCGATTCGTCCGATAACGTACCGGCTTCGATTCAGTGGTTCAACGGCATTGGCCGCGACGGAGACGGGGACGGCTTTGCCGACCGCAACAACGATCTCGACCTGCTCTATTCCGTAGCGAACAGACTGCTTCAGTATGGCGGGTCTACGGAAGACGATTTCTCCATTGGCGTATGGGAATATTACCATAATAGCAGGGCTGTGCAGCGTATTCAGCAGTTTTCCAATATTTACGCTACCTTCGGACGTCTGGACTTGTATGAGCATGCGTTCCCCGTCCCGGTCGGAACCAATTATTCGTACCGCAGCACCTGGGGCAATGCCCGCGGCTGGGGAGGACGGCGGACTCACGAAGGAACCGACATTTTCGCCAATCACGGCATTCCCGTCCGCAGCACCTGCTATGGCGTCGTGGAGATAAAAGGCTGGAATCCTTACGGAGGCTGGCGGATCGGTATCCGGGATTTGAACAACTACTATCACTATTACGCCCATTTGTCCGGATTCGATAAGACTATTGGCATCGGTACGATTGTAAAACCCGGCCAAACGATCGGCTGGGTCGGCAGCTCCGGATACGGCAAGCCCGGAACGCAAGGCAAATTCCCGCCGCATCTGCATTACGGGGTTTATCGCGACCGCGGGCTTATCGAATGGGCATTTGATCCTTATCCGCTCTTGCGACGGTGGGAACAGGATGAGCGAAACCGGTTAAAAGCAGCAAACAGATAAAAGGGGCACTCCCGAAGGCCGATTCGTCCGGACCTTTTGGGATGCCCCTTTCTTTTATCCGCCGCCTCCCGCATTGGCTGCATTCGCGTTGCCTGCGTTATTAGCCGAATTGTTGCCGCTGCTTGTAGGCAGCGGAGATTCGCCCGAATCCAGCTGCTCCTTCAGCATGCTTCCGTCCGACTGCTGGGTAACTCCTTGGCCCTTCGACATGGGCAGCGAGATATTCGGAGCATTTGGCGCGGATTCGCCAACCGCCTTGCCTTCATTATCGTAATAATACATGGGCACGTCGCCAACAACGAGCAGATACGAGATCGGAATTTCCGTCTCCACGATTTGCGGATCCGTCTCGAACGGCACGATAATGGCAACCTCGGATACGATATGAATGTACACCTCGATCAGAATCATATTGATGCCGGCATTCGTCTGGCGCGTGTTCAGGTCCACCTTCACGGCTCCCACCGGCTCGAACTTGACCGGAATTCTTGGACCGTACGTCGAGATCAGCGCACTGCCAAGCGCGTTGCCGACCGGGATATGCTCGGGAATCTCCTTCAGCTCGTCAAGCGTTGCCTGTACCGTCTTGATCGTCTCCGACCGGATCTTCGTATGCTCGGCATAGTTCAGCATAAAGCCGGATACTTTTCCGTCGCTGTTCATTTTCCAATCGATAAGCTTCTCGAAATCTGCATTGCTGACAACCTCATCCGTCGTGGCCTTATTAATCGCCTGCGTAGCAACCTGCTTGATCCGCAGCTGGGCAACCTTCATAAGAGGCGGACGCAGATGCTTTTCGATATAAACAAGGGATTGAAGGGTTCCAATAAGAAGGATAAGCACAGTGACGATAATCCATAGCTTGGTGCGCCGTTTGCCGGATTTCAGCCTCGTTCCTCCGCCTCCGCTTCCTAGCGAGCTGATGCTCATTGTTTTGATGCCTTTTCCGGGCGGTTTTACCGGCCGTTTGCGCGGCTGCCACATTCCGCCCCAGTTACCCGCTGGCTTTGGCTTTCGCGGTGACTTCCATTTGCTTGATCCCCATGGCTTTGGCGCGCTGCCCGAAGAGGAAATTTTGCTGCCCCAGCTGACCCGCTTCACCTTCGCAAAAGGGCGGTTAGACCATAGCTGCTGCCGGCTCAGGCCAAGTGACCGAAGCATCCAACCCCTTCGTCCCCATTTCGTCACTTCCATCGCCTCCTAAAAAGAATTGCCACACAATTGGCCGTTTTTAGGCCAGTTGTGGTAATTCTTGCTTCGTAAGCATAGACCAAAGAATTGCCACACAATTGGCCATGTTTAGGCCAGTTGTGGTAATTCTTGTTTCGTAAGCCCGTACCTTTACATGCTTATGCGGGGCAAGGACAAAAAAGACGACCTCCCGTTAGGGCGGCCGTCCGGCAGCTTCTGTTAGATTTTAGTCCCAGTACCCTTTGTGTACGGCCACAACCTCTTCCTCAAGCTCGGGGAAGGGCCCAATCACTTCAATCGGCTTCTGGCCTTTGGCGAAAATATCCCGGCAAGGCAGATTAAACGTCGGATTCTGCTCGTGATCGCCCGTCAGCTTCAGCAGCGCTTCCTCCGTCGCGGCGTAGACCACTTTTCCGACATTGCCCCAATAGATAGCACCCGAGCACATCGCGCATGGCTCAAAGGTGGTGTAGAGGGTGTAGTTCCACAGGTCATGATGCTCGTATTGATGGGAGGCTTTCTCCATCAGCGCGGTTTCGGCATGGCCGGTGCACCGTCTTTCCGTAAGCTCGACGTTCTCCTGCTCCAGCACAATCTCGCCCCGCTCGTTCACAAGGATCGCGCCAAACGGCGTATTGCCGTTCTCTCTCGACCTGCGGGACACCTCTATGCAATATTTCAAATAATACGTATGATCCTGCTTCATGCTCTCTCGCTCCCTTCGTTTCCCCTATCTTAGGTCAGAGCTGCGCGAGGAGTAAACGAGCAGGGGGTAACTTTGTGGCGGTGACTAATCCGGGGCATGCCTCTTTAGTTGCCGCGCACAGTCGGGATAGCCGCTTCGTATGCGGCAGACGCTTGTGCTATAATAGCCGAAGCACATTTTGGATAGATGATGGAGGATGTTATGTTAACTTTTGACGAAAAGCTGGCTATTATTGAATCGTTCCCGGAGCTAACGCGCAGTGACGTATCTTTGGGGCGCGTGAACTTCCAATTCGAGAACAGCTTATATGACCGGAAAAATGTCGTGTACCACCTGCACCCGAACGGTAACGGCTTCGTGTATGCCGGGCTGCTGCGCAATTTCAGCCAGGACGAAAAGGGCATGATCAATATCCGCGACTACAACGAGCCGCAGCTTCGCACGCTGCTCCGCCAATCGATTGATTCGCTTTCCGTACGCGAGGAAGAGCCCGCTCCCAAGCCGTCGCGCAACCGCAAGAAGAAAGACCAGCTATGGACCAACGAGGACAATCAAAGCTTGACCGTAAAATGGGAAGACGATATGTGGTACGTCTACTCCGGTCTTAATCTGGAGATGGCGTTTGAAGCGTATGGCGAAGTAGAGGAATACATGAAAGAAGAAGGGTTCCGTCGGGAGCAGAATTAATTGAAGGATGGCGGAATGGTGCCGGATTACATGGTGCTTGTGCTGTGAGGGCCCGTCATTCCGGAAATGTATCTCCTTCCAGTCGCTGTTGAAATCGTGAGATTGGAATTTAATCTTAATGGTTTTCCCACGATTTCAAAGGCGAGCGTTTAAAAGCTTTCTGAAAGAAAGCTGCTTCGAAAGCATACGCTTCTTCCAGGAGATACATTTCCTTCACTCCTCCTACTCCGACGGTGGGGGTAAGCAGAAACAAGACAGCCCAATGATCTGGGCTGCCTTGTTTTAGTTCTAAGAGAAAAGCCCATTATCCACCTCCAGTAGGCTAATAGGGTAAATAAAACGGTTTTTCCGTATTACAGACCGCCGTCCGGATTCATAAGGTGGCTAAAGAAATGGTTTTGGTTATATATTCCAATTACTTCTTTACTGGATTATGATTAGATCAATTACTGGATGGTCACCGTTCCATTATGAAATGGAGGAGCTTCTATGTTCCAGCTTGTTGGCGTGATCTTTATTGTTTTGGGGATTCTCAATCTGTTGTATCCGAGGGCGGGTTGGTACATGCAATACGGCTGGCGGTTCAAGAATGCCGAGCCAAGCGATGCCGCGCTCGTGATGGGTAGAATCTCGGGCATCATTGGTATCGCGATTGGCATCTTTCTATCCTCCGGATTTTCCCCTTTTCTCTAAACCAAAGGGCAGCCAGATGAATGGCTGCCCTTCGCGGTTTCTTTAAAAATAAAATTGCAGGACGGAATAGAGCAAATGGATCTCCTGGAGGAGTGAAACGTTCGCCTTTGCTTTCACTTTGCATCATCTAGAACATAGTTCAAAGCAAAGTGAAAGCAACAGCGGCCGTAAGGAGATCCATTTGCGTCATGACGGAGCTACAACAACTCTCCCTGCAATTTACGGAGCTCTCTTAGGCAACTGCCGGACATACTGGTCCGAGAGACTCATCAGCTTCATGATGTAGTCGTAGTCGCTCTTGTACTTCGAGAAGTCCTGAACCGGCTCCATCGTTTTCAGCGAATAGGCTGTGCCATCGTCAAAGCCTTTGCCCGGAACGAACAGGATATCGTTGTTGAAGAACGATCCAGTCGGCAGATAATACCGCATTCCAAATACGTTATGGTTGATGTTCAACAGGTCATGGCCGAATGGAACAACCCCTTCGTCCGCCGGCTTCACGCCCAGCAGATTCGCGAGCGTTGGCATAATATCAAGCTGCCCGCCCGGCTGCTCCACGACATGGCCGCTGCTCTGACCCGGAACATGGATGATCAAAGGGATGTTGAACCGGCTGAGCCGGTCATCGTAATGAATGCCCAGCTGCTGGCTGATCTCCGCCGCGCTGGCTTTCTCCGGCTGCAGGCCAAAGTGGTCGCCATACGCAACAAGCACGGTATCGTCCCACATGCCGTTCGCCTTCAGGCGGTCAATCAGCGTCCCAAGCGCATAGTCCGTGTAATGAACGGCCTGCAAATAATTGCCAAGCTGCATTCCCTCCATGGAAGCCGGCAGGGTCAAATCCGTCCGGTCCTTCGGCACCTCGAACGGGAAGTGACTGGAGACGGTCACCATCTGCGCGTAAAACGGCTTTTTCTGCTCATGCAGCGCCTGCAGCTTGTCTACCGCAACCCGGAACAGCTCCTCATCCGATGCGCCAAATGCATTAAAATGATCGTCCGTATAAAACGGCTTATCATAGTAATGGTTGAAGCCTAGCGCAGGATACAGCTTATTCCGGTCCCAGAACGTCACATCGTTTACGTGAAACGTGTTGGATTCATACCCTTTGCCCTCCAGCATGCGCGGCATACTCGGCAGCTCGCGGTTGCCGTATCCCGTGGACATAGCAATCTCGCCCGTCGGATAAATCGAGGTATTCGACATAAACTCCGCATCCGAGGTATTGCCCTGGCCGATTTGCTGATAAATATGAGGGAAATAATAGCTCTCGTCGGCCAGCTTGTTCAGCACGGGCGTCAGCTCCGTTCCGCCAACGGACAGATGAAGCGGAAAGTTCTGAAAAGCCTCCATCTGGACGACGATCACATTTTTCCCCTGCGCGGTTCCGAATTGAATAGCCGGCTGGCCCGGTTGATCCTGATAAGAATAGGAAGACATCAGTTCGTTAATATCCGCTTTGGTCTGTTCGATGTCGCCGCTGCTCGCCATCGCCTTCTCGCTCTGGTAATTCCAGGCTGCAGCCGCCTGATACCCGATAAAGCCCAGCCCTTCGGCTTGCTCCAGTTCATTCGGAATATCGTTTCCGGCACGTACCAAGCTCACGAATACAACGATACATACCAGAAGCCCCCCCATGACGAGACGGAGCTGGCCGATTCTTTTTCTCCCCGAAACCCGGGTTCCTCTGATTAAACGAACGATATACAAGATTGCTAGAATCGCAAGGTCCAGAAAATAAATATAATAGATACTCTTAATTAGCGATTCTACACTATCTTGAATTTGATTGACTTGATCAAGCGCCTTGAGGGCGGTATACGTCGGCACGGAGCCGTAATAACTGAAGTAGACGGTTGACGCAAAGAGCAGGACGGACACAATCAAATTCACCGCCCAATAAGCGATCCCCCTCCATCTTGCGGCTGTAACAAGCTCCACGATAAGGAGCAGCCCCAGCCAGGCCGCCGCATCCGCCAGAAGGCCGTTCCACTGCAGTTCTCCGAATAGGAACATCCGGAACAGGACAGTTTTCACAAGCAGCAGAAGCCAAATTCCGATCATCGGCGACCGCCGGTAATCATCTTTGTAGAACGATATCAATGTACTCACTCTCCCATGCGAAAAAAAGAAAAGAAGCCGTCAAATGACGGCCGCTTCGTTTATCTACTTATTCTATTTATAGTAACCGATTTACTAGTAAGAGAAAAGGGCACGTGGTTGCATGTTCCATGTCAATTACTAGATCGCTATCCAGTCTCTATCCTTACACAGTTGTCGTGATATTCTCGGCTCTTCGACTGACGTTTGAAGTACAGGAAGGTAAGGCCCAGGAATACGACGGCAAATGCGCCAAGGACAAGCATCTGCTCGCGCATCAGGGCATAATCGCCGCTTGCGATAATCGTCTTGAAGCCGGTAATCGCATGAGTCATCGGCAGCCAAGGGTTCAGCTTCTGCATCCAATCCGGCAGCAGCTCAAGCGGGAAGGTGCCCGCGCTTGAGGTCAGCTGGAAGATCATCAGCAGAACGACCAGGAAGCGTCCCGGATTATCCAGCCAAGTAACAAGCGCTTGAATAATAAACGTATACGCCAGGCTTGTAAGAATGGTAAAGAATACAAAGAGCGGTACGCTTGTTACGTCAATCTTCAATCCGTACAGGAGTACGGCATCGGCAATCAAAGATTGCAAAAGGCTTATGCTTACATACGTCAAGGTGCGGCTCATGAAACGGCCCATCGGCGATGCACCCAAGGTGTACGAATCGCGCACCGAGAATACCGTCGTATAAACAAGCGCGCCCATAAACAACGCCAGCGACAAGAAGTAAGGAGCAATACCAAGTCCATAACGGTCAAGCTTATGGTCCGTGTTTTCTTTTACGACAACCGGCTCCGCAAACATGTTTACGATATTGTCGCCATCTTTGATGCTGCCGGTCTCGGCAGCGGCATCATTCAGCTTCGCAGCCAGCTCGCCCGAGCCGTTCACGAGCTGCGCCGAGCCGTCCTTCAGCTGTCCTGCGCCTTGGTCCAGCTGCTTCGAGCCGTCGGCAATGCCTTCTACGCCGCCGGACAGCTTGCCAAGTCCATCCTTCAGCTGGGCGGCGCCGCTGTTTGCGGCTTTTGCGCCCGCAGCAAGCTGTTCTGCACCGGTTCCCGCTTCCTTCAGCTTCCCGCCAAAGGTCTCAAGGCCGGAAGCCAGTTTTTCCTGGCCTTTGCTAAGCGAATTGGCGCCTGCATATAATTGCTCTTGGCCTTGCGTCAGCTTGCTGCTGCCAGCCAGGAGCTGTTCTTGCCCTTCCTTCAGCTGCGCGCTGCCTGCTGCGACCTGCTTGCTTGCAGCTAGCAGCTGCTTTAGCGCCTCGTTATCCTGCAGCTCCGGCGATCCAGCCATAAGCTGCTCGAGTCCTTTTGCAACCTGGTCCGCACCGTCAGCTACCTGACCGCTGGCCGCGAAAGAAGCGGTTAATCCCTGCTTCAGCGCAGCCGCGCCGTCTTTCGAAGCCTTTAATCCTTCCGCCAGCTGGGCTGCGCCAGCTTTGGACTGCGAAGCTCCGTCTTCGAGCTGCTGCTCGGCCGCGGACAATTGCCCCAGACCGCCGGCTAAGCCCGATGCGCCGGACGACAGTTGGCTGGTACCTTGACTTAAGCTTGTTGCGCCATCGTACAGCTTGGATACGCCGCCGCTCAGCTCGGAAGTGCCGCTGGCCAGCTTATTGAGATTTTCCTTCAGCGTAGTTATGCCGTCCTCCAGCTTGCCCGCTCCGTCCTTCAATTCGGTTGCGCCTTCTCCCGCTTTGCCCAGACCGTCGGAGATGGTACCCACCTGTTCGAACATGCTGCGGGTATACGCTTCGGTAATTTGCGTGTTAAGCTTCGATCGCAATTCCTTCATGGCGCTGTTGCCGATCTGACCGGCCACGAAGTTATATTGGCTGTTCGGCTCGAAAATCAGCTCCGCCTGAACCGGATTTTCCTGCGTTAAGGTTGCCGCATTGTCCGAGAAATTGCCAGGCACGGTGATGGTCATGTAATAATCGTTATGCTCCATGCCATCCTTCGCCTGCTCTTCATTTACGAAATCCCATTTGAAATTATCGCTTTTCTTCAATTCCTCAACGAAGTCTTTCCCGACATTCATCGTCTTCCCTTCATAAGTCGCCCCTTTATCGAGGTTCACAACGGCTACGGGAAGCTTGCTCGTCTGGCCGTAAGGGTCCATCGAGCCGTCAATCAGTATGCTGCTGTACAGCATCGGAAGCAAGGCGACGCCAATAAAAGAAAGCAGCAGCATTCTTTTGGTCGCCAAAGTCTTCATGTCCTTGAGAAAAACTTGAATCGGCCTCATGTTCACACATCCTTCTTTCGGTTGAATAACTGACTAAATTCGTATTTCGGTCATTTTGGACCAAAAAAACAGCCCTTTACAGGCTGGAATTTTCTAAGATCGGGATTCCTTCATAATGCCTTTGGTAATAAGCATTGCGATGTTCTCCTTAATCTGCTCTTTGGTAAGCGGCTCGCTATGCGACTTGTTCCATTCCGTTGCAAGACCCAGATACAAGCGGAAGATCATATAGGACGTGATTGTCGTATCGCATTCCCTGACTTCGCCTTTCTCAATCGCAAGGTCCAGCTTCTGCTTCAGAAACTCAAGCCCAAATAGCTCCATTCGCCGGATCCCCTCCAGCGCCTGGACAGTGCCGATGTCCCTAACCTCCTGAGCCAGCTTCACGAACAGCTCATGATCCGAACGGAATTCGAGGATAGAATCAAGCAGGCTGAACACACTATGAATAAATGAACGATCACGGCCTTCCATATCGAAACCGCAGTTCATCGCTTCCTTCAATTCGATCTCGGCCTTGTTCAGAATCGCTTCGAAAAGCTCCTCCTTCGTCTTGAAAAAAGTATAGATCGTGCCTTTGCCTACGCTTGCGATCTTGGACACCAGATCCATTGTGGTCGCTTTATAGCCAAATTGCGCAAACGACTGCGTCGCTGCCTTCAATATTAACGCCTTGCGGTCAATGGACATGAGCCAATCTCCTCTCCTTCTCCGAACATGAATCTTCGTAAAATGACCAAAATTCAATTCCGGTCAATCAGTCATATTTCATTTATAACATATTCGGTGTTGCAAGATCAAGTGCAACTTTTCTTCTCTTCCTTGCGTACAATCAACGATACTTATTATCCATATCGTGGAAGCATCGGAGGAGCAAGGAATGAACAACGGCTTTGGACCACCCATGGGATTTGATCTAATGATCACTATTATTCCCATCATTATCGTCATCGGATTCGTTATCGTCATCGGTACCGTCATTTACCGCGGCGCCAAGTATGTGCAAAATGCGACCTCTCCCAAAGAGTCGACTTTCGCTAAAGTCGTATCCAAACGAATGGACGTGAGGCAGAGCTCCCATAACCATGACGGCCACGTCAGCCATTCGTCCCATACTTATTATTACATTACTTTAGAATTTGTTAACGGCGAGCGCCAGGAGTTCCTCGATGTAAAAAACCTGTACGGCCTTGTTGTAGAAGGCGATACCGGTTATGCCGCCACGCAAGGCGAGTGGATTGTCGCTTTCGAGCGCAATAGCGGACCAAGCTTGTAAACATAAAAAAAGGCTCATGCCAGACTTCTGACAGAGCCCCCCACACGAAGAACAGGCGCGGCACTGCAGCGCACAACGGGATTGTCTGGCTGCCGGAGCATTTGGCCAAGCACCTCGACCGCTGCGTCGCATAGCGCTTTTTTATTGACCGCCATCGTCGTTAACGGAGGATTCGTTTCCGCGGACATGGCAAGCCCGTCGAAACCGATGACCGACACACGGCCGGGTACGTGGACGCCCCGTTTGTCCAGCTCCTTCATGAGCAATAGAGCAATCCGGTCATTCCCGCAGAACACAGCCGTCGGGTATTCTCCCTCCCCGAACCGGTCGCAATAAGCCGACAGTTCCTCCTGCGTTCGGCTAAAGCCTTCCGACTCCAACAGGCATACGGAGAAGTCGGGCTGCAGGTTATTTTCCAGCATGGCCTTCGTATATCCAAACCAACGCTCCTCATGACTGGTCGTCAAGTTAACCGGCGCAATGCAGCCAATCCGCTTGTGACCCGCATCAATTAAAGTGTTAACCGCGAAGCTTGCCCCTTCGATATTTGCCGAAGTCACGGCGGACGCATCGATATCCCGGTAATAGGAATCAAACAGCAGCATCGGCTTTATAAGGGTCTGCTGCACTTTCAAGATATAATCCTTCTCCAATATGCCAAAAGCGATAATCCCCTGATAGTCGATATGCTGAACCAGCTCGGGGAGGATACGCTCCTCTTCCTGGGCAATGCTGATTCGCACAATTACCGCGCTATAGCCTTCCTCCTGCAGCCGGCTGTCCAGTCCCCAGATCAAATCGTGATAAAACAAAAAATGCTCGTTATCCTCATGGCTCAAAATCCTCTCCGGTACAAGCACGAGAACGGGAGCGCTAACGGAGGATTGGCCGTCGTTCAGCGGATAACCAACCTCTTGCGCGGTCTGGATAATTTGACGCCTCAGCTCTTCCCCGATTCCCTTCTTATTAGATAGCGCCAAGGAAACCGCATTGCGGGATATGCCCAGCTTATCGGCGATCGTTTGCATGGATATTTTTTTTGGTCGCGGCATTCTTCAACTTCCTCTGTTCCTATGTTATAATCAATTTACTTTACAGATGTTTATATTGTCAAGTTTAGTAAAGTTGTAATCGATGACTTGGAGGGATCAAGATTGGCGAATCAACCGATTTTCCTGGAACCTGTATTTCAAGAACGAATTTGGGGTGGCAAGCAATTAAGAGAGCAATTCCATTACGATATTCCGTCTGACCGTACCGGGGAATGCTGGGCGGTCTCCGCTCACCCTAACGGTCAAAGCGTTGTTCATAACGGTCCTTACAAAGGGCTTAAGCTTGGCGAGCTGTGGGAGCAAGAGCCGCAGCTGTTCGGCTCCAAGGCGGCTAAATTCCCGCTGCTGACCAAAATCCTCGATGCATCGGATGACCTGTCCGTACAGGTGCATCCGGATGATGCCTATGCGCAGGTGAACGAGAACGGCGAGCTTGGCAAGACCGAGTGCTGGTACATTCTGGGCTGCGAGCCCGGGGCTGAAATTATTTACGGCCATTCCGCGGCTACCAAAGAGCAATTCAGGCAAATGGTTGACGCAGGCGAGTGGAATCAGCTTCTGACGAAGGTAACCGTGAAGCCGGGCGATTTCTTCTATGTTCCTAGCGGCACTCTCCACGCGCTTGGCAAAGGCATTCAAGTACTGGAAACGCAGCAAAGCTCGGACACTACTTACCGGATCTACGATTATGACCGGAAAGACGATAAAGGCGCGACACGCGAGCTTCATCTGGACAAAGGCATTGAAGTCACTACCGTGCCTCATGTGGATGCGGAGACATCCTTCTCCACGGAAACCGTTGGCGGTACCGAGGTAACTACCTTTGTATCCAACAGCTTCTTTACGGTTCAAAAATGGAACGTGAGCGGCGAAACGGCATTCCCGGAGCCGGCTAAATTTACGATCTGCAGCGTCCTCGACGGAACTGGCGAGCTGGAGAATTACACAGGCAGCTACCCGCTGAAAAAAGGCGATCATTTCATTATTCCGCTTGGTTTCGGAAGCTTTACGCTTCGCGGCCAGCTCGAGCTTATTATTTCGCACGAATAACAGAGTGCAGCTTGCGAAGCAAGATTTACCACGTACGGCCAAAAACGGGGCCGTTCGTGTGGCAATTCTTTTAAGGAGGCAACGAACTTGCGTATTGGAGCAATTGAAGCAGGCGGAACAAAGTTTGTATGCGGGATTGGCAACGAACACGGTGAAATCGAAGAACGGATCAGCTTGCCGACCGAGCATCCGGATTCCACGCTGCGCGAGGTCCTGAACTACTTCCGCGACAAGCAGGTTGAAGCTATCGGTATCGGCACTTTTGGACCGATCGATATTGATCCTGCCAGCCCTACCTATGGGTTTGTTACGACAACCCCTAAACCAGGCTGGTCCGGCTATGATTTCCTTGGCACGATGAAGCGCGAGCTTTCCGTTCCTTACGGCTGGGACACGGACGTAAACGCGGCGGCATTTGGCGAAGCCAAATGGGGCGCGGCAAAAGGGCTTAACAGCGCGCTTTATTACACGGTAGGTACCGGTATTGGCGTTGGCGTCTATACGGAAGGCAAGCTTGTACATGGGCTGCTGCATCCGGAAGGCGGTCATGTGCTTACCCGCAGACACCCGGAGGATACGTTCGCCGGCTTCTGCCCTTACCATGGCGACTGCCTGGAGGGCATGGCGGCAGGTCCCGCTATCGGACAACGCTGGGGCGTGAAGGCTGACGAGCTGACGAAGGACCATCCGGCATGGCAGATGGAAGCTTTCTATCTCGGCCAAGCCATCTCCAGCGCGATTCTGCTGCTGTCTCCGAAGAAGGTTATTCTTGGCGGCGGCGTTATGCATCAGGAGCAGCTGTTCCCCCTGATCCGCGCGGAAGTACAGAAGAACCTGAACGGCTACGCTTCGCACGAAGCGCTGCGTGAAGGCATTGATTCGTATATCGTGCCGCCTGGACTTGGCGACAACGCCGGTCTATGCGGATCGATCGCGCTTGGAATCGACGCGCTCGAGCGCCAGCAATAATGGAAGAAGGCCTTGCCGGATTTAGACCGGTAAGGCCTTTTCTTCATTTCATGGACGATATAACATCGCCTAAGTCCTCTGGTTTAACATGACTCAGCCATCTCCTGTGCCCAAGAGTCACCATGTACTGCATTCCGTCTTTTTGAAACCGAGATTCATAACTTCCCTTCGCTTTCATTGGCTTAGGCCAGTCCAGGATTGGCATTCCTGGCCGAACCGGTTCCGCCTGAATAAGAAGAAACCGATCATTCGCATCATCTTCGTATTGCAATGCAATCCTCCGGCCTATGATCTCTCCCTGCACCTTATGTACCTCGAAAGGAAACTGCCCAGGAACCATGACATGACTGTCGAACTGATTCCTGTATTCCCTTACGGCTCTGTTTTCATTAACAAGCGGATTGGCTCCATCGTATAGGGCATCAAGCCGGATAATTCGATCCTGTTTTATCGTTAGCTCCCAAATAAATGCAATGCGTTTGCTCCTAAACGCCTCGTCCCAGAAATAACCGATAAGAATACGATGGTCCTTTTTCGTCGAAGGAAGTCCTTCCACCTGAATGACCGGACTATCTTCTCTAATTTCCGGTATTTTCACGCCTGTGGCAAGATAGCTTTGTGCCAGATCGTACTTATGTCTCAATAGCGCATTCATCATCTGAAGAACGGCTTCTTGCTTCGGCCTAGCATCCGCCCCATTCCCAGGAAAAAGGAGCAGCATAGCCACAATGAAGGACATTATCCATTTCATATTCCTAGCCTCCCTGGTTAACTTCCCCAGTAAGGCTGTTGTCTATTATTCCATCCGAAAAACAATCTCTACGCCCGTCGGCTTCCTTTTTAAAGGCCTTTCGTATTCACGGAAAGCAAAGGTGATGCCGGCAAGATCGTCCGGCAGCGCCGGAGAAACAACAAAGCCGTAGGCGGAGTTACCCCCGGAGCTTGTCCCCTGATCTATATAACAATGATAACCCTCGCCCAGCTCCAGCTCGATATAAGTATGCGTGCGCGCTGACTCCGTTTCGCGTTCTCTGTAGTCTCCATGTATGCTCAAGTTTACGACGCTTGCGTTCTCATATTGTCTTATACCGGACAAGGTATAGACTTTGCCTTCGCTCTCTACGCACCGGAGAACGTGCAGATGCTTGCGGAAGCCCGCTGGCTCAACCAGCGGCAGATAAACTTCTTCATTCAATAACATGCTGAATAAGGACTTTAACAAATCCGGGTACAGGCGATACCGGTCAGCCCAGCACTCAATGCTCTTGAAGGGCGGAAACCCCGGATTGTGATTCGAAATCTCTCTTCGTTCTTCCAGCAAAGCGCAGAGTTGTTCGTCAATCTTGAATAAACGGGCATCGTAGTGGTCCGTCGGCCGTTCCATCGGTATTCTTCTCATCTTAATCCCTCGCCTCTTCTATGAACTGAGCTTGCCCAAATCTCCGGTAATAAGCATATAAATTCCCCAGCCTAGTACGATTACGGCTCCGAACCTGCTGAAAAAGATATAGTTATCGCTTGGACCCGAATTGCCGTCCACGGCCCAGCCATGCTTCATATGCCAACTCAAAGAAGGGAACAGCCATCCCATAACTCCTGCAATAATGAAAATAAGCGAAATGAAAACTACCACGTTATCATCTCCATTTGTCCATTTGCCGAGCGCAATAAGACCTTCTCCGATCGTTGACATGACGGGGAAGGCCTGAATTATTCTCAATATAGACGACTATACGCAAATTTAAAATACCCTATTTTTATTATTTATATTAATATTTTAAGCATTTTCCAATAGACGATAAAGTTCCGAGACGCGGAATGCCGAAATGTAGCGAATAGGACATACTCATTCTGTAAAAAGTAAATTTATGAGAAAATCTAGACTTTTACGAATGATTCATTCAAAACCAGCACCAACCAATAAGAATAGCAATCAGCGGGAGGAGGCGCCTCAACATCCGCTCTTCTCAAGCTTGGAGCAGAACAAACAACAGCTTGAAGAGGTTTATTCGAAGTGCTCCGATTTCATTATTCGATCCTTCCCGGTCGGGGACAGCAACCAGGTTGTTATTTATTACATCGACGGATTGGCCAATGCCTCCCGAATCGAGCAGACGATCGTTGAGCCGCTTATGGGATTTAACGGAGAGACGATTTCAATCGGCTACTTGGCTCAGCATCTGATCACCTCCGCTTCATCCAAGCTTGTCGTTACTTTCGATGAGGCTATAAAACATTTGTCCATCGGGGAGCCTCTGATGCTGCTCAATGATGAAGCTCAAGCTATTACCTTTGGACTCAGCAACTGGCAAACCCGGTCCATTGAAGAGCCCACAGCGGAATCCGTCATAAGAGGACCCCGGGAAGGCTTTACGGAGACATTACGCGTCAATACATCCCTTATTCGCCGGATCATCAAAAGTCCCTTGCTCAAAATGGACTCCCTTTGCATCGGCGAATATACGCAAACCAACATTATCGTTGCCTACATTGAAGGTTTGGCAGCAGCCGAGCTGATAAGCGAAGTCAAGGAGCGCCTCGGACGCATACGGATCGACGGGATTCTCGAAAGCGGTTATATCGAAGAATTAATTGAAGACAGCCCGCTCTCGCCATTCCCCCAAATCTTAAGCACAGAGAGACCGGACGTTGTCAGCGCCAACCTGCTTGAAGGCCGGGTTGCGATACTGACGGAAGGAACGCCTTTCGCCTTAATCGTGCCGATCACTTTCTTTTCGCTCATGCAGTCCGCCGAGGATTATTACCAGCGGTTTCTGTTCAGCACGGCCATCAGGTGGCTGCGTTATTTTTTCGCTGCGATCTCCCTGCTGCTGCCTTCTTTTTACGTCGCCCTGCTTACTTTCCATCAGGAAATGGTGCCTGGTTCGTTGTTAATCAGTATGGCAACCTCGCGCGAAGCCGTGCCCTTTCCCGCGCTCGTTGAAGCGTTGCTGATGGAGATCACGTTCGAAGCATTACGCGAAGCCGGGGTAAGATTGCCTAAGCAAATAGGTGCGGCTGTCAGTATCGTCGGGGCGCTTGTTATCGGGCAGGCGGCCGTTCAAGCCGGTCTCGTATCTGCGCCAATGGTTATCATTGTTGCGATTACGGGCATTTCATCCTTTATGATTCCGCGTTACATCACCGGACTGCCCATACGGCTGCTGCGGTTTCCTTTTATTCTGTTAGCGGGCTCGCTGGGCCTTCTCGGCATCATGTCGGGTCTTATCGCGCTTGTCTTGCATTTATGCAGTCTGAAATCATTTCACGTTCCTTATTTATCCTCCGTGGTGAAGAGCGATCTGAAGGATATTCTCATCCGTTCGCCAATTTGGATGATGGACGCAAGGCCAGATCTGGTCACTGAGACGAATAAATACCGGCAAGCGCAGGGCCAAATGCCGAAGCCCTCACAGGGCTCAAATGACGAATGAAGGGAATGGGATTCGAAATGGATAACGGAAAAATCACTTCTTTTCAAGTCTCTCTTCTAATGTACTCGGTTATATTGGCAACGGGTTTTATAACCATCCCCGCTATTTCTGCCCATTACGCCATGAACGACTTCTGGCTTGCACCTGTCCTTGCCATATTAGCAGGCGGAAGCGTGCTTGCCATCTCGATCAAATTGCATCAACTGTACCCGAATAAAAATCTGATTCAATACAGTGAGCGCATTATTGGCAAAGTGCCCGGAAAAGTTCTGGGGATTATCTATTTCCAATTTTTCGTATTTACCTGCGGCATTGTCTCCAGGGAATATGCCGAATTTGTTACAGGCAATTTCTTATTCAAAACGCCTATGATCTGCCTGGTGATCTTAATGGTTCTGCTTGCTGCGTTTGCCGTACGAGGCGGAGTTGAACTAATCGTCAGAAGCACGTTATTGTTAACTCCGCTTTTTATATTGCCGTTATTTTTCTTGCTGCTGCTACTGCCGGATTTCGAGGTCAGCAATATTCTGCCGTTTATGAGCCATGGATTTATTCCGGTGATTAAAGGCTCGCTAGCCCCGGTTTCGTGGTATTCCGAATTTTTGATTATCGCTTACTTCTTGCCCAGCGTTATCGATCAGGACAAAACGGTTAAATACAGCTTTCTTTCACTCTTGGCTGTCACCGCCAGTTTAACGTATGTTTGCCTTGTAGCGTTGTTCGTGCTTGGTCCCGATACAGCCAATAAGGTATATCCGGTATTAACGGCTTTCCGTTATATTTCCCGCGCTGATTTTTTCGAGAATCTGGAGGCTTTGCTTCTAGCCATGTGGGTGGTTGGGAATTTCATAAAAATCGCGGCTGTGTATTACGCTGCCGTCTTGTCCTTCACCTCCTGCTTTAACCTGAAGGATTATAAGCCCTTTGTATTCCCAATCGGCATTCTGATTGTTATTCACTGCTTCTGGGATATCCCAAGCTACTTCAAAATGGCCGGATTTCTCGCCACGGTAGGCTCGTTTCACTTGTCCACCTTTATGCTTGCGGTCCCTTTCCTGCTGTTTATTATTGCATTGTGCAGAAAACAATGGAGCAAGCTTGTCTCATGAGAAGGTTACTGCTCTTTATGATGTTCAGCGCTTCCGTGCTATCGCTTACCGGATGTTGGGACCGAACCGAGCTGAACGATCTTGCGCTGATCTCGGCAACCGCCTTTGACAAAGGAAATAATAATAAAATATTGGCTACCGTTCAGGTCATTATTCCTCAGAACCAGGGGAGCGGCCAGCAAGCAGCTGCAATCGGCGGTGGCGGCCCCCGGGCTATTACACGTTCCGCTGAAGGAATCAATATAGAGGACGCCTTGTCAAAGCTTCAACGCAAAATGCCAAGAAGGCTGTTCTGGGGACAATGCAAAATATTTATATTCGGCGAGGAAATCGCAAGAATCGGTATCCGCGAGGAATTTGATTATCTCGTCCGTCATCCTCAGCCCCGGGAACGGGCTTATTTGATGGTCAGCAAAGGGAAGGCAAGTGAAGCTCTCAACCTCATTCCGCCGATTGAACGCACCTCGTCAGAGGCATTGAGGGAAATCTCCAATTTGCACACCGGCCTGCTTGTTACGATGGAGCAAATGAGCAAGGATCTAAAAGGGGATTCCGAGACCAATGCCCTTCCGATGGTCTATATACTGCCTCCATCCAAGCTCGCCGACAAACCCGTTCAGACCATCCCTTATATGAAGGGCGCGGCCGTTCTCAAGAAGGGCAAGCTGTCGGGCGAGCTTACAGAAAAACTTCTGCGGGGGGCTCTTCTGATTAATAACGTTGCCGCGGATTACAGCATTACGTTTAATGTCGGAGGGAAACAGGTTTCCCTGCATCCTGTAAAAACGAAGGTACGATTGGCTCCTCATATCGAAGGGAATAACTGGTCGATGACCATTAAAGTTCAATCAGAAGGAAGCATTGTTCAGAACAATTCAAGGATGGATCCCATGAAGCCGGAAGATTTGAAGGAGATGAATCTGGCGTTCCGTAACGATATCCATCGTCGGATCGAGGCTGTCGTCGATTATCTGCAGCAACTAAAAGCGGATACCATCCACTTCGCCACGGTTTACCACAAGAAATATCCGAAAGAGTGGGAGCGGGTAAAGGAGCAGTGGGATGAGCAGTTCGCTAAAATAAAGGTGACAATCGAGGTAAAAACCGATATTAAGAAACCGGGATTAATTAATGCGCCCGGCGGAATGCCATACGAAGAGGTGCAATAAGAATGAGGCTGCAGTTTATTGTATTTATCACCTTGAGCATTTCCCTGATCCTATGGCTGGAATGGCCGAAGTTAAAAAAATGGGGCGTCAAGGAAAAAGCCGTGTTCTTCTCCCTCCTGGCGGTTATCTGCATCTTTATGTTTGTCGATGTTCCCGATACGCCGGGTACTCCTACACTGGACGAATTTCTATTCAAACCGCTCAAGAGGTTTGTTCAGCCGTAAGGCGCGCCATGCAAAAAGGCCAATGAAAGTAGGCTTCATTGGCCTTTCATTTCTATTTCTCTGATCTGCGCTCGGTCATCTCGTTCAGATCGGAGGTTAACTTGTCCAACTGCAGGAAACTCTCGACAATTTCAACAATCCGGCTGTCCTGCGTCGTCATGCTGGCTGACATTTCCTGGATCGCTGCCATATTCTGCTCCGTGGAGCCGGCAATCGATACGATCTGGCCGGTAATTCTCGCGTATTGCTCCTGAAGCTGCTCCGCCGAATAGTCGACCTCGCCCGAATGGCTCTCGAGTTTATTGGCGTCTGACGCCAAAGCCCGCATCACATCGGCTACCTTGCGGGCTGCCGCCGTACTTCCTGCAACGGACTGCTGTCCTTCGAGCACCTGCTCTGCCGCCAGAATCGTCTTCGTACGGATGCTCTCCAAAATCTGCTCGATCTGCTCCGTTGATTGCTGCGATGTCTCCGCAAGCTTGCGGATTTCATGGGAGACAACGGCAAAGCCTTTGCCATGCTCGCCTGCGCGCGCGGCTTCAATTGCCGCATTCAAAGCAAGCAGGTTCGTCTGCGTGGAAATATGCTTAATAGTAGCCACAATCTCGCTTATGCTCGTATTCTGTTCGCCAAGCTCATTCATAAGCTGCACGGAGGAATCGATCGCCTCGTTCACCCGCTTCATCTCGTGCTCAAGATCGGAGGTTCCTTCGCTTCCGGCCTTGGTCAAGAGAGCGGAGCTTGCCGACAGCCCCTTCATCTCCGTAGAACGATCCGCAAGCGAGGTCACGGAAGCTTCGATATGGCGGATCGCTTCGCTGATATCATTCATGCTGGACGTTTGAGCTTCCATGCTCGACGTAATTTCCGAGAAGGCCGAGGTTACTTCCTTGGAAATCGAACCGGCCGTCGTCATATTGGCTTTCAGGTTCGTGCTGAACGAATTCAGCTGTCCCGCCGAGGAAGAGACTTGTCCGACAAGCTCGAGCGACCGTTTATTTTCCAACATCGCCTGCTCGCCTTGCTCGATAATATTGCGCTGCAGCCGCTCGCTGAATTTAGTCGACACATAGAGCGGAAGCGCCACCATAAAGAAATACATAAACATCGTGGTAGGAGCGTTATCGCCGAAAATCTCGGTTTTGTCGGGACTAACGTAACAATAAACCGTCAGCAGGATGCCCATTAACCCGGAGTAGCCGATTGCTCTGGAATTGCCGTAAAGCGTCATGATCGCAAGATTGACGTAGACAAGAAAATAAGTCGTAATAATCGGTCCGGTTAACAATAACAGCAAGGTTAGCACGGTAACAATCGTTGAAATGAAATACATAATATAGTTCGTTAACCAGCGTTTATAGACCAGAATCGTTGTAGCGCCGCAGGTAAGCGTACCTACGATAGCAAGGACGACAATCGAATCCATCCCGGCTCCGGTCAGAAAATCAACGGCTATGCCGAGTAGCAGCATGACCCATATGATATTCACAAGCAGCTTGTTTCTCCGGTGCAGGGTCTCCATATAATCCATTTGTTCTCCACCTTTTTTACCATAATATAGGCAATAATTCCGATCATACCATAAACCGATATTTTTCGACATCATCTTTAATAGACATGAACCCGATAATCTTGTAATCTATTGTGATACGGTTAGCTATGTGGAGGTGCTTAACGTTGGCGAAAGATATTCGTTCCCGAATTGAGATTGACCAAATCAACTGTGAAAAAGAACTCACCCTTGCGTTAATCGGAGGCAAATGGAAGCTTATCATCCTCTGGCATCTGGGCATTGACGGCACAAAACGGTTTAGCGAGCTGCAAAAGCTCATTCCCCATATTACGCAAAAGATTCTGACGAACCAGCTGCGCGAGCTGGAGGAGGACCAGCTCGTCCAACGGACCGTCTATCCGGTTGTTCCGCCGAAGGTCGAATACAAGCTGACTCCGCATGGAGAAAGCCTGGTGCCGATCCTGAAGCTGATGTACAACTGGGGCAAGCATTATGGCGAAGAGGTACTGGGCAGAACACCGGACTCTGAGCCGATCTCCCTGCAAGCAGCAGAAATTTAAACCGCATATTCCCCCATTAAAAATCGGCAGACTCCGCACGGAGTCTGCTTTTTTGCGCTTCATAGTTTCCTGCAGGATACGGACTTACTTGAAAGTGCGTACTTCCATTACATTCGGTATCCCCCTAATATGAACTCATCGCTTTCAACACCCAACTTAAAGGAGAGATTCAACCTATGGAATTGCAATTGGCACTTGACCTGGTTAACATCCCGGAGGCAAAGGAAGTCGTAAAAGAGGTTGCCCCTTATATCGATATCGTTGAGATTGGCACCCCCGTTGTCATTAACGAAGGCCTTCGCGCCGTCAAAGAAATCAAAGACGAATTCCCTTCGCTTAAAGTACTGGCCGATCTGAAAATTATGGATGCCGGCGGTTACGAAGTCATGAAGGCTTCCGAAGCAGGCGCCGACATTATCACCGTACTTGGCGTATCCGACGATTCCACGATAAAAGGCGCGGTTGACGAAGCTCGGAAGCAGAACAAAAAGATCATGGTCGACATGATCAACGTAAAAGACATTGCCGCGCGCGCAGCGGAAATCGATAACCTTGGCGTGGATTATATTTGCGTTCATTCCGGTTACGACCATCAGGCAGACGGAAAAAATTCGTTCGAGGATCTGGCTACGATTAAACGCGTCGTGAAGCAGGCTAAAACCGCGATCGCGGGCGGGATCAAGCTTCAAACCCTGCCTGCAGTCATCAGCGCCCAGCCGGATCTGGTTATCGTTGGCGGCGGTATTACCGGCGCAGAAGACAAGCAAGCCGTTGCCGCTCAAATGCAGCAGCTGATCAAGGGATAATGGCCGATGAGTACGCTAAGTGCAGCATTCTCCATTCTTCAAGAGCTGGAGCGTACGCTTGAGGCCGTTAAGCCAAGCGAGATCGAGGCGTTAACGAAGCGGATAACGGAAGCGAATAACATATTTGTAGCCGGAGCCGGACGCTCCGGGCTGATGATGCGGGCATTTGCCATGCGCTTGATGCATATGGGATTTCGCGTTTTCGTCGTAGGCGAGACCGTTACGCCGGGCATTGCGGAAGGGGATCTGCTGCTCATCGGCTCGGGCTCCGGCGAGACCAAAACGCTGGCAACCATGGCCGCCAAAGCCCTAAGCATTGGCGCGGCCGTAGGCGTGGTCACCATTGTTCCGGAATCAACCTTAGGCAGCTTGGCCACAACCAAGGCCATAATCCCCGCGGTAACAAAAGACAGCACGGCGGGAGAAGGCTCCAGCCAGCCGATGGGAACCCTGTTCGAGCAAAGCCTGTTGCTTCTGCTCGATACCATCGTGCTGAACCTGATGGAGCTGCAGGAGCTGCAGGGCGCAGCCATGTACGGCAATCACGCGAATCTGGAATAATTAGAAAAGTATTCTTTCGGTTAACCACAAGCCGCCTAATAAAAAAGCTACCGCTGAACAAAAATGGACTACTCCCACAGAATATTTCCATTTCTGAATCAAGAGGAGAAGCGGCAACAAGACTGCCAGAATTCCCAGCTGAGCGATTTCTATTCCTAAATTGAAACTAAATATATTAAAAGCTAAATCATTTTTCGCCAGATGCATCCCTTTTAATAAATCGGCAAACCCCATTCCGTGAATTAACCCGAAAACAAAAGTAATCATCCAGCGATTTCTCACATTCTTTTTGAAAATATTCTCAATCGCGACATAGCAAATACTAAGGGCAATCGCCGGTTCGACAATCATGGCCGGTACGTTAATGATGTCAAGCACCGTTAAAGTCAAGGTTAAGCAGTGTGCGACGGTAAACGCCGTAATAACCGCCGCATATTGTTTAATCGTTTGCCTTGCAATTAACAACGAAAAGATAAATAACAAATGATCATAGCCGGTCAATATATGCTCCATGCCTAGTCTCAAAAACGAAAAGAACGCCGAAATCATCTGATGGACCCTCCTGATGAGCCATTAGTTTTTTTGGAGAAAACATAACTAGAGCTGGCATTAATGATTAGAACCGCAATAACCGAGCCCCACATCAACCATAGGAACAGCCTTGTCAGCGGATCTGCATATACTTCGATTAACGCGTTAATACGGGTCCGCCTTCCACTGTAAATCGTGAAATAATAAGCCATAAACGACGCGGCCGCCAAATTTAACCCACTCATGGCAATATAAGCTACTCGGCCTGATTTTACGAAGTATGGGGCAAACAGCTTTGTTACGATCAGGAAAACAACAGATAAGCCGAACAGCCAGCAGAAAAACTGAATGTTCGTTTGCGGTTCCCGCTTAATAATCAAGGTGAACATAGGACCAAGCGTAACGACGGCAAGCAGCTGCAGCGGCCTGACTAGCTGCCTTGCATGGCTGTGAAAATGAACATGCCGCCAAAATCGAAGCGAAATTAACGATATTACTACAACGAAAGCATACAGAAGAGCAGCCACAAACGCATACAGCATGTTCCGCTGTTTAATAATGCCGCTTTTTTTCAACGTATAATTAAAATCTTCACCTGAGTCATTAAGCGTAATTGCCTGATCAACCGCCCAGATCGCCTTGCTGTAACGATGCTGCTTTACGAGAATGTCGGCATACAACTGCAGGGCTGAAGCCTGATCCTCACTTGATAGGCTGGAGCTGGCCTTGCCGAAGTAGTCCATGTATTGTTCCACATGCTCTCTTGCTTCCTGGTAGTTGGCGGCTTCGAAATACTTGTTCGCGAGGAAGATATGCATGTCGGGTGCAAGCTCCGCATCCTCATGCTGCGATAGAATCGCCTCCACTTCCTCCAATTTATCCTGCGTAGACCGATGATCGTCTTCCAACTGAATGCTTCTAAAGCGCTGCATGATCGGCCATTCGGATCGTCTTTCCTTGAGATACGTTATTCTGTCCTGAAATTCACTAGAGAAAATCCCGCTCGGGAAGTGGCTCAGATACTGCTCGTAAACATGCAGCGCCTTCTCAAAATCAAACAAGTAATCGTCGTAAATATGAGTTAACTGCTTGTACACCATTTCATTGTTGAGGTCAGGTTCCTTTGCCAGCAGCTCTTCCAGCTTTATGGCCGCCTGCAAATAATCCTTCGCCGCAAAATATTGGTTCGATTTATTACTGTAGTCCCGTACGACATCTTCGGAGCTGCCTTGAGCCATACCGACACCGGAAAATGTAACGAAGGCCATAATAATCATCAGAAGTGATGCAAGTAGCTTCTTCATGAGGTTCTCTTCTTCCTATTCTTAGAATGGTACAAGTTGCAAGTTGAATATCCGATCGACGAACCAAAGGAATCCAACAATAAAAATGACGGAGGAAGCTGCAACGGTAATGGTTCGAAGAGAGAACTTTTTCTTTAACACATAGAGAAGAGGAAGCGTAATTAGCAGAATCATCAGCTGTCCAAACTCTACGCCGACGTTAAACGAAACGACGGATTGAACAAGATTCGATTTGTCCGCGACATATTCCTGAAGAACGCTGGCAAAGCCAAAGCCGTGCACCAGCCCGAACATAAAGGTAACCAGCCACCGATAATTGATCTGCTTGATGAACAGGTTTTCCATCGCGATATAACAGATGGATAAGGCAATAACACTTTCGACAAACCTGGAGTTGAGATTGATAATATCTAAGGCCGCCAGCAGCAACGTAATACTGTGCGCCACCGTAAACGCCGTAATAATTTTCAGAGCCTCTTTAGCCGTTAGACCAATCACAATAAGAGCCAGCAAGAAGGCGATATGATCATACCCGGTTAAAATATGCTTGATTCCAAGTACGAAATAGGTAGAGATTTCAGATAAAAAGGCGGCGGATTTGTCGGAAAATTCCCATGTGGTATGGTTGGAATCGAATATATACTGCAAGTCCGGCTGAGTCTTATCGAAGACTCCTTGAACCGAATCGTCATCCGCATCGGTAAAATAGATATAGCCGATATTCACGTGCTGGCCTTTAGTCTCTTCATTTAATAGATGATAGTTAATTTTTACTTTGTTTTCTGTCCAATCAAAATCAACGTCATTGATTCTCAGCCAAATGACCCAGAATGTCCCTTCTCTCTTTAAATGGTCTACCTTTATCGGATATTCCCGGTCATTGATGGAAACAGCTAGCTTCTCGTCGATATACGGTTGAATAATGTCGTTTGTTATAACGCGAAGCTGGTCATCGTTCAGATTCTCAAGGTCATATCCAAGCTCCTTAATCCCCTTCAATTGTTGGAAAACTGCGGGGTCGAGCTCTATCGTGGACAATATTCGATCCTTGCCAAAAGCCCATTTCGATGCTCCGAGGTACATATCGTGTGCAAAAACGGGTGTAACTCCGGCAAGCAATAAGGCGATTCCGAGGATCATTGCCGCTAGTTTTCTGAATCCTTTTGTAAACATCACGATGCACTCATTTCTTCTTTATGTTAGGGTACGTCCACTTGTACCTATTAATCCTATGATATAGATGTGTACCGAACGTTAATTTCATATTAAAGTCTTGTAAAAGAGATAACGAATTCCTAATAGGCAATGGCGGCGAAAGGATAGGAACCCTGACGCCGCCATTTCAATACTTATGTTGCTGGTATAACTTTATACATCCGGATTAGAGGCTGCCTTACTGCTGCAGCAGCAGATAGAGACGATAGATCATTTGTGCCGTTTCCGCACGTGTAGCTTGACCGGTTGGATTCAGCGCCGAAGCGCTGCCTTGCACGATGCCTGCTTTAACCATGTCGGCAGCCGCATCAACCGCGTAAGACGAAATCTTCGATTTATCCTTAAAGCTATTCAGCTCTGCCGGATCGCCGCTCAAGGCAAGCTTGCCGGTCACTTCCATCGCACGGCTCATCAGAACCATCATGTCCTGACGCGTTATGAACGCGCGCGGATTGAACTCGTTGTCGCCCATTCCGTTGGCAATGCCAAGCGCCTTAACGACACCAAGAGCATTATAATAATAGTCGCTCGATTTCACGTCGCTGAAGTTGGACGTTACGTCAGCCTTCAGGTCCAGCATGCGAACGAGCATTACCATGAAATCGGCACGCGTAATTTGCTTGCCTGGTTCGAAGGTTGTGGATGACGTGCCGTTAATAATGCCTTTATCGGCAAGCACGGCAATTGCGTCTTTTGCCCACTCATAATGCGAGTCTACGTCTTTGAACGGATTAGCCGGAATAACCGGAGTTCCGCCGCCATTGCTTGGTGTACCACCACCTGGTGTACCGCCGCCTGGTGTACCGCCGCCTGGTGTACCGCCGCCTGGTGTACCACCGCCTGGTGTACCGCCGCCTGGTGTGCCGCCGCCTGGATTTGTCGTATCATCTGTTGTATAAACAACATAGAGATGAGCAACTTGATCTTCATTGCTTCCTGCGCCTTCAAAGGACTCAGCCGTTCTTGTACCTTTACCGGTGAGAAGGAATGTAAGAGCGTTCCCTTCCTTCCAGTCGTCCTTATTTACGATTTGCTGAACCAAGGACGACAGGTTAGGCGTTTGCTGATCCGGACCGGATTCATGCTCTACTGTCCACTGTGGAATATCCTTCCAGCTTACAAAGTTTTCCGACTTCTCACGTAACGAAATATTGCCCGGTTGATCCTGACGCGAATTGGCAACGTCCTCCACATAAATGCTCACGTCAAACGGATCTTTGTTTTTCTCCGGCGTCGTCTCATCAACGGAGAACTGAACATAGGCGTCAACAATCTTAGCCCCTTTAGGAAGATTCAGGCCGGCAAACCGAAGTCCGATCTGCTGCACGCTATCTTCCTGTACAATTTCCAGGTCGGAGCTATCCATATCAAGCGAACCGTCTGCACGTTCTTCCATATCGTCATATGGCGTCTTGATTGGCGAGATGAGCAGGTGGGCATTTCCACTTGGCAATGCGCCAATCATAATGGATACTTTGTTACTCTTAACCGTTTTTCCGTCAAAAGTCACTTCCGCCTCAATCGATACGGACGTAGCGCGAAGCGGTTTATTTTTCACTGTAACGACGCCGTCAGCAGAGATCGCTACGATATCATCGGCGCTGGAAGTGTATTTGACCTCGGCCGAAGAAAGATCCATGGCCGCTCCCAAATTGTCCTTCGCCGTTAAGCTCAGCTTAGCGGAAGAGCTCGCATCGCCGGTCAACGTATCATGATCCGATGCTAGCGTTACTTCTGCCAGCCCGTCCGGATTTTTGACATTGATCGTTACCGTATTGGATTTCACAATCTCGCCTGCGTTATAGATCTCAGCCCAAACCTGAACCGCTTCGTTAAACACGGGTTTCTTCTTAACGGTCACTGTTCCGTCCGAAGTAATGGAAACCAAATCCGGTTTATCCGTTTTGTAGCTCAGATTGGCATTCGACAGATCCACATTGGCATCATGGCTGTCAACAGCCGTCAGACCAAGCTTAACGCTGCTGTCCGAAACGTCCGTTTGCAGCGTATCTTTATCCGCAGTAAGAGTTGCCTTGGCAATATCCAGAGCTTCCTGCGGGGTGTTGTGAACCGTGATGGTTTCGATTTCCGTGCCGTCAATCCGTTTGGAAGTGACTTTCATCGTATCGCCTTCTACATCGAACAAGGTCAAGAAGTACGACTTATCGGCCTTGACGATATTCGGCCAGCTTGGGTCTACATCGTACGATGGAGCGCCGCCGCCGCCGGAAGTTAGGTATTCGATCCCGTCAACCTCAGCGCGGGCATAGTTATGATTGTGACCGTTCAGATACAATGGCACCCCGAATTTTATCAGGAGTGGGTGGATGTATTTTTGGACATCGGTATTGTTCTCGTGAGTACCGGCACCCCATGCCGGCTGATGGCCCATTACGATTTTCCACGGCTTGTCCGTAGAGGCAAGATCGTGTTCCAGCCAGTTATACTGCGCCGAGCCTTCCTTAAAGTCCGCATATTCGTCGATTACCGAAACATGGACCGGACCATAATCGAAGGACCAGTAGAAGTCATTCACATACGGATACGGGTAATACTTTTCATAAACGGAGCCAACACCCTCATGGTTGCCCCTTGCCCCCATCATTGGCACTTCGGTTTGGAGAGCATGCATCTGTGGATAGGTTGATTCCGGCACGAAATATTGAGCGGTCCAGTTGCTCTCGGAGTCGCTTGAAGCAATATCCCCGCTATTCAAGAGAATCGATTGATAGGCTGGATCTTCGGCATACGCCTTCCGAGCCAGGTCGGCTACCTGATCCTGAAAAGCGGGTTGAGTGCGGCTGTCGCCGTAAGAGAGAAACTTCACGGAAGTAGCGTCAGCCGCGGGAGCGGCCACGAAAGAACCTGCTTGACCATCTACCTCATAGTAATACTTCGTACCAGGCTGCAGCCCGGTGATCGTGAACTTGTGCTGGTTGTCGTTACCGTACGTTTCCACGGACTGTTCTCCTAATGAATAAGAGGTATCCGTCCCCCACTTGATCGTATTCGGCTGGTTATCGCTCGTCTGCCACATAACGCTCATCGAGCTGTTTTGTCCCTCGAACAACAAATAAGGCCCCTTGATAATCGTGCTGTCAGCCGAAACGTTGTAAGCACCGATCGTAAACAGAACCGTACATACAAATAGAGCCAAGGTCAAACCTTTCCACTTGGCCTTTAACTTCACCTTCACTTTGTCATCCCCTTTTTGTCATTAGCAGCCGGAACGATAGAATCCTGTTCGGTCTTTTCCATATTCCAGTCAAAACCTATCATCTTCCTCCTTACCTTGCTGATATCGGACACACCACTGCTATTATGCTGACGTTCCCTGCGTACCACGAAAAGGATTGCGGAAATCACAGATATTCCCGTTAGCCAACTGCCAAAATTATTATACTAGTAAAGTATTGATATAAAATTTAAGATAATATTAATTTTAAAGTAAACCATTTTTAACCATCGAATTTTCCGCTCAATCACACGCATTTACAATTTCGTAAACTAGCAATAACATTCCTCTGACACTACTTTTCTACAATTATCGACATCCCTAATATGAAAGAGATGAACGGACGATGAAATCCATGTTCAGCGCAAAAGATTTGGCGGTTACGCAAGCAAGCGTAGCCGCACTGCTTTTTTTATCGATACCTTTGTTTAATATCATCGGACTCAGCAACCATAAGCTGGAGGCCGTCCTGCACGGATTAGGAGCGACCATCACCGTGATCATGAGCTGTCAAGCCCTTCACCTGACCTACCCCATGCTGCGGGGCAAGAAGGGAGCCGCGGTCAATCTGGAATGGGTGCTTTGGCTCACGAGCCTATTGGTTCTGGTAACAATCGCGCTAGGCAACTGGCTCTACATTCCTTACCGGGGACCGGACGGTCCCCAGCAGTGGTTAATGTACCATAGCCCCGAGGTACATCTAATCGTGATGGAATATAAAGAATTCGTCTCGCTATACCCGCTCCCTTTAGGAATCGCGGCTGCCTTTTTACTGCGCCGGTTCCGGCATACGCTCACGGCGGGCTCGGCGCTTAGCGGAATCATCGCTTTACTGGTCACTTTATTCTGGATTTGTTTATTAATCGGATTTGCGTGCGGAATCGGCATGACGAAACTGAAAATGGTGTGATTTCAACGCAGTCGATAGGAGAGAGAAAAAGTGAAAGAATCAAAACATCGAAAAACGGGCGAGGTCGCCGCCATTCTGCTTTCGGTATGGCTTGGCATCGCAGCGACAACTCTCAGCCACTTATGGAGCTATTACAATCCGCTGCAGGCTAATCCCATTTTGCTCAAGTTGGGTTCCTGGATCCCTTCTTGGTGGGCCATTGGCCCTTACACCGGCAAGGAAACGGCGGGACTCGTCGTCTGGCTCTGCACATGGACAATACTGCATTGGACGCTCGGACGGAAAGAGGTCAATCTAAAGCCTTGGACAATCGGATTTCTGATTGCTTTTATTGCCAATCTGATTATTCTCTGGCCAACCGTTTACCATACGATCCTGTGGTGGCCCACCCTGCCGAATACATTGCCGGGGGGAGAGGGTTAAACTATGGCTTTCTTATACAAATTTAAGCTGTCATTATCGCTGCTTGTGCTGATTGGTATTCTGTTTGGCTCATTCTCTTGGACAAAAGTGCCAATGGAAGGTTTCAAGTCAAACGCAGCTTCCCCAACCTCGTTCCGGTTTGGGTATTTCAGCCAGCAGGAAGGGGATTTCGGGGAGTGGATCAAGCAATTCCGGGACATTACGTTTTTTGCCGCGTCGAATCAATTGCTGCAGAAGCATCCGGAAGCACAGTCGTTTCAGCTTTACCCGATCTATGACGGTTCCGCAACGGAACAGAGCTTTAGCCAGGCTTATCCGCATGTGCCTAAAGAGACGCTCTCGGGTTATGGGAAATCGGTCTACTCGATTACGCAAGGAACCGCAAGACTCTTCTTCCTCAATGCCGATCGTTTACAAGATGCGGGAGACGGACAATTGGAATGGATCCGCAAGACGATCAATGGCAACAAGCAAACGTTCGCTTTTGCCTGGCTGAGCGAAGATCCGAAGCTTCCCGAGGTCTGGAAAACGTTCAGGGAAGCAGGAATAAGCGCGGTATTCATCCGCAATTCCGTCTACGTGCTTGATTTAGCCGTCACTCAAGCGCCTTCCCAATATCAATCTTCCGAATATGAGAACTGGAAAGTATGGGACTTGACCAAGCTGAAGGATACGCCTGTCGTTACCGTTCTGGAGGCGCACGGTAACGCGCTGACCGTGAAAGCGGAGAAAGAACAGGGACAGGTCCTGGATCAGCTTGAATTGAATGCCGACAATCTGGCTTCGTGGGATCTTTCGACCTTACAGGAGAAACAGGACATCTCCCTCGTAGGCATTCAATCCTTGTGGCACTATCATGCGGGTGACGATTCAATCAAATCCGCTTTACCGGAAGGGGTGGACTTGGTGGGAGAAGGTCCTATTATTGAGACCTCCCACACGGACCCGGTTCCCTTGCCGGCATACGATTGGCGCAGTCCGGAATACGACGATTCCGGATGGAAGACCGGCAGGGCTCCTTTGGGCTACACGAATAACAAAGAGCGGCAGTCTTATATTCAAACCGGTCTGGTGGCCGGCTTGACTCCGACCTATTATTTCCGCAAGTCGTTTGATTTGAATAATGATCCGAAGACATTGTCGGGGTTATTTTTGCATATCGCCTATGAGGACGGATACGTTGTTTATCTCAACGGCCAGGAAGTCTCTCGGGACGCCATTCTGACCGGGGTTCTAACCAATTCCTCTCTCGCAATTGCGAATGAATTTACTTTCTATCGCAGAATTGATCTAAAAGCCCATTTGAACAAGCTTGTAAAGGGGACTAATGTCATTGCCGTAGAGGTACACCGCGGCCATCCCGGAGCGCCCAATTTGTTGTTTGACCTCGACCTGTCTGTCGAAACCAAGGGGGAGGAACGTTAGATCATGCGGACAAACCTGCAGACCAGCATTAGAAAACGAGCAAGGAGCGGCATTACGTCATGCATGGTAATCGTTTTACTTGTCTTGATGCTGACAGGATGTGTCCAAGCTCCAAAAAGCTCGATTCCGATTGCCGACATTACCTTTACGAACAACCATCTGATTGTGCAAAACGAAACCGGATTCGTATGGTTTAATGCAAAAATAACGATTGATCACAAATTCACTTATGTCGCGCCGATGATGACTGCCGGCAAATCAAGCGTCCCGCTAGCAAACTTTCTTGACGATCAGGGTCATAGTTACAAGCGTGGACGGTGGAGCATCCGCAATCTGACGATTGATGTGACCGACACGTTAGGCGCTAAAAGGCATCTTAGTTGGTAAATTCGGAAAAATTGCAACCTAATAATGGAATAGCGCAAAAAAGCTGTTGAGAACCCTCAACAGCTTTTATTTTCGTTCAACCCTCACGTAAAATCTGAAATTGGGCTACAATGTTCTGGAGGCTTGTTCCAGAAGGCTGGCCAGGAGACCGTAATCGGGTGTATCCTCTTTACGGATTTTTAGCCGCTCCTTTCACTTTTTCATGAAATCCAATTCTTTTGCATACAGCCCCAATGCATTCCCCTTCTCAAGCCGCAAAATATGCTTCTCGCCATCGTCGGCCAATGCCCTGAACTGGTTGATGGTTTCCCTCATTTTCGGAAGCGCCTGCTGTTTGTACGAGCTGATCGAATCAAACGCGGACAGCACGTCCGCAAACGCTTGCTTCAACGTATCGACCGAGACCGTGGCTTCAATGGCTTGCTGTTGAATGGCGACTCCTTGGTCCTTAAGCATCCGGGAAGTGCCGGCGATAAGGTTCGTCGTGGTTTGATTCAACAGCTCGATTTTCTTGAGAACGATGCCTTGATTATACAAGGCGCTCGCCACCGTAACGGCTAATTTCAAGGCAGAGATCGTGACCGTCTTCGCCCGGTCTACGCCGCGAATGAGCTCCTTGTTATTGCGGATGACGACCTCGTACGCCAAGATTCCCTGCTGGTTAACGACCAGCATTTGCTGCAAATCCATGACGCGCTGGCGCATCGGGAACAGGATTTCCTCCGTTATGAACCGAATCCTCTCCGAGTCTTCGCCGCGGCTTTTGGCTGCTTCGATTTGGGCTTCGATGGATTCGTCCATAAGCATCCCAAGCTGAATTTCCTTTTTGAGCGTTTTGGTTAGCTTTCGGATTTCATGCTGTTCGAGCTCCAGCGTCGTGAGGAAGAAAGCATCATTAAACCGGTTTAATAAAACCTTGTTTCACCATCGTTAGACCTAAGCAAGCTGCACCCTCGTTTCACGCAACTCAACAGACGTCCATCCATATGCTTACAGAAATTTTTCTTCTCCCATCAGCAGTAATCTATATTTTTTATTGAAAACGCTTTAATTTGTATAGTTCCAGCTGTGCTAAGATGGGTTTATACACCACGAAACGGAGGTTTTGCTACAATGACGGCTTTGGAAAAAGGAGCTTATTATAACGGGGAATACCGGAATGTGTTCAAAGAACTGGGATATACCGAGGCAGCTATACAAGAGAAGCTGGAAACCGCGTGGTCGGATCTGCTAAACGGAGACCCCGATGTCCGAATCTATTATCCGATGGGGGAAGACAAGGGCTATTTTCTCGATACCGGCAATGAGGATGCCCGTTCCGAGGGCATGTCCTACGGCATGATGATGGCCGTCCAAATGAATGATAAGGAAACGTTCGACCGGCTTTGGAACTTCTCGGTCACTTATATGCAGCATACAGAGGGGCGCTACAAAGACTATTTCGCCTGGCACTGCAAAACGGACGGGACACGATTGTCGCAAGGGCCTGCCCCCGACGGCGAGGAGTTTTTTGCCTTGGCGCTGTTCTTTGCCGCCAACCGCTGGGGTGATGGACCGGAGCCTTACAATTACTCGGAGCAGGCTAAACGGATTTTGCGGGCTTGCGTCCATCAGGGTGAAGACGGCAATGGCGGCAGTCCGATGTGGGAGCCTTCAAACAAGCTGATCAAGTTTGTGCCGGAGTCGCCGTTTAGTGATCCTTCCTACCATCTCCCTCATTTCTACGAATTGTTCGCCTTATGGGCCGATGAAGAGGACAGACCCTTTTGGAGAGAAGCCGCGGCCGCAAGCCGGACTTACCTGCATACGGCCTGTCATCCCGAAACGGGTTTGTCGCCCGAATACGCGAACTATGACGGGACGCCGGCCGAGGTACAGCGTCATGGAGACTTCCGTCATTTCTACAGCGATGCTTACCGCGTAGCAGCCAATATCGGACTCGATTGGGCATGGTTCCGGCAGGATCCTTGGCAGGTAGAGCAGTCGAACCGGATACAGGCGTTTTTCCGTCCAATCGAGGTTGCCGATTACAGACGTTATACCATTGACGGACAACCTTTCGATGAACCGGCGCTTCATCCTATCGGATTGCTTGCGACCAATTCCATGGCTTCACTGGCGGCGGATGGCCCGGATGCCGCGCATTTTGTTGAGCAGTTCTGGAACACCCCGCTTCGCACCGGCGTGCGCCGTTATTACGATAACTGCCTTTATTTCTTCAGCTTGCTGGCGCTTAGCGGCAATTACCGGATTTATAAATAAAAATAAGGGGCACCCGGCTGCAACGAGATTCGCTCGCCGTTACGCCCTTCTGTTCTCTAACAGCATATTTTTAGCGCGAAAGGGGTACCCCATAAGTCATGAAAATGACAGTGGGATACCCCTTTTTATCTGGGCTAAACAGCAAACTACGCATTTAAATGCTCTTCCGACCGCCATTGTTCAGGGATTCCTTGAATCAACAAGGTAAGGCTGGAATCCCTTCACAAATAAAATGCTCCGTCTGCCTATCCTTGACCCGTTCATGAAATGCTCATTTATCCGTCAGCACCTTCATCCGCCCAGGAATGCCGCGGCTTCCAGCCGAGCACTCTCTCGGCTTCCTTATTGCTGACGATTGCCGTCCGCTCCGGGAACGGATCGCGCAGATCCTTTACATCGGGATAAAACCGCTCGATTAACTCCGCGGTAGGCCGGTCGCTCAGCGTATCGCAGCTTGTAATGTTGAGGCAGATTGCCCCTCTGTCTTCGACTTTCAGCGAAGCGATGCAGGCGCTGACGGCATCCCGAATGTCGATGTAGCTCCAGAAAATATTTTTGAATGCCTCCGGCTTGCTTATCGCAAGATGCTTGTAATCCTCCGGCTTCGTAATCATGGAGAAGCGGAGCGAGATCACCTGCATGCCGCTGCGACGGTCGAACATCGCGGCCGTCAGCTCGTTTACGATCTTCGATAAGCCATAGCATTCCTGCGGCTGCTGCGGATGCTCTTCGTCCACCGGAAGATAATCCGGCGAGAACGGGGTGGGCGCCCATGCAAATCCGTAAGAGGACTCGCTGGATCCAACAACAACCTTACGGATATTAAGCAATGAAGCCGCCTCGAGAATATTGTAGCCGGATACCACGTTATTAGAAAAAATATGCGGATACGGGTAACCAAGCGGAGCCGGAATGGCAGCCAGATGAATAACCGCATCGGCCCCATGGAGCGCGGAGACGACTTGTCCGAAATCATTCAAATCTACTTTAATTTGCCGGCACCTCAGCTCGTTGGAACGCTGCGTATCCAAGGAAACCACGCTATAACCCTCCTGCTGAAGCTCCTTGATCAGAGCCGAACCGAGCTTGCCGCTGCCGCCTGTTACTGCAATTGTTTTCATACGGATAACACTCCTATTAATGAAGAAATTATGGGCGTACCAGCGTGCCGTCCGCCTTGCGGTCCAGCTGATAAGGATTGAAATACACCGATTTATTCCAGCCTTCTCCGAGCAACTGCTGCGCCTTCAGCTCATCCAGCTCAATGCCGAGACCCGGCTTTTGCGACGGATACAGATAGCCGCCTTTCCGCTTGATATGCCCCTCGAAAGCATCCTTCTCTTCCGGCTTGAAATGGTTCACTTCCTGAATGCCGAAATTCCATATCGCCATATCGAGGTGAACGGCTGCCGCCTGATTGACGGGATCGTTTTCCCCGCCCTCCTGCCAAGCCGTACGTATTCCAAACGCTTCGGCTAAAGCGGCGATTTTGCGGCAGGCGCTTATGCCTCCCGCCTTGGATACGCGTACGCGGATAAAGTCGATCAGCTGCTCCTTGATCAGCTGCGTCCACTCCTGCGGATTCACGAACAGCTCGCCAACCGCCTGAGGAGTAGCGGATTGCTGACGCAAGTGACGATACCAGCCGATCTGCTCCGGCGCGATGGCATCCTCGAGGAAGAATAGGCTGTAAGGCTCAACCCGCTTCGCAAGCTGAATCGCATTCACCGGCGTCAGATGCTCATGCACGTCATGGGTGAACTGAACGCCCATGCCGAATTCATTCCGCAGCTGTTCGAACATATGCGGGATCGCATTTAAGTATGACTGCTCGTCAAACACCGGGCCGCTGCCCCATGACTGCTGTGGGATATTGGCCTTATCCCGGTCAATAAAGCCGCCTCCTCCATAACCGCCCATCTGTACGCGGATGACGGAGTAGCCTTCTTCCATAAACCGGTGCACATCCTCTTTCAGCTCGGCGATATCCTTGCCGCCGGCATGACCGTAACAGGGAACCGCTGCGCGGCAAGCACCGCCAAGCAGCTGGTAGACGGGAAGCCCCGCTTCCTTGCCTTTTATATCCCACAGCGCCATGTCGATGCCGCCGATTGCGGTATGCAGCAATGCGCCGTTTCTCCAATACCCGCTCATATACATCGTCTGCCACAAATCTTCTATATTCGCGGCATCCTTGCCGATTAATAGAGGGGCAAGCAATTGCTCGATAATTTGCACGACCGCTTCCGGATTATAGACATCGGATGCGGAGCCAAGCCCGTACAGCCCATCCTGGTCGGTCATTACTTTGACGATGGTCCAGGTCCCGTTTTTGCGGGTGCGAATACATTTGATTCCCGTTATTTTTGCCATTCGATTACCCTCCTCTTGTCGTGCTTCCCCCATTCTAGTCCGCTTTGGGCGTGCTCTAAATGAGACATCTTTAAACTTTCTGTCGCATTCTTAGCCTCTTTCGCTTGAGCTATGTCTAGGCGCCGGTTCTTGCGCTAGATTAGATATAGCCATGCTAGATGAAGTCACAGGAGGAATGGAAAATGGTTAACGCCAATGCGGCTTTGTACAAAAGGGCGGATGCTCCTATTGAGCAGCGCGTGGAGGATTTATTGGGGAGGATGACGTTGAAAGAGAAGGTCCGACAGCTGGATCAATATTTTGGCGCTTCGTTTATGAGCGCTACTCATCCGCATATGATTACCGTTATGGCCGACGATGCGGTCGTGAACTGGGACAAAGTAAAACAAGTGGTTGGCAAGGACGGCATTGGCTGTCTGCATGACTTATACGGCACGGCCGAGGCGAATAATCAGCTGCAGCGTTATGCGGTGGAAGAAACACGGCTTGGCATTCCGATCCTGTTCAGCGAAGAAGCGCTTCACGGCCTGCTGCGGCCGGGCTTTACGGTATATCCGCACGCGATCACTATGGCTTCCACCTGGAACCCGGAGATTATAAAAGAGATTGGCCGGCAGATCGCTGCCGAATCTCGCAGCGTCGGCATTCACGAGACGTTTGGACCGGTGCTGGATCTGGCCCGCGAGCCGCGCTGGGGACGCGTGGAAGAAACGTTTGGCGAGGATACCCATCTGGCGAGCCGCATGGCGGTTGCGATGATCAAAGGGCTTCAAGGCGATGACCTGTCTGCGAATACCAGCATCATTGCGGAGCCGAAGCATTTTGCCGTACACGGTATTCCGGAATCCGGACTGAACCATTCTCCCGCCTCAATCGGCCTTAACGATATGCATGCCTACCACCTTCCTGTCTTTGAAGCGGCTTTTGTGGAGGCTGGCGCGGTTAATGCGATGTGCTCTTATAATTCGATCGACGGCGTTCCTTGCTCCGCGGACTACAGCCTGCTGACGGAAGTGCTTCGAGGACAGTGGAATATGCCTGGTTTTGTCCGTTCCGACCTTGGAGCTATCGCCCGCCTGCAGCATGCCCATTTCACGGCTGATTCCGAGAAGGAAGCGATCCGCCAGGCGCTTGTTGCCGGTACGGATATGCAATATTATGACTATCCGCATGAGCTTTACCAGCAGTCTATAATGGAAATGGTAGAGCGCGGAGAGCTGGATTCGGCAGTTGTGGATCAAGCCGTCTCCCGCGTGCTCAAGGTAAAATTTATGCTTGGCTTGTTCGAGAACCCTTATGCCGATCCGGAGCTTTCCAAGCGGGTAATCCGCCGTTCCGAGCATGGACGGACGGCGCTTCAGACTGCGCGGGAAGGCATTGTATTGCTGAAAAATGAGGCTGAAGCTCTTCCGCTCAGCAAAACTTTGAGCAGCATTGCGATTATCGGACCTAGCGCGGCTGAAGTCCGGCTTGGCGACTACACGCCTTATATCGAAGGCTTTGAACCGGTTACTCTGCTCGAGGGCATTAAACGAGCCGTTTCTTCCGGGACGAAAGTGCTGTACGCCAAGGGTACGGGTATTCTGGCCGATGAGCTGGAAGCCATTCCGGCGGACTGCCTCCATGACGGCAGCGGCAATCCTGGACTCGTTGGCGAATACTTCAACAATCCGGAGCTGGAAGGCGAACCTGTGCTGAGCAAGCTGGATCGGAACATCAACTTCAACTGGGTGATTACGAAGCCGGATCAAAGCATTAACACGATGGGCTTTTCCGTCCGGTGGACAGGCAAGCTTGTTCCGAAGCATAGCTTCAGCGGTTATATCGGCACGATCAGTCAGGACAGCATGCGCTTCTGGCTGGACGGCGAGCTTGTTGCAGACGGCTGGGGCAAGGACAAGAGCGCCAAACGCAGCGTGGCGATCGAGCTGGAAGCCGGTCACGAATACGATATTCGCGTAGAATATTGCAAGGATACCAACGGCGTCGAAATCGTGCTCGGGTGGAATCACAACACGATTGGGATTCAAGATGCGGTAGCTGTCGCAGCTCAAGCCGATGTTGCGGTTATCGCGCTTGGCGATTCCGAGCGCACCTGCGGGGAAGGCATTGACCGGAACAGCCTGGAGCTGCCGGGCGACCAGCTTAAGCTTTTGAAGGCCGTATATGAGACGGGCACTCCCGTTATTCTGGTTCTCCAGAATGGACGTCCACTGACATTGGAATGGGAATCGGAGCATATTCCGGCTATTATCGAAGCCTGGTATCCGGGCGAGCAAGGCGGCAACGCCATTGCTGAAGTGCTGTTTGGCGATTACAACCCGGCTGGCCGTCTGCCAATCTCCTTCCCGCGGACAATCGGCCAAATTCCGGTCTATTATAACCGGCGCCGCGGCGGGCAAAAGCATTATGTCGGCGGCAATAACGAGCCGCTTTATACTTTTGGCCACGGCCTGAGCTACACCACCTTCCGCTATGATAATCTCCGCTTGGAGTCGGAGAAGATTGGTGTAGAGGATAGTATGGCCGTAACGTTCAACGTGACCAATACAGGAGACCGTGCCGGCGACGAGGTCGTTCAGCTCTATGTGAGCGACGTGTTCAGCTCCGTCGCGCGTCCGGAGAAAGAGCTGCGGCATTTCAAGCGGATCCGCCTACAAGCGGGAGAAACCGCAACCGTCACGTTCACGCTGACCCCGCGCGACCTCCGCGTCCTCGGCCGAGACCTGCAGTGGACCGTCGAGCCCGGCACCTTCCGCGCCTTAATCGGCCCAAGCTCCAGTAACATCGCCCTGGTGGGCGAGTTTGAGGTGAACTAAGCCATTCGCTTGCTGTAAGCCTCTTTTGCACGTTACAATAGGCAAGTTAGCTCAAGTGCACCGGTTGGCGGGCGTTGGTAAAGGAGATTGGCAGTCCTTTAAAACACAAAAACAAAAGGGTTGCCCCCGGGCAACCCTTTCTTGTTATCTCTTCAGGGGATCGTAACCCGCTGCCTGATAGATCATTTCGCTTAAGGATACGACCTTGAGGGCGAACTCGCCCGGAACAAGTACTTCGTGGCGGCCAAGGATGGCATCGATGAAGCTTTTGTCCTGGTTGGTGGTTTGCTCCGGAAGCTCCGGTACGAATGGCTCCTCGTTCAAACGGCGAAGCGTAATTTTCCCGTTGTCGTAGTAAATGCCGCCATTGTCCCCGCAGAACGCAAACGTCTCGTTCCAGCCTGGCGCATAACCGGCGAAGTTGAGGCCCGCAAGAGCCCCTTCCGCAAAGCGGATGGAAGTGAAGCTGTCGATCTCAACCGGCGCTCCATGGTTCTGAAGCTGGGATTTTACTTCAACCGGAGTCATTCCGGTCGTCCAGAGCAGCACGTCGATAATATGGCTGCCGGAGTCCATCAGGAATCCGCCGCCGGAGAGCGAAGGAACCTGCCTCCACGTGCCTTCCGTAAGCTGATACCACTCTTGGCTAAGTGAAGCGGTTACAGAAGTCAACCTCCCGATCTCACCGCTTGCAATGGCATCCCGAATGTACAGAAATTCCGGCTGAAAATGCCGCTGGTACGACACCTGCATCACTTTCCCCGACTCTTCCGCCTTCTGAATAAGCTGCTTCGCTTCCTTCGACGAGCAAGTCATCGGCTTCTCGATAAGCACATGCAGCCCTCTGTCCAGCGCATCGTAGGCTTGTCTGAAATGAAGCGTATGCGGCGAGCAAATCACAACCGCATCCAGCTCCCCCTGCTCAAGCATATCCTCATAAGCGGAAAACTGCCGGGCATCCTGTAAACCAAATTTTTCAGCAAAAGCAATGCGATTGCCTTCGCTTGTATCCGATAGCGCGGTAATCTGAATCTCCGGGAGCTCCAGCAACTGCTTGGCATGCCAGCCGGCAATACCTCCCGTTCCAATAAACCCGATCCGAATGTTGCTCATTCCATCTAGCCTCCCAACATGAATAGCCATTCCAGTATCTGCATTTCGATAAGGCATTACTTGTCTAGCTTATTGGTGCAAAGGCATGTTTAGTACGCTAATAATACGCCAAAAAGGAGCCGGATTCCTGCTCGGAATCCGGCTCCCCTCATCCTAAATTATTTATTGTAAATCCGGTAGAACAATACGGCTGCTTCCGCCCGCGTCAACTGGCCTTTTGGCTCCAGCAGTCCGTCATGACCCTGCAAGAGTCCCGCCTTTACAAGCGCGCTTATGCTGTTCTTCGCGTAAGCCGAAATATCACCGGCATCCGCAAACCCTGCAAGCACATCCTCGGAGCCGGCTGGAAGACCGGCTTTCGCAACAGTAAGAGCACGCTCGATAAACGTTGCCGCTTCTTCTCTCGTAATCGGAGCTTCCGGATTAAACCGGTTGCCGCCGGCACCGTTCGTAATGCCAAGAGCCTTGGCCGTGCCTACCGCATTGGCATAATAACGGTTCGAGCTCACGTCGGCAAAGCCGCCCGGAGTGTCCGTCGTAAAACCAAACGTATCGACGAGAAGCTTCACGAAATCGGCCCGCTTAATCGATGCGCCAGGAGCGTAAGACGTATCGGATACGCCGTTAATGATTCCCTTCGCCGCAAGCACCTCGATCGCTTCTTTCGCCCATGCGTAGCCGTTCAGATCGCTGAACGATTTTTGCACGAAAGCAACCGCATACTGGCTGAAATGCTTCGTCGTAAATACGATGCTTCCGGCCGCTTCCTTATACTGTCCGCTAGGTACCGGGAACGGCTTGCCGCTTCCGTCGATGTACCAGACGGTCAGCTTTTTGGCATCCGCTTTCTCGGCAGCCGAAGGGGTATACGGAAGGGATACCGTCACCGGCGACTGGCTGTTATGCCAGTCAACCGTTTGACCGGCAGACTGGATCGACAAATCCACAACCGGACGGTCGCCAAGCTTCTTCTTCAGCGCTTCGCTCCAACCGCTGGTATTCGCGTTGCCAATGCTGATGGTTACCGTCTGACCAAGCTTACCCGCATCCGGCTTCAGCATATCGCTCGAGAGCAGTATAGTCCCTGTCGGGGTTACCAGTTCGATTTGCTTATCCGGCGATTGCTGGTTCACGAAGCTTGAAGGAAGCTCCAAGGAGTAGCCATTAGCTCCAGCTGCGCTAGGAAGCACCACGGTAACCTTCTTCTTGCCGTCCTGGCCAGCCGTTGCTTTCGAGAACGCTTGATCCAGCAACGCAGCGGTCAGCGAAAGTTTTGCATGTTTCGAACCGGCATCAAGCGTTCCCTTGCCTTCCACCTGAACCGCGCCATTCGCGCCAACCGTCACCTTCGGCTGATCTGTCTGCCCGGCACCGGATCCCGAGCCGGAACCCGGCCCGTTACCCGGATTTGTTGTTCCGCCAAGCGCCGACAATCTTGCCGACAATCCGGATTTTACCGTTCCTTGCGGAAGCAGGCTGACAAAGTTGGTTGCCGCATCAATGCTTGTTACATCCTTATGCTGCTCAGCCGCTGCTACCGCTGCTTCCGCCGATTGCTCGAGCAGACTTTCATAATCCGAGCTGAGCAAGTACAGATCGCCAAACTGCGTAGCGTCCTTGCTTGTTCCAATCCCCTGGTTATATTCGATAAAGCCCGAACGGCCGGCGCCGTCATGTTCATTGAGCAAAATCGTCAGACCAAGCGGATCCTCCTGCGAGAACGTATAACCTGCACCATGCAAGGCGGAGAGCGGAATGGTAATGTCATAGACCGTCTGATGAGTCGCCTCGTCCCGCGTAATAACCGCATCCGCATCGTTAAATGCTCCGCCAGCTACACCTGCCGGCGCACGCCATCTCCACTTGGAGACCGTGCCGCTGTTCGTAAGGGCAAAACCAAGCTCGTTTACGTTTTGGCTGGCAGAGCCGTCTTTTCTCGATAAATCTATGCCAAGCTGCAAGCTGTCGCCCTGCCAAATATCGCCGTTCGTCCAGGTCTGGTAATGCGTATTGTCCGTTGCGCGGACCGTCACATAGAGATTATCGTTATCCCAATGTACATTCGCCTGCGCGCTCAGGTCGTCCTTGCCGCCCCAAATGCCGCCTAGACTTGAGTAATTGGTGGAGCTTGAAATATCGATAGTAGGCTGAACCTGGCTGTTGTCGTCCTTGCGCGTCGCAAACGACTGAGCGGTCTTCACCTGCGTCACATAGGAATAGCCGTTATCCAGCGTTACTTTGTACTTCAGCGTGTCCGCGGGCAAATAAGGAAGCTTAACGAGTACGCTCTCTCCAAGCGCGATACCGTTAAAACGAACAGGCACAAATTTGTCCTTGTAGCTATCCGGCGCAATAACTTCAATTTTGCCGGCAAGCGGATCGGATTCGGTCATATTGGTCAGCTTTAGGGCAAAATTCGCGTTAGCCGGGTTGCTCTCGTCGAACTCTCCCTTCACTAGATCAAGCGCAACCGGAACCAGGTTCGAACCCGTCACCTTTGTTCCCGCTTCATTAATCAGCTGCAAACCGCCTTTAAACAGGTTGTTTGCGATAATCAGCTTCTCGATGTCAGGACCGGCATATACATGATTCGTGTTTGGCTGCTGGAAGTAGGAATCGTAAAGCGTAATGTCGCCGCCAAGCGCGTTAATGCCGCGCTGTCCGACTCTCGTAAAGTTGCTTTGCTGAATGCGGACATCTCCTCCGAAAATATCAAAGGAACGCGTCGTATCTCCCCACATTGAAGAGTTGAAGAATACGGCCTTGGAATCAAAACCCTCGCCAACAACCACGTATACTTTGTCCGAGGAGCTCATCGACACCAGCTCGGTATTAATCAGCTTCAGACCCGCTTCTCCCGCCGCATCAAGCACGGCGCCCTTCTTGCTGCCGTCCGTACCGTGGCCGATGACAACCGCTTCAGGTCCAACCCCGTCCTGCTCTTCAAAATGAATCCCGTATTTCGAACCGTATACGAACGTATTAAAGATCGTCTCGTTCGTCACGTCGCCAATCCGGAACGCATCCAGATTTTCCTTCTGGTAGCTCCATACCGCATCAAAGTCCTGATCCGTGGAAGGATGGTTAGGGAAATTGTTGCGCCCGTAATAATGCGGGTTAAACTGAACGTTGCGCATCAAACCGCCGTCAGCGCCGCCGCCGAGGAAAATGCCTTCCATCAGAGGAGAGCCGGCAACGTAATCAATGTAATGACCGCTCGTATCGTAAGTGCCAAAATCGACTCCCTTGTAAGGGTTGATAAGGGTTGTATCAATCAGGTAAACGCCGCTGCCTTTGCCTTGAACGGTCCAAGCGTAAGGCTTCACGTTCGTCCAGCTCTGCTGGTCGTAATAAACGGCTAAACCTCTGAGGCCCGCATCCTGTTCAAGCGAGATAAACGCAGCGCCGTCCGCGTTGTTTTCCCCGTAATTGGTGAAAATCACCGTACCGCCGCCAATCGTATGATGCGGAACATCCCATGAACCGCGCAGCTCTACGCCGCTAGGCACGGTAAGCGGATTATTGACGCGGTAAATACCCGCCGGCAAATAAACCGTACCGCCGCCTGCCGCATCGGCATCGTCTAGCGCCTGTTGGATTTTCGCGGATACATCCGTCTCGCCGGTGCTGTCCGCCTCGTAAGGGGCGGCCGTAATATCAAACAAGCTGTTGTTGGCCGGTTTCGGACGGTTCGCCAGATCAAGCGCCGCAACGGTTGGCTGCTGCTCCAGCACATATTTCGCATCCTGATGAACGTTAACCTCTGCCGCATCGCTGTTATCGGTTACCGCCAGACTGCCGTTATGTCCGGAGTTGACCGAATTAACCGTTGCCACGCTGCCTTCCAAGAGTATATGCTTGGCAGCTTTAGCGAAAGCGGATTGACCTAAAATAAGCGAGCCGCCCTTCGCGGCAATCGCGTAACCGCCGTTCTGATCATCCCAGTTCTCGAACGTGCTGTTCTCGAACGACAATACGCCGCTGCCTTCATTCACAACCGCATGATGCGGCGTACCGCCAAACGTTACTTGGTTGAACTGAACGATGGAGTGGAAGCCTTCGGTTGCATAGACCGCTTTCGGGTCAACGCCTACGTCGGCTTTAAAGCTGCTGTCCGAGATTAAAAGTCCAAAATCGTTCACGCCTTCAACCTTCAGCGCCACGTTGCTGTCATGAACATTGATTTTGTAGAGCTGGGCGTTAGCCGTCTCCAGACTGCCCGTTCTTGTCGTAATCCGCATGCCGTTCTTGAAATCGGCCAGATCAATATCGGACATATACTCCCAGTCCGAGCGGCCCATGACAATCCCTTCGGTGTTACCGGTCGTATAGGCTTTCAGCTCCACCTGCTGCGGCGAGCCTGCCAAGCCGGAGCCCGCCCAATAGGAGGATGCCAGACGGATATGCTCCAGTCTTCCGATATCGGTCGTGAAGTCGAGGAAAATGCCCGTTTTCAGCACTGTACCGTACAAATTCCGTACGTAATGCAGTTCGTTCCAGCTAGGACCAATCTTGATGCCGTTATAAGAATTGACAAGCGTCACATTCTTGACCGTCATGCTGTCGCCCGACAACTGCTCGAACGTCCAAGGATAAGCAACCGGGGCATTCAGCGACTGCTCCGGATACCAGACGGACAAGTTCGTCACGCCGCTCACCGGCGCCAGCTGCAGGAAGCTTGGACCGTTCTCGATGCCTTTATCGGCATAGACAGCCAGGATCGTTCCTTTTACTTCGCCGCCGGCTGAATCGGGACTAATCCAATCGCCTCGCAGCGTTACTCCTGTCGGAACGATCAGATGACTAGTCAGCTTATACGTGCCCGCTGGCGCAAAAACAACGCCGCCCCCGCGGTTGCCTGCCGCGGCAAGCGCGTCCTGGAACGCTTTGGTGTCATCCTTCACACCGTCGCCGGCAGCTCCAAAGTCCTTCACGCTCATATCGGCGATGACTACGTCATCCGTCGGATAAACCGTGTCGTAGACTTTCGTCTCCGTCGAGACGTTTTGCTGCGGCTGGGTTTTTACCGAGACCGAAGCGATATACAGATCGGGATTGGCGCCAATCGCCCCCGGCCCGGATACGTGAAGGCGGAAATCGCCGCCGTTCGTACCGTTTGCGAACTTGGCATCGCCAAGCTTAAACGTATGTTTTTTCCACGTATTCGTGTTCGTATAAGTAAATTCAGGCGCATCCTTAAAGGCTGCCGACTGCGCGTCGTATTGAAGCTTCATGCTGCCGCTGCCGCTGTCGTAATACTCGACCGTTACGAAAACATCCTGGTCTGCGTTATCGAACAAAAAGCTGTCCGAAACGTCAAAGTAGAAATATAGAATATTGGCGCCATGGTCCGTTGGGCTGATTGTCTGGTTCGTCTTCCAGTACGTCTTGCCGCCAATCTCGCCTGTCAAAAGGTTCTCCGCAGCGCCGTCGCCAGGATGGGCTGTAATGCCATGCGATACCGGTGTTGCGCCAAGCGTAATGCTGGCTTCCGGAGCAGCCGTTTCCTTAAGCGTCTTCTTGACCGTTACGCTTGCCAGCTTCAAGTCAGGATTCTGCTCGCCGTTAATCCCGCCGCCTTCAATGGCGATCCGGAAGTCGGAGCCGTTCGTGCGGTTGGCGAATTTGGCATCGCTTAAATTAAAGGTGTAGTCCTTCCATGTCTTTGTATCCGCGTACGTAAACTTCGCGCTGTCCTTGAACGCAGCCGACTGCGCATCGTATTGCAGCAGGAAGCTTCCGTTTCCTTCATCGAAGTAGCGGAGGGTTACGTCCACATCGTAATCCGCGCTGTCGAACAGGTAATCGTCACTTACGTTCATGTACAGATAAGTGGTGCCTTCTGCTTTATTCGTCTGCCAGTAAGGGGTATCTGCTTCCGTTCCCGTTAGAAGTCCGTCGCCGTTATCGCCGGCCCTGCCGGAGATCCCGCTTTCCACCGGGGTTTCCCCTAGCGTAACCGACGCTGTATCGGAAGCATCGTCCGCGGCATAAGCACTCGGCAGTCCCATAAAACCAACGGAAGAAAAAATCATCAGCATGACAAGCATTTTCGCCATTCCGGCACATGCTTTTGTCCAATTTCGGTTCGTAATCACAATCAAACCTCCAGTTTGCAGATGTTATTTGAGTGTTGTATCCGCTTACATGACCGAGAAAAAGAGAAGCCCCCCATAGGTGTCATCAGGCCGGCTTCTCTTGTTTGTCTGTGCGATAGGTTAGCTTGCTTTCGTGTTATTACTTCTTGTTCGCAAGAAATGCGTCAATCTGTTTTTGGGTCTCAGCGATGATGGTATCCAGACCGTTTTTCTTTTGCGCTTCGATGTAGTCGTTAACTGCTTTGTCAACATCCTTTACTACGCCGAATTCGATTGGTCTGCTCAGCTCGTCGCTTGCCGCATCGCGTTTCGCCAGCTCGTTTTTCATCGTGTCTTCCGCGAGGAACAGACCGTCGATTGGCGAGTTAACGTTGTTAGGCTCGCTTGCGAATTTCGCTTCGTTCACCCAGAAGTCCGGTCCGTAAGTCATGGTTGGACGCATGAATTGCGGCTTCCAGAACGCCCATTGACCGCCCCACTCCATGTAGTTGCTTGTTGTTGTATCCATGCCTTCCGGATATTCGGCCGTATCGCCGTTCAGAACGTAAGTTTTGCCTTCGATACCGTATTGAACAAGATCGTAAAGCGTTTTGTCCGTTTCCATCATGTCCAGGAAGCGGAGCACGCGATCCGCGTTTTTGGAGTTGCGGTTAATGGCAACAACGTTAGCGAGCGCTGTTCGGTTCACGAACTTTTTGTCCGGATAAAGCACGGAAGATGCCAGTTTGTACGTCGGATCGGAGAAGCCTGGGTTCGCGTTAACCCATTCATGGGAGGTAAGCGTCACGAGCATTTTACCGTTTCTCCACTCGGCTGCTCCATCCGTTTTGTCGATCATGGCATCACGGTTAATCAGGTTGTCGTCATACCATGTTTTGACCAGCTTGGATGCTTCCATATAAAATGGCTGTTGCTCGACCGGCTGAACCTTTACGGCTGGATCGTTCAAATAGAAACCAAGGCCATGGAAGTTCAGGTCCACCCACTCATCACGGACCATATACATGGACAGCGGAGTTGTGCGGTTAATCCTTTCGTTCGGATAAGCTTCTTTCATCTGGCGAAGCAATTTGTCAAGATCCTCAATCGTCTTGATCGAACCTTCCGGAACATCGATTCCCGCTTTTTCAGTCAAATCGGAACGCCAGGCGATGAACTTACGTTCATTCATCTTCATCGTCCATGGCAGGCCTACGATATTGCCGTTAACGGTAGCGGCGCCAAGCGTTCCTTGCTCCTGGTACTTCTTATAAAGGTTAGGCGCATACTCGGGCAGCAGATCGTTCAGCGTCATGTAAGAGCCTTTTGCCGCCATTTGCTTGTAGGACAGCCAATCGCCGTCAAAGTTCATATCCCATTTATCGCCGGAAGCGGCCATCACGAGCATTTTATCTTTAAAGTCGCCAAACGGAATAAAGTTGATATCGAATTTAACATTAAGGCCTTTTTCTTTCACATATTCGCTGACCTTGGACCATACTTCGTCCGTAGCCGCTTTTTTGTCGCCGCCGAAGTAGAACTTCAGCGTCACTTCTTTTTCCGGCTCCGTGCTTTCGGCTGCCGTGCTTTCCTTAGGAGTGTTCCCGCCGCTGCTGTTGCTAGGCGTATTGCCGTTGCCGTTATTAGAGCTGCTGCATGCCGACAGCATTAAGCTAAGCGACATCGTAGTAGCGAGAGCTAACGACATAATGCGGACCTTCTTCTTCATCCTGACCTCTCCCTTATGCTTGTGATTTATATACTACACGGCGTTAGCCGATATAGTCATCCTTTTACTGCGCCTACCATGAGGCCTTTGACGAAATAACGCTGCAGGAACGGATACAGGAAAACAATTGGGCCGATCGTAACAACGGTAAGCGCCATCTTGATCGATTCCGACGGAATTTGCGCCGATATGCGCTGCATCGCCGAAGCGTTGCTCGAGCTCTTAAGAAACTCAACGTTGGATACCAATGTTCTTAGCAGCAGCTGCAGGGGCTGGAGTTCCTGCTTGTCGACGAACATGAGGCCGAGGAACCAGTCGTTCCAGTAGCTCAAGGCGACGAACAATCCTACAGTGGCGAGTACGGGCAGCGAAAGCGGCATGATCAGGCGGTAGAAAATCTTGAATTCCCCCGCTCCGTCCATTTTCGCCGACTCGTTAATCTCTTCCGGAATCGAATTCATGAAGTTGCGGATCAGGAACATATTAAACGCGTTGGCGAGCATCGGTAGAATCAGTGCCCATAGCGTGTCTTTCAAATTCAGATAATGAACGCAGATGATATACCAAGGTACCAGACCGCCGTTGAACAGCATCGTAATGATGACGTAGACGGATAAAATATTCCGGTACTTGAACGACCGCCTCGCCATTACATAGGCTCCCATACTGGTGACGAACACCGATAGAATGGTACCGGCAACGGTTACGAGAATGCTGATGCCGTAAGCATCGATAATTCGGTTGGAACCGAGGAGCAAGATTTTGTAAGAGTCAAGCGTAATGTGATGCGGCCACACCGTATAGCCGAAATCCATAATGTCCTTCTCTGTGCTTAGCGAGCCTGAAATAACCATGATGAACGGAAATAAGCAGGACAAGCTGAATAGGGAAATGACGAGAATAATGAGAGTCTGCGAGATTGAAAACCTTTTTGCGGGCATATCGAGTTTCCTCCGTTCCTAGAAGATAGCTGAATCTTTATCGATTTTGCGTGCTGCGTAGTTGCTCGCGATAACCAGGACAAAGGCAATCATCGACTGCAGGAAGCCTGCCGCGGAAGCCATGCCGATATCGCCGGATTTGCGCAAGCTGCGATACACGAACGTATCGATAACGTCTGTTGTCGGGAACAGCAGGGAAGCATCGCCAACCATCGCGTAAAACATCCCGAAGTCCGCATTCATAATTCTTCCCACGGCGAGCAGCGTTAGTATAATGATCGTTGGACGCAGCATCGGAAGGCTGATGTAACGGATTTGCTGCCATCTTGTCGCTCCGTCGATCGAAGCCGCTTCATAATAAGAGTTATCGACGGAGGTCAGCGCCGCCAGATAAATGATTGTTCCGTATCCGGTCGCTTTCCACCTGATTGCAATGGTTAGAATCAGCGGCCATAAGCCTGCTTCACTGTAGAAGTCGATTGGCTGGAGGCCAATGGTTGTAAGGAAGTGGTTAATCGCACCGCTCTCGAAGTCGAGCAGGTTGTAGGCGAATACGCCAACGACGATCCAGGAGATAAAGAACGGCAGGAACGTCAGGGACTGCGATACCCGTTTGAAATATTTGTTCCTGACCTCGTTGAGCAGTAGCGCGAACCCAACCTCGAAAATGAGGCCAACGGTGATAAACAGAGCATTCAGCAGAATCGTGTTTCTCACGGCCCGGAACGCGGTGTCCGAGGAGAACAGATAATCAAAGTTATCGAATAGCGGATCCATCCAATCGCTGCCGAAGATGCCTTTGGTAAAGTCGAAATCCTTGAAGGCGATTACAAGTCCAGCCAGCGGCAGGTAGTTGAACAAAAATAGGAGTACCGCTACAGGGAGGAACATAAGCAGTAAGGTGCGATTTTTAAACAATTCCCGAATGACTCCATTTTTCATAGCGTTTTCCCTTCTCTCTTGTGATAGTTTTATTGTAGATTTGAGGGAAATCGAAAACCATGAGTGGATCTTATCCTTTCTAGTTTGGGATTAAACAAACGTCACTTGGGACGGTTTTTGAAAGAATTGATTAGAGATTAGATACGCCTTATGCGGGGGAGAGGAGTACGCCCCTTCGGCCGCTGTTGTCTGCAGGAAATCTTGAACTAAGCCGATTGATATCGGATATTCCCCGCAGACAAAGGCGGACGCTCACGCTCCTCAGGGGCATACCCTACGTCCTTATCTGGCTTATTACAGCCCGTTCAGACAGAAAAAAGCCGTCCGAAAGGACGGCTTTTTTTGTTCTTTTTTACATATGTCCAGCCGCTGAGGTTACCGGTACTTTGCCTGTCTTCACTTTCACTTGCGACCAGTTGATCGTCAAGTAGCGCCATCCGTTGGCAACCGCCGAAAGCACGATGAGCAGGCATAGCGCGGACCAAGCGCCGGTTTGCCCCCAATCTAGCACTCTGGTTAACAGAATCGTTAGCGGGATGAATAACAGCCAGTTCAAGATAAGTGCCGTCCGGGACAAAAACGTGGTGTCCCCTATGCCTCGAAGTCCGCCGCCGAAAATAATGTTTGCCCCTGTGAACAGCTGGACGCAAGCGGTTAGATGGATAAGCGAAATCGCCGTTTCGTACACTTCCCTCTCCGAGGTATACAGCTTGGCGATCGGCAAGGCGAACAGGAAGAAGACGACCGAGATCAACGCCATAAAGATAAGGCCTAGATAAACCGTCACAATCCCGAATCTTCGGGCAGTAGCGCCATTGCCCTTCCCCACTTCCTGGCCAATCCCGATCGTAGCCGCAGCGCCGAAGCCATTCGAAGGCATAAACCCGAAGGACAAGATGTTAAGCGCAATCTCATTGGCGGCAATAGCGGTTGTGCCAAGCCTTGTAATACATGCGGTAAACACAAGCATTCCAACGCTGTTGGACAGTTCCGTAATGCCCAGCTTAATGCTCTCGAACAACAACAGGCGCACCTGTTGAATCTCGATGCGTACCCAGCTACGCGTTGCGTACATGCCGCTCATGAAACCGTAATAGACCAACAATCCAAGCAGGAAGGTCGCCGCTTCGGCAGCCACCATGCTCCAAGCCGCTCCTTGAAGCCCAAGCTCCGGAAAACCGAACTTTCCATAGGCAAGGACATAAGTTAAGGTGACGACCAATGCGCTATTAATGAGCGATAGGGTCATTGGCGTACGCGTATCCCCGACGGCCCTCATATAAGCAAAAAATACGGTATTAAACATCGTAAAGATCAGCGCAATCATTCTCACCAGCAAATAAGGAGAGCCAAGGGTAAGGATAGTCTCATTCGAGCCCATAAGATAGAGAATACCGTAAGGAAGCAGGAAGCTGCCTATGAGCAGGGTCACTCCCTGCACGGCCGTAATTAAAAGCGCAATCTGCATCCGTTGGTTTCCCTGCCGGATATTGCCGGAGCCATAGTTCTGGGCAACGAGAAAGTTAATCGCTCCTTGCACGCCGGAGAATAAGGCCCATAAATTATAAATGATAATGTTCGTAATACCGACAACCGCAATGGATGCCGCTCCCAGATTTCCGACGATCATAAGCACCAGCAATCCGGTAAAAGTCATGGAGGAAAATGTGGCGATAGACGGAATCGCTAATGTTAGGATTCGTTTGACCAACTGCAAGACTGCACCTCTTCATATGGAATTCGATTCTGCCCGGTCTTTTCTATAGGCAAAGCAAAACCTGTTTTCATTATAGGAGGGAGTCCTCCCGCTGAAAAGAAGTGATATGAAGATCAGTTACTATCCTTGGGTATAGTTGTGCGGAGAACAAACAAAAAGCCATCCATTTAAAATGGATGGCTTCATTACTTTATTTAGCCGTCTGCTGCTTCCACTGCTCGCGAAGCTGTAGCGTTTTCTTATTCCAGCTTGTCGTCTCCGGGATCAAATGCTCGATATCGTAACCGTTGAACACGATCTCGTTGATCATGTTGACCCAGTTGTATTCGGAGAAACCGGGGATCGTTGCTCCCGGAAGGACAAGGCCGTTGTCTTTGGTCATCTTGACCGCTTCGATATTGCGACCCTGCCAGATCGGAGCTTCGTCGATATAATCGGTCAGCTCCGGATCAATAACGGAAGCGTTGGCGCCTTCGTCGATCTTCCATTTTTGCGCTTCCAGCTCAAACTGGAAGCTGATCCATTTGTAAGCTTCCTCCTTATGCTCCGATCCGCTGAGCAGAGCCAGCGGTCCGTATATGTGGAAAGAATATTGATTCAGCTTCCCGCGTGGAAAAGGAAGGATGTCCCAGTTAAACTTTGCATCCTTCTTCAACCGCGGCAGAAGCCAGTCGCCTCCGACCTCGAAGGCCGTCTTGCCATTCATGAAATTGCGCGCGACATCATGCTGCTCCTTGGCCTTGGACCACGAGAGCATGGAGCCGTCTTCCGTCACAAAGCCGCTCAGCCAGCGCACATCATCCAGGACGGCCGGCGTGTTAAGCAGGCTTTGGGTCATGCTCTCGTCCAAATAAGCAAGATTGGCCGCATGACCGTCAGCCGCCGCCTTAAGCGGGAGCAGGCGCATGACGAATTCATTGCTTGTCGTAAGTCCGTATTCGCCCTGCGCGGGGTCGGTTACCTGCTTCGCAATGGATCGGAAGTCATCAAACGTCCAGCTGTTTGGCGGCATTTCCACCCCGTGCTTGGCCAGTAAATCCTTGTTAACGACAATCCACATCGGTACATCCACAAACGGCACGGCTAGTCTGCGCCCGCGGAAATTCATCGTATCGAAGTAACCGTCAGGGAGCACTTTATCCTGGAAGGAGGAGTCCTTGTCCATATAAGGCTTCAAATTTTCCAACAGCCCTTTTTCCTCATAGGCGAGCAGATCTCCGTCAATCCAGGCCAGATCGGCAGGTGTTCCGGCCTTCTGCAGCTCTTTGATTTTCGCCATAATGTCCTTCTCGTTCGCTTCCACCTTAACCGGCTCAATCGTAATCCAGGGATATTTCTTATGGAACATCTCGTACAACTGCAGGTAACGGTCATCCGCCCAAGTGAGCAGCCTGAGCGTAACCGGCGCGGGCTCCGGAGACTTGGCGGGAGACTCTGCCGAATAGCCGGAGCATGCGGCAAGAACAAGTATAAGCGTCAGGAGTAAGCTTCCAATAACGTAACGTCTGTTATTCAATTGATACTCCTCCTTTTATAGCAGCATGACATGGAACCGTGCTCCCCTTTTTTCACTCAAAGGTCGAATCCAGCTCCTGGCCTTCCTTCAGCACCGGATGCCTTAACGTAATTTTGGTTCCGATGTCCGATCCCGTCACAATCTTCAGCTTATACGCCTCTCCAAAATACAGCTGCAGCCGGTCATTCACGTTGCGCAGTCCCACGCCTCTGCGCGATGGCGAGAACTTGCCGCCTGACGGTTCCTCCGCCTGCTCAAGCTGGTCGAGCACATGCTGCGGTATGCCTTTCCCATTATCGGCGATATCAATCACAATATCATCCTCTTCTTGCCTTGCGGCAATCATGATTTTCCCTTTGTCGAAGTTATCCCTCACGCTATGCTGGATCGCATTCTCCACAAGGGGCTGCAAGAGCAGCCGGAGGAACGGCAGCTCCAGCGTTTCCTCATCGCAAGCGTACAGGATCCGGACGGTCTTGCCCATCCGTGCCTGCTCAATCGCCACATAAGCTTTCACCTGATCGAATTCCCGCTTCAGCGTGGTGATCTCTTTCCCTTGGTTGAGGCTCAAGCGAAGCAAATTGCCAAGCGCCGATACCATCTCGCTAATATCGCTCCGGCCGTGGTTTTCGGCCTTCCACCGGATCGACTCCAGCGTGTTGTACAGGAAATGCGGATTAATCTGATGGCTGAGCACCTGGAATTCCAGCGCCTTCTTGTTGCGCTCCGAGCGCGCAGCATCCTTCACAAGCCCGTCTATCCGGTGCACCATGCTGCCAACGCTCCGGTACAGCCAGCCTACTTCATCCTTGCGGGAGGACCATGGCGATAAAAAATGGAGATTATCCGATTCCAGCTTGCGCATCAGGCGGACAAGATGGGCAATCGGCTGCGTATACGTTACGGTCAGATAGATCACGACACTGAAGCAGCACACCAAGTACACGATCAGAAAAATAATAAGGACACGGTTAATCTCGTCCATGGCACCGGTCAGCTCTTTGAGCGGCGTTAAGCTGACGATCGTCCAAGGATGATTGGCCATCGTCACGTAGGTCGCCAGGTAGGTTTGTCCGCCGATAGCGATGGACTGCGAACCGGCGTCGCTTTTTTTCATATAGCCCACGAAAGACTCCGAAGGGAACGGCTGACCGGTCCATTCATTGACGGCCGAATCGTAATGCACAATGCCTTTATCGTTTACGAGCAGCAGCTTTTGATCCTTGAGCTGATCCGAAGGGGAGAAATACCGCTCCAGGAAATCGTCCGACAGATCCGTTGCAATAAGCCCCCGCAGCTTGGAATCATACAATCCGGTAAACCGTTTCACGTAAGTGAGCAGCGGCTTTGCGTATTTCCCCTGCTTCGGCATGGTCAGGTACCAGGTCGGCTCTACCGTTGCTTTCGAACGTTGGAACCAGTACTGGTCGCCAATCCTCACAGACTCATCGATAGATCGCATATAGGAAGGGTACTTCGTTGGATTAATCGGATATACCTTCACCCGGAAAGCATCGATAACCGGCGTGGCATGATAGAGAGCCGTCAACATATTGACCGCAAACGATTCCTCGTCCTGTTCGTCAACGGGCTCCTTGTATAGTAAATCCTGAATGCTTTTATTGCCGATAACCTCGTTGACCTGTTCATTCAAATTATTTAAATAGATTTCGAAGTTCTTCTTCGCCTGAAGAAGATAGCTCATCGTCATCTTTGTATTCGTCTCGGATATCCCCTCAATCGACTTGATGTGGGAATAGTAGGCGAAGAGCAGGAACGGGACAATGATAATAAGCAAAAAGATAAAAATCATACGATTGCGGAAGGACGACGCCAGCCGAAACGAAACTTTTCTCATAACGATAACATTCCCCCTTAAAGTTTGCGTTTCCCTCATTGTAGGGGCATACCCGATTCTTTACACTAGTTGCGTAATGACTAACCTTCTACGAAAAAGAGAAAAGAGGAACCATCATGCCGTCTACCAAACGCATTGTTCATGTCATCTCTCATACCCACTGGGACCGGGAATGGTATATGCCGTACGAAGCCCATCACGTCAAGCTGATCGAGACGATGGATACGCTGCTCCGGACCTTCGAATCAGATCCGGAATTCCGAAGCTTCTATCTCGACGGGCAGACGATTATTCTCGACGATTATTTGCAGGTGTACCCGGAGAAACGGGAGCAAATCCAGAAGCTATGCGATGAGGGCAAGCTCTCCCTTGGCCCTTGGTATATTCTGCAGGACGAATTTCTGACGAGCAGCGAAGCGAATGTACGCAATCTTCAGATCGGTCACCGTGACGCGGCAAAATTCGGGCCGATCTCGAAGCTTGGCTATTTCCCCGATTCCTTCGGCAATATGGGTCAGGCGGCGCAGCTTCTGAATCAGGCAGGCATTGATACGGCTGTCTTTGGCCGTGGCGTCAAAGCGACCGGATTTAATAACCGGGTGGATGACTCGGGACTGGAATCGCCTTTCTCCGAGCTTGTCTGGCAGTCGCCCGACGGTTCCAGCGTGCTGGGTATCCTGTTTGCCAACTGGTATAACAACGGCATGGAAATTCCGGTTAATCCGGATCAGGCCAAGCCTTATTGGGAACATCGCCTGGCCCGCGCCGAGTTGTTCGCGTCCACCCGGCATTTGCTATTGATGAACGGCTGCGACCATCAGCCGGTACAGACCAATCTGTCCGAGGCTCTGCGCGTGGCAAGGGAGCTATACCCGGATTATGAATTTGTTCATTCCAGCTTCGACGATTACGTGCGGGCGGTTGAGAATGAGCGGCCGGACACGCTTAGCGTCACGCGCGGCGAGCTTCGCGGCCAGCAGACCGACGGCTGGTATTCCCTCGTGAATACCGCTTCCGCCCGCGTATATATTAAACAGCTGAATCAGCAAAATCAGACGCTGCTCGAAAAAGTAGCCGAACCGCTTGCCGCAGCCGCGCATCAGCTTGGCAAACCTTACCCGCATGGCCTGATGCAGTATGCTTGGAAAACCTTGATGCAGAACCATCCGCATGACAGCATCTGCGGCTGCAGCGTCGATGAGGTCTACGACGAGATGAAGACGCGCTTCGCCAAAAGCATGGAGGTTGGCAAGCGGCTGACGGAAGAAAGCGTCCGGTTCATCGGCTCCAGGATCGATACCTCCTCCTTTGCAGCGTACAGCGCGGAAGCCGTGCCTTTTGCCGTCTTTAACACAAGCGGCTACGAAGGCTCATCCGTTGTCACGCTGGAGCTGGAGTTCTCCCACCGGTTCTTCGATCAAAGCGAGGATCCGGTAGCGATTGCCGCCGAGGTAAAAGCGCGTACGCAGGGCGAAGGTTATCTAATCAACGCAAAAGGCCAAGCGATTTCGCATTCCGCGGAAGATCTGGGCGTACGCTTCGGCTACGAGCTGCCAAGCGATAAATTCCGCCAGCCCTATATGGCTCGCGCCGTTCGTTTAACCTTTGAAGCGGAGAATCTCCCTCAGCTCGGGTATCAGACGTTCGCCTGGATTCCAAGCCAAGGCAACGCCGTTGCCGGCAAAGCGGGTACGGCTGAAGAGAAGACTCTCCTCAGCGGCAGCCGCGTTATCGAGAACCGCCACCTGAAGCTGACCGTAGAAGATGACGGAAGCTATGCCGTCTATCACAAAACCAGCGGCCAGACCTTCAGCGGACTAGGCGTTTACGAGAATGTTGGCGATATCGGCAACGAATATATTTTCAAACAGCCTGCTCTCGACAAAGCTATTACAACCAAAGGGCTCAAAGCCGCTATTCGCGTCGTGGAGGACACTCCGTACCGAGCGTCGATCGAAATCATCCATTCGCTCGCCATCCCGGCAAGCGCTGACGAACGGTTAGCCCAAGAGATCGGCACGATGGTTGAATTCCGCAACCGGAAAGCCGGACGCTCCGCCGAGCTGGCCCCGCTCGTTATCGTCACCAAGCTTAGTCTGGACCGCCACGGCAAGGGCGTACGCGTCCAGGCAACAATCAATAACGGATCCAAGGATCACCGGCTGCGGGTACTTTTGCCTTCCGATGCCGAAGGCTCTACTCATTTTGCCGATTCGATCTTCGAAGTTGCCGAGCGCCAGACAGTGCCGTCCGCGGTATGGGAGAACCCGAGCAACTGCCAGCATTTGCAGACGTTCATCGACGTTCACGATAAAGAGAGAGGGCTGACCGCTGCCGGCAAAGGCTTGAACGAATACGAAATCCTGCAGGATGGCCGGAATACGATTGCGCTGACGCTGCTCCGCTGCGTCGGAGAACTAGGCGACTGGGGCGTGTTCCATACGCCGGATGCGCAATGCCTTGGCGCCAATGTCGCCGAATGGATGATCATCCCTTACGGCGGCGTGAACGAGCGTTTTGACGCCTACCGCGAAGCTTACCGGTTCCCGGTACCGCTAACGACGGTAGGCGCACGATTACAGGAAGGAGAGCTTCCTCTCTCGGATCAATTCCTCGCTTGGAACGGGGACGGCCTTGCTTTCTCCAGTCTGAAGATCAACGAAGAGCGCGGCGACCTTATGGCCCGCTGGTACAATCTATCGGGCGAGTCAACAACGCTTGCCGTCCTGCCGAACTCGGTAACGGAAACCTACTTAAGCAACATTATGGAAGATGCCTCGAGCAAGACGGAGGGCGGCAGCATTCCGGTGGAAGGCTATAAAATCGTAACCGTTGGCATCAAGTCTTAAGATCATTCGGATACAGCAAAAGGCAGTTCCAAAGGGAAAGCGTTATTCACCTTGGATACTGCCTTTATGCGTTACTCGTCAATAATGCCGCGCTGCCTGCGGTATTCTTTGGGCGTGCAGCCAACCTGCTTTTTGAACAGCTTCGAGAAATGAACCGGGTCTTTATAACCGACCTGGTAAGAGATTTGGTACACCTTGTACTGGATGTCGCCAAGCATCTCCTTCGCCTTCTCGATCCGGATATCGGTTAAATATTCAAGGAATGTCTGCCGCTTCTCTTTCTTGAACAGCTTGCTGAGCCATACGGGAGTAACGTGTACGGCGCTTGCCACGCTTTGAAGCGTTAAGCTTTCCGCGTAATCCCGCTGCAATATTTTTTCCGCTTCGCATATAATCTGGCTTGGCGTAGCGGAGAGACTCCGGAAATCGGCCGCGATTTCCTTCAGGCACCGTTCGGCCTGCTCCTTGAGCGACTGCAGCGTATCGTATTGCTCCAGCTGCTCCCAAAGCGCAATGGGATTGCTGCCCCATTTTTTATTCGGAATTCCGGCGGCGGCCGCTTTCCTGAAAATCTCGAACAGCCATTCGAAAATGCTCTGCTGAATATCCCGCAGCTGCGTTAGCTGCCACGCCTGTACCATTAATTCGAACCGTTCCATTGCTGCCGTTATATCCTCATCCGATCCGAACTTGACCAGATCCAGTACTTCTTCCGGCTCTGCCAGCTTGAGATCGGCCTGCTCGCTTTCTTCAAAACCGCCTTGCAGCGTAAATACGCGGTTGCCGCCGTAGACGGCCTTCTGCTCGAGAACGCTAAGCGCTTCCGTATACATTTCGTGCAGATGCTCGAAAGTGCAAGGGTTCGTCCGGAGTCCAACGCTTGCCTTCACCTTCACGAAATCATTGATTCGTTTAATGCATAGATGCGCGATTCCGCTAGTCAGCTCGGCCTGTTCCGAACGCAGGCAGCTTAACAGAACAAGCCATCTGTTAGAGCTGTCCATGCAGATCGCGTACGGATAAGGATAATCCTCCTCCAGCGTCTGATTCACGACATTGCCGATCCCGAACAGGATCAGGTCCTTCTCCTGCCCGCGCCGGTTCTCAATGGCTTTCAGATCATCTGCGACAATGACCATTACCGTCATATGCTCCACTGTAATCCATTCCATGTTTAACGTCGTGAGCCGGTGGCGCCGTCTTGTTTCCTTATACGGGTCATGCTCCTGCTCCACCATCTCCCGAAGCAGCTCTTCGCGCATTTTCGGAATCGCGAACTTTACCTGGTTCATCAGCTGCTGCTCATTATGCTGCTCGAGCCGCTTCCGCTGAATATTTTCTACCGCTTTGCGGACAATTTGCTCGAGCTCGCTTATATTAATTGGTTTAAGAACATAATCGATCGCTCCGGTCTTCATCGCCTGCTTCACCAGATCAAAATCGTCATAACCGCTCACCACAATGGCTTCCGGATCATAATCCTTCATCGGCTGCAAGGCATTCAGAAATTCCAGCCCGGACATGCGGTTCATTTTTATATCCGTTACGATGAGGTCCGGACGTGCATCCTTCGCCAGCATAAGAGCCGTGTCGCCGTCATCGGCAACCAGCACTTCTTCGATCCCAAACGTGCTCCACGGAAAGCGGTTACGTAAACCTTCGCGAATCTCGAACTCGTCATCTACGATTAACACACGCAGCATCCGCTCACCCTTCCCCATGATCTATGTTGCAATGCGACCATTATATCCTGTCCGCCTGTATAAGCCTACCTCCATACTAAACGACCCGATTTTGGATTGCACGGGGGTAAAAGCAAACTTTATGGGGTTGTATTAAATTGTTGAGGAATGCTGCTGCGCTTACCGTTCTTTCTAACCAATGACGAGAAACGGCTCCAGCTCTTTGAAAAGCTTCTTGTAGTTCACGTCATCCGGGATGACAAGCGTTAACGGCTCGTTCAGCTTTAGTACAAACAGGCCAAGAATCGACTTGGCGTCGGCCATTCCGCTTTTGCCGTGAATCCAGATATCGAAGTCGTAACGCGACACGATATGGTTGATTTGTTCAATGTCCTTCACGTCTCTTACTTTAATGGGAGTAATCATCGGGCAATCCCCTTCCTTCATCCAATTTTTTCTTATTAGTTGTTTGCCGGCAGACATTGCTTTATGCGTACAGGCATAACATGTATTGGACAGGTAAGTTTGAAGGGAGGGGGCTGGCTGGCATGGCTTGGCGTGAACTCGTACCAAACGATGCAAGGAAAACGTTCGAGACACTCATCGACCGTAAGAGAAAGTGGGAAAATTGCAAATCAAGAGCTGTTTTTTGTGCACTGCTATGCTTGTTTTGTTTTTTGATGTTTGGCATTGTCTACTTCCGCAATATCGGCACCATTCACGGCAGCTTTGCGAAATTGTATGAGAGCATTATGAGCAGTTCCTTCCTCATCTTCCTGCTCGCGGTCTTTATCGTCAGCTTTGTTTACCTGTACTGGCTGGCCAAGGAAATCGATAAAGCGAAGAAAAAGTATGAGACTCTTCGGATCGAGACCGTTGATAAATTCGACACAACCTGGCTAAAGAGCATCAACTTCGAGACAAGAAGCGAAATCTCCATCGAGATGAACAGCTACGATATTAATATCGATTATAAAGGTTAAATAATAGGGGCTGTCTCGATGAGAAAGCCCCTTGCGGTGTATTTAGCTTAACCTGTAATGGTAGCAACGCTGCTACGTTGGATTTCGTACAGCGTAACGGGCCAGTTTTGACTACTGAATCGAGCTACGTTGGATCGCCTCCATTATATAAGTCCATTTTGGACGACAGTGGTTCATTCTGGGCCTTTATTCTGGAGTGAATCCAACGTAGCGAAAAATGTTTGCCTTTAAGTCTGATTTGACTGGAGAGAATCCATTGTAAGTAAGTTAAGAAGCAAGTTTTTCGGCAACCTAGAATGGGATCACGGGCTCCGGTTCCTTGTTTGTAATTCTTAGGATGTCCGCACCAAACTTGTTATTCAGATCTGCAATTTGCTGATTGGTTAACAACATTTCAATATCGATAACCTCATCTATCGGGTTATAACTTACCGAGAAGGAGTGGCCTTTCTCGCAAATCAAATGAACATATTCCGCAACCTCATTAGCCGTATCTTGAAGATATTTAGGACTGTATCGGGCTTGTTTGATTACCACTTTATCACCAAGCTTCACTTTTAGCTCCTTAAAATAATCTTTTAGTTCTACCGTATCCATTGCGTAGACCATATAAACCAGCTTCAGATTGTCGTTATCGAAATAACTTACGGCTTGAGAAAAGAATCTCTCCTCAGCAGATGCATCAGGAAAATATCTATGATAGATTTCTTCCTGGACGGGTATAACCTCTTTTTGGAAGGCTAGAACAGAGTCGTCTTTGTATGCTGCTTTCTTCGGAGACTCCGCCATAACGTTGCTGCAAGCCGTAACCATCAGCATTCCAAACAATATGAGTGTAAGTCTTAAGTTGTTCATGTTCTGCCGCCCCTTAGGTCATTCGGAATAGTTAAAAATAGAGACGGTTAATAAGGGAGATTTGTTTCTATTATCCGATTTAAAAGCAAAAAGACGTATGGGCGCCCATACGTCTTTTTTTGCATTATTTCCCCGGCACCCCAAAGTCGGGCGTCCCGTCTTCCTTCCAATTGAATGCCTGAATGCGGGCATGGCGGTTAGGATCGGAAAGCGGACTGCCGATAAGCTCTTTATAAGGTCTGGCATGATATACGATAAGATCGGTTGACCCGTCCTCGCTAACGGTGAAGCTGTTATGCCCCGGCCCGTAATTCTCCGTCTCCTCATTGGTCTCGAACACAGGCTTGGGATGCTTAGTCCAGCTGCCCGGATCGAGCAGATTCGCATCCAGAGGCGCCTCCAATAGGCCCATGCAATACCGGTGATCGGTCGCGCTTGCGGAAAAGGTTACGAAAATCCGCCCGTTGCGCAGCAATACGGCCGGTCCCTCATTCACCCTGTAGCCTTGAATCTCCCAGTCGTATTCCGGCGTGGAGATCAATACTTGCGGCCCGATAATCGTCCACGGGTTAGCGAGCTTCGCTATGTACAGATTGCTGTCGGACTCTTTATACTGTGCCCAAATCAGATACCGTTCCCCGTTGTGCTGGAACGTTGTCGCATCCAGGGAGAAGCTTTCGAAGTCGAGCACGATTTTGCCTTTTTCCACCCATGTGCCTGTAATGGGATCTTCATCGCTGCATTCCAGCACATACGGCCGAATCGCCCATTGATCCTCCGCCGTACCTGCCGCGAAATAGACGTACCACTTGCCATCGATAAAATGAAGCTCGGGCGCCCAAATATGGTTGCCCATCTCGCCTGTTTCATGCTTCCGCCAAATGACCGTTTCCTGCGCGTTAACAAGCCCGTCCAACGTAGCTGCTTTGCGCAGCACAAGCCGGTCATACTCCGGCACGGAAGCGGTAAAGAAATAGAGACCATCCGTATGCTTAAGCACATAAGGATCCGCCCGGTTTACAATCCAAGGTTTAAGATCATTGCTAGTATCCAACATGAATTCGTCACCTCGAGGAATGAAGTTTTTACTCCGTTTGCCTGGATATTATTATAACGGAAAAGCTTCTGATCAGCGCAACTTCCTTTAAGAATAGCAAAATGCCGGATCCCTGGAGAGACCCGGCTTTTTGCTTTATTTAGAATGTTCCCCTGCTCTTCTCACCCCCAAGCAGCCAGCTCCAGCTCGAATTCGTTAGCGAAATCCGGGCTGATTGGAGTAACCCGCACGTTGACGTCAGCCTTCCAGATGTTATCTGTCGGGATGTCTGCGGAAGCTCCTTCAAACACGTATAGTCCCTTCTCCTGCTGCTGCACCGGCTCCAGCTTCACCTTCCAGATACCTCGATGACCATCGGAGCCAACCGCTTCCACGCGGACGTCCCCGCGCCATATGGTGCCTAGTTGAATTTCGGCACGGAATTTTTTCAGTCCGTTCCTGCTGCAATTGTCCTCTTGAATATTCACGTTCCTGACCTGAACGGCCGACCAATTGCTGCGAATGAATTGCTTGTAAGCCGCAACCCTAGACGCAACCTCATAGTTATCCGCAGCGTACCGCTTCCCTCTCGCGCTTGTTGGAACGTACATCTTATTCCAATAATCGGTCACCATTCTGTGGGTGTTGTAGACCGGCGCAAGCGAGCAGATCGACTCCTTCATCAAGCTGACCCATTCCTCGGGGACATTCCGCTCCCCCCGCTTGTAGTACAGCGGAATAATCTCTTCCTCGAGCAGCCGGTAAAGCGATTCGGTATCCTGCTTCGCCTGCAGCCAAGGATCGCCATCGATCGTGCTCTCGATAGCCCAGCCGTTTCGCCCGTTATAGCCTTCCACCCACCAGCCGTCAAGTACGCTGCAGTTCAGCACGCCATTCAGGGCGGCCTTTTGCCCGCTTGTACCGCTGGCTTCCATTGGCTTGAGCGGCGTATTGAGCCATACGTCCACGCCTTGAACAAGCAGCTTTGCTTTATCCATCGCGTAGTTCTCTATCATGTAAACACGGTTTTTGAACCTTTCATCCTCAGACAACTCTACGATTTTGCGGATCAAGTCCTGCCCCGGACCATCCGAGGGATGCGCCTTGCCGGCGAATACAAGAACCACCGGACAATTAGGATTGCCCAGGATGCGCGCGATCCGATCCGGGTCGTTAAAGATAAGCAGCGCCCGCTTATACGTGGCAAACCGTCTGGCAAAACCAATGATTAACGGTACTCCGTCCGAAGGGGATATCGGCAGTCCGAAAGCTTGCAGCATCTTGGCTTTCGCCCGCTGATGCTCCTCCCACAGCTCGATGCTTGGAATCTCCCGAACGGCAGCCCATGCTTCCGGCTCCGCTGCTTTCAGGGACCAGTCGGACGGGAGATGCCGGTCGAACAGTTCTTTTAGGCTGGGAGCCAGCCATGTCCCCGTGTGGATGCCGTTCGTGACCGAATCGACGGGAATATCCTTTGCCGGAATATACGGCATCCACCGGTGGAACATTTCCCGGGTAACTTCGCCGTGCAGCTTGCTTACTCCATTCACCTTCGACGATGCGCTGACGGCAAGGCGCGTCATGTTAAACACGCCGTTCATGCTGCCAAGCGATAATACCCGATCCCTGTCCGCTCCGAGCTGCCAGTAAAAATCGCCAAAATAACGGTCCATCATCTCGATGGAGAACACATCGTGCCCCGCCGGGACCGGCGTATGCGTCGTAAAGACGGTACTTGCCTTGACGACTTCAAGCGCCGTCTCGAATGGTACGCCTTCCGCGGACAGCATGCGGATTCGCTCCAGGGTCAGGAATGCGCAATGCCCTTCGTTCATATGCCAGACCTCCGGCTGAATGCCAAGCGCGGTAAGCAATCTCGTACCGCCAATGCCGAGAAGAATCTCCTGGCTTATGCGAATATCCTGTGCGCCGGGATACAGCGTGTCAGTCAAGCGGCGGTCCGCATCACTGTTCGATTCAACGTCGGTATTCAGCAAATACAGGGTGACAGAGCCCACCTGCACGGAAAACGCTTTTGCGTAGACCCTTCTGCCCTCCAGCGGAACCTCGATAATGACAGGATGGCCATTGTCGTCCCGCACAAGCTCAACCGGGTAAACGCTCGCCTCCAGGTCGACTTCGGGATACCAATGATGCTGCGAGCCGCCTTCGTCAATATGCTGCTGAAAATAACCTTTACCGTAAAATATGCCTACGCCCGTAAGCGGAATATTCAAGTCTGCTGCCGCCTTGATATGGTCGCCAGCCAATATGCCAAGACCACCCGAATAAATCGGTAAGGATTCATCAAGTCCAAACTCCGCCGAGAAATACGCAATCCTGCTGTTTTGCATGTTTCCACCTCGTTTTTCGCCAATTTGCGCTATGAAAGCGCCTTAAAAAACTTGATGCCTTACTACTATATGCCGATTTATGGTACTCGTGCCTATACATTTTGTTGAGAGCAACGCAACAAAAAAGCGGCTAATCATTCGGATTAGCCGCTCTGGTATATAAGGTTATGCCAACGTCTTGCTCATTATATAATCAATCTGCTCCTCATCGCCCATATAAAACGAGTGGGCTCCCGTCCGAACGAATCCCGCCTTCTCATAAAACGTTATGGCGTTTTCGTTCTTCTCCCAAACCCCAAGCCAGAGCTTCTTTTTGCCATAACCAATAGCGATTTCCAATGCTTTGTCAAAAAGATGCTTGCCCAGTCCTTTTCTCTGGAAGCCGGAACGAATATAAATCCTTTCGATCTCAAGCGCTTCGTCACCCATCGCTTCCGTTTGGGCATCGTCTTCGTTTACCTTTAAATAACCGGCGGCTTCTTCATCGCAATAAATAAAATAAAATTCCGAAGACGGATTGGACAGTTCCGCTTCCAGCTTCTCCGTGTTAAAGGCCCGCTCCAAATAAGCCTGCATCTGTTCGGGCGAATTCTGTTCTTTAAAGGTATCGTTAAAGGTTTCAATGCTTATCCGCTGGAGTAACGGCAGCTCCTCACGGCCGCATCTGTTGATGATAACGGTCATTTCAGAATGGCTCCTTTAGGAATAAGGCTTATGCAGCCCTGTTGTTATCCTAAATGTTATCTTATTTTTGTTGTATTTGCAACAAAAAAATAACCCATAAGCTGATCCTCTACTCATCCATGGCTGCAACTTTTCGCCCTCCGATGAATGATTTCGCCCAGAAATACATGCCCATGCCGAATAAAGTAATCATGCCGCCTGCAAGCTGAAATAAAGAGATGTTTTCTCCGAGCAGCAGATACGCAAGAATAATAGCAAGAACCGGTTCGCCAATAATGCCTACCGATACGGTAGTGGCTCCGATGGATTTCAACAGTACGTTAAATAAAAATTGACCAAAAATGGTCGGGATAATCGAAAGCAGCAAGAAGTAAATCCAATCGGACGAGTTATAATCCGCGAGAGAGTAACGGTTCAGCAAATTATGGATAAGCAACACGACGCCGCCGATGAAAAATACGATAATGCTGTAAATATTGGCATCGATTTTGCTGCTTACTTTCTGCCCCGCGAGCAAGTAACCGGACACGGCTAGCGTGCCGATTAACGATAAACCGTCCCCAATCAACGCTTCTCTCGATACGCCTATATCTCCCCATGCGATAAGGATGGAACCGAACAGCGCCGCAATCAAGCATGATACCGTAAGTACGTTAGCCTGTTCTTTAAACAATAAGTATGAACCAATCATGACAAACAAGGGCTGTAAGGCCAAGATGACCATGGAGCTTGCGACCGAGGTATGCACCAGGGATTCCATCCAGAACAAAAAGTGGAGGCCTAACAATATGCCGGCCAGGACCACGATACTCCAGTCTTTCCTATTCAGCTTTATGGAGCGAAGCCGCCTCCACGGCACAAAAGGCAGCATGATTATAACGGTAATAAACAGGCGGTACATCCCCGCCACGGAAGTTGGCGTATCCGAGAATTTAATGAGGATCGATGAAACCGAGACAGACAAAATACTGATAAATAACAATACGAACGGATGAGAGGGCAAAGAAGCTTTCGTTAATTTAAGCATGGTTCCTCCAAGCAAATAGACAATTACCCGTGCACGGGAATTGTAAGGGTAAGCCTAAGCTGGATATAATAATATCATCGCGGTTGTTTATTTTGTGCAATAATATCTTTCATTTATATCGATATATCGTCAACTAAGGAGCATGACTGTGGGGAAACAATTATACGAGGCCATACAATTTCCGGACGAGACCTTTCCGTACATCATGTACAAGCATACGATCCATCGCTCGATTCCAGAAGGCAGAGGCTTTAACGATTTGCATTGGCATGAGGAATTGCAGATTACGCTAGCGACCAAAGGGAATTTAACGATCCAGATTAACGGAATCGACTATCATTTGCATACGGGTCAGGCTATATTCATCAACAAAAGCGTCCTTCACATCGTGACTCACCTGACTGCCGAAGGCGAATATGTCAGCTTTAACTTCCCGGAGAAGCTGCTTGCCTTCTATTCCGACAGTGCCATGGAAAAAAACTATGTCCTTCCGTTTACCAACTCCTATCTGTTATCCTGCGAGATTAAAGGCGATACGGAATGGCAAAAGCTGATTTTGAACATTCTCTGGTCCATGAAAAAGGAATTCGAAATTAAAAAAAGCTGGGGATGGCAGTATGAGGTGTCGATCAAAACCGTTCAGCTCTGGTTAATTCTGATCTCGAATATCTCCCTGCCGTCGGAAGAATCCTCCAAGCATAACCGGTTGAAGCAAGAGCGGCTGCAATTGATGCTTAGCTTTATCCATCAGAACTATTCAAATCCGGTAACGTTGAAGGAGATTGCCGATGCCGCGCATTTAAGCGTGTCGGAATGTACGCGCAGCTTCAAAACCAGCATTCATATGACTCCATACTCCTACCTGGTTAAGTACCGGATTAACAAAAGCTGCGAGCTGCTGCAATCGACGGAATATACGATAACCGAAATAGCCAGCAGAGTGGGCTTCAATCACGTGAACCATTTTATCCAGGCCTTTAAAAAGGATCTCGAGCTTACGCCTAAGGAGTTTCGTAAAATGAGAACGGAATAGTTAGACAAGAAAACCGCCAAGCTTGGCGGTTTTCTTGTCTCTATTCGTCCTGCAAAGTCAGGCTGGCCAATTCGGCTTCGGTAAAACGAAAACGGCTGCAGCCGATGCGACGCGGCATAACGCTACTTTTTCGCCAACCTCTTCACGGCGTTCTGCGCTGCCTCCATAATCGCTTCACCCAATGTAGGATGAGGATGGATGGTTAACGCCAGATCTTCGACAGTCGCTCCCATCTCGATGGCAAGGCTAAGCTCCGATACAAGGGTGGAAGCCTCTGCTCCAACCACTTGGGCTCCCATAATCAATCCCGTTTCCGCATGGGCGATCACTTTTACGAAGCCTTCCGGCTCTCTGACTGCCAAAGCCCTTCCGTTTATGCCAAATGAAGACCTTCCGGCAATCGTCGGGATCGCTTTTGCTTTGCACTCCGTTTCGCTTAATCCGACGCTTGCCAGCTCCGGCCCGGAGAATACGACAAGCGGGATCACTTTGTAATCAACCATTGTTGGCAATCCGGCAATAGCCTCGGCTGCAACTATAGCTTCGTAAGAAGCTTTATGGGCAAGCGCCGGTCCTGCGGTAATATCCCCGATTGCAAAAACATGAGGAACTTCGGTCCTGCATTGCTTATCCGTCTCCAATAATCCTTTGCTTGTTGTCCGCAATCCGATTCGGTCAAGCCCTAGGCTTCCATCCGTATTTGGTCTTCTTCCGACCGTTACCAACGCATAATCGGCTCTAATGGAGTGGCGGACGTCATTTCTGACGTAATGAAGCGTAATCCCTTCCGAATCCTGCTCCGCTCTAACAGCTGTGGCTTCGGTTACGATGGTCATCCCGTCGGCATTCATTTGCTTCGTAACCGGAGCAACCAGATCTGCTTCGAACCCCGGCAAGACTTGTTGTCCCCCCTCCAAAATAGTGACCTTGCTGCCGAATTTCGCGTACATCTGTCCCAGTTCAACCCCGATGTAACCGCCCCCGATCACAATCAGGCTCTCCGGTATGCCAGCAAGCGACAAAGCTTCCGTCGAAGACAAGACACGGCTGCCAAAGGGAATGGCCTGAAGCTCAATCGGACGAGATCCCGTCGCCAAGATTGCGTATTTGAAAGCTACTACCCGCTCCGTCTCCAATTGTGTGATCCTGGCCGTATGCTCATCCATAAAGCTCGCCTCACCTTCCAGAACCGTTACGCCGGCACTCTTTAAGAGATATTGAACGCCTCCGGATTGCTTGTTGACGATCGCTTCTTTAAAAGCCTGGGCCTCCTCAAAAGAATCCACGGAGCTGGAACGGCTCCATAACCTGCGCGAATGATAGCGATGCGCCTCCGCGATTAACGCTTTGGAAGGGATACAGCCCACATTCGTGCATATACCGCCTATTTGGCCGCGTTCAACCACGATTGTCTTCATTCCAAGCTGCGCTGACCGTACAGCCGCCGCATAACCTCCCGGCCCTGAGCCAATGACTAAAACATCTGCTTCTATTGGTCTGTCCATTTTCGATAACCTCCCAAACTCTAAATATGATGACCGTAATATATTATTATCATCATATTTAGATGGAGTCAATATTTCGGATATCTGGCGAATTAAAATTGCATAAACGTTAAAAATCCCTATAATAATATTAAGACCATCATATTTACAGGAGTGTTGGGATGCCCTATACCAAAGCCCATAAACTAAATATCCGCGAGAAAATCGTACAAAATGCTTCCAATGAATTCCGCCGGAAGGGTATCAAGGAAGTTAGCGTTCCTCAGATCATGAAGGGGGCCGGCTTAACGCATGGCGGTTTCTATGCCCATTTCGCGAATAAAGATCAACTCGTGGCCGAAGCTTGCCGGAAAGCCATCGAAGAGACGATTAATGTTCTGCAAGGAGCTACGGTCCGGAAAGAAGAGGCTGCCAAATTACAAACCGTCATCGATTATTACCTCAGCACCACGCATCGGGATCAACGGGAAATCAGCTGTATCCTCCCTACGCTGTCCAGCGAAATCTCCCGTTCTTCGGAAGAAATTAGAGAAGCGTTTACTTTGGAGGTCACCCGATTTTTCAGCTTCATAGCGGGAATGATCGGAAAAAACAATGAAAAAAGCATGGCCATTGTAAGCTCTATGGTTGGCGCCTTGTTACTAGCCCGTTCGGTTAACGATCCCGAATTAAGCCAGAATATCTTGGATGCCAGCAAGCGATATGCCAAAGAAATGGCTGCCTTGCAATAAGTCATTCAAGCAGCTCGAGGACGTTATATTAATGTATTGTTAAGTTTATAAAAAAAGGTAAGTAGTGTTGCAACCTTTTATGGAAAAGCCCGTCTATGAGGAAGGAACGTTCCAAAAACTTGATGAGGTGATTCCAGCATGACGAAAAAATCCAAATTCGTTACTTTAGCAGCTACAGCCGTACTTACCCTGTCCATTGCCGGACAGAGCTTTGCGGCAACAAATCCGTTCTCGGATATTGCCAATGTACCCGCTAAGGATAAAATTGCGGCTTTGCAAAATAAAGGCCTGGTGCAAGGCGTTGGCGAAGATCGCTACTTCCCTAACGCAACGCTGACGGCTGCACAAGGCATTCAGCTTATTGTTAATGCTCTTGATCTGAACATCGATACGCTTCGTTTCTTCAAAGAGCCTCACGCTACGGACTATTTCCCGAAAGCAGACGATAATGCTTGGTATGCGGATGCGCTTATCATTGCGGCTAACAATAACATTGGCTTGCCGAATGATCTGGATCCTAACAAAACATGGACCAAAGAAGAGTTCACCCACCAGCTTATCCTTGCTATTGAGCAGCACAGCAATCTACCGATGATTAAGATTGCTCCGGTGGAATTCAACGATCAAGACGAGGTATCCATTTCGTACGATGGTTCCGTCCAAAGAGCGCTTGTTCTGAAAATCGCCGAGCTTGACCAGGATGGCAACTTCAATCCTACCGATGATATTACTCGCGCGGATGCAGCCGTACTCATCTACAATGCACTCGCCTATATCGGTGAAGCTCCGGCTCCATCGGCTGAATAATAATTATAAAAAAACAGCTGGCCCACATGGCCAGCTATTTTTTTTGCGAATGACCTTGTGCATAATGGTGGATAGAATATCCATAATAATACAGGTGATATGAATTGAAACGCACAAGGAGCAGATATACGTGAAAATCAAATGGATGCTGGCATTACTTTTAACCTTCGGGCTCGTTATTACCATGAATCCGGCAGGTGTATCCGCTCAGGCGGCAAAGGAACAGAAAGCGGAATGCATAACTCCCAAAATGGCACAACTGAAAGCGGATATGCAGAGACTTTTCATCGACCATACCATCTGGACGAGAAGCTATATTGTAAGCGCGCTATCGGATCTTAAAGATCAACAGGACGTTTTGGACCGACTTTTGAGAAACCAGCAGGACATCGGCAATTCAATTAAATCTTACTATGGGGAAGCAGCCGGAAATAAGCTTGCAGATTTATTTAGAGAACATATTGTGATCGCTGGAAAAATCGTAGCGGCTGCCAAAGCAAATAAACCGGACGAAGTAAAGAAGTTAGAGGCGGATTGGCATAAAAACGCGGATGATATAGTCACCTTTTTAAGCTCTGCAAATCCAAACTGGCAGTTTAAAGCCTTGCAAGATATGATGTACACTCACCTTCAGTATATTACAGAGATAGTACTGAACTATATTAAAGGAGATTGGAAGGCAGATATTGCAACGACGGATCAAAATGAGACACACATGATCCATCTGGCGGACATGCTAACGGAAGGAATCATTAAGCAGTTCCCTAATAAGTTTTAGACCTGAATATAAATTGAGGCTCATCTTGTCTAAAGCCTCTTTTTTATTTTCGAATTTTACGTTATCGGACAATACCGACCTGACATAAGCATCAAAAGGCGACAAATATGGGAGGGTGGTTACAATTGAATGAATTTGTAACTCGTTCGTTAGATGAAATTCGATTCTGGTCCAGAATTATGAAAGAGCATTCCCTATTCTTGAAACTTGGATTTCGCTGCGATGACACCCAGCTCATTCAAGAAGCTAACGGATATTACTCCGTGTTTGAACAGATTGAAACAAAAGCGCATCAATATAATGCTAATACTGACCCTCAAACCATCCGGGCATTTAATGTAGAGGTATATAATGCCGCCGTTCATATATATGTTTTTAAACGCAAGGTGCTTGGTTTAATCATAAGCTGCAAGCTCCCAGGCGGAAACAACTTCCCCCTCTTGGTAGACCATACTAGCAGAGAAGCCAACTACTTTAGAAATCGTCTCGCCGAACTTAATAACGGTCAGTTGGAACCGCTGCATGATGCTATTATTGATGAGAATGTATTCTTCTTAAAAATCATGGCTGACCACGCCAAATTCATTGGGCATCTGCTTGATCCTTCAGAACGGAAATTAGTGGAGCAAGCAAGGGATTTCAGCAATGATTTTGATACCTTGCTTTGGCAAGCCCAAGATTTAAGCTCCATGAGGCCCCAGTCACAGACCCAACCCTTATTGACTCAATTTTTGGATCAAAATCGTGTTTCCGTGGTCAGCCTTCGCGATTTCAAAAAGACTGCAAGGGACCTTATCGAGGCCTGTCGCATTAAGAGCATCATTCACCCTTTGCTTGCTGATCATGTTTATAGGGAAGCCGAGCGATTCCTGGAAATTATCGATATGTTCGAAAATCATTTAAAAGGGAATCGGCCGCCGGATTTTGATTATAATTCACTGCATTGAGTTTCCTTTAGTTAGTAACACAACAGCCGGTCACTGTGACCGGCTGTTGTTTAGCTGTTCATATAATGTCGTTAAACTTTCGGACACTGTTTGATGAGCGGTATCGATAACGATGCGATCTCGGTCCCAAGGGTCGTACTGCCTGTTCCTGACCTGCTCCCACGTAGGTAGAACAAAGCCGGAAATATCGGCTTTGCGTGTTTCGACCCGATGCCTATGCTCGCGTTCGTCAGAGCACACCACTTCGATTTCCACAAACGGGACTTCAAGCGATTCCGCCACATTGCGCCAAGCCTCACGCGTGATTGGAATGGGATTAACCGTATCCGCTATCACGTCAAGACCTAACCTGAGATTCTGCGATGCAATAGCGTAACATACCATGTAACCCTCAGGTCCATCGACCAACATTCCGGCCTCCTTCATTGCCTGCTCCACCGCATCAACCCGGAGATACACACCCCGTAACTCCCCAGCCAAAGCCGAGGATAAAGTTGTCTTCCCGGTACCCGGCAGCCCGCTAAATATATAGAGCATTTCATCCGCCTCCCTCGCAACCCGATAGTTGATTTTTACGGCGATTCCGAAAAGCAACTCCGTAAAATAACTTAATCCCTCCGGCGACAAGCCGACATTCAGGCCATATTGAAACCTGACTGCGTTGTCTTCCGCGAGGGATTTTATTTTGCTGAAGAATTTTCATTAATTTGATTAAGCAGCTTCTGAATGGTACCGTTCAATACGCCGATCTCCGATTCGCTCATCCCGCTTGCTTCAAGAAGCGAATTCGGCACGCACATCGATTGATCTTTGAGCGCAATACCTTTGTCGGTAATCCGGATATGCAGAACCCGCTCGTCTTCCTTCGAACGTTCCCGCCGGACAAGTCCCGCGGCTTCCATTCTCTTCAGCATCGGCGTCAACGTACCGGAATCCAGGACCAACTGCTCGCTGATATCTTTGACCGACATCGTCTCATGCTCCCATAATGCAAGCAAGACCAGGTATTGAGGATAGGTTAAGTCCAAATCGTCCAAGAGCGGCCGGTACATGCGAAAAATAGCTCTCGAGCACGCATATAACGAAAAACACAAATGAGCATCCAACGGTATATGAGGCCCCTGTTTATCTTGATTCATCGATCATCCCTCCTCTGACGTTTCTTCGCTGCCCTTCATATTACAATCCTTTTTCTAAAAAAACAATGCAGCTAAAGAAAGCCCTTTGAGCGAAAGCTGGTCAAAGGGCTCTTCATCTTCAGCTTAAGGGGCCGCTTACTCCGCGAGCTCGCGCAAAGCAGCCAACGCGGCTTCGTAATTCGGATGATCGGACATCTCGCCCAAATATTCGACGTATCGGATGGTGTCGTTGGCGTCGACGATAAAGATCGCGCGTTGATCCAGCTGCAGTTCTTTAATCAGCACGCCATATGCCTCGCCGAAGCTGCGGTGTTTATAATCCGACAAGGTGATGACGCGCTCGATGCCGGCTGTCGCGCAGAACCGGCTTTGCGCGAATGGCAAATCAACAGAGATCGTCAATACGACCACGCCATCACCCAGCTTCGACGCCTCTTGATTGAAGCGGCGCGTTTGCGCGTCGCATACGTCGGTGTCCAGCGAAGGCACGACGGAAATAAGCTTGATCTGGCCTGTATAGTCGGAAAGGCTTGCTTCGGTCATTAGATCTTTGTTGATGGTGAATGCCGGGGCCTTGTCGCCGACTTTCAACTCCGGGCCTACCAGCGTAATCGGTTGTCCGCCTACTGTTGCTTTACCTGTACGTTCTTGTGTCATGATAAATAACCTCCATTAAATGATTAGTTTTATAATGCGCTGTTATAAAATCGATTCGAATTAGTGCTGCTCGAACAAGAAGCTTTCGCAATCCAATGCCGCTTTGGCGCCGCTGCCCGCCGACGTGATCGCCTGACGGTAGATCGGATCCATGACGTCTCCGCAAGCGAATACGCCGGGAACGTTCGTGCGGGAAGTTCCCGGAACAACTTCCACATAACCTTGCTCGTCGGTTTGGATCTGGCCGCCTAAGAACCCGGTGTTCGGACGATGCCCGATCGCAAGGAAGATTCCGTCGGTTTCCAGCACTTCTTCCTCTCCCGTCGCGTTGTTGCGAACTTTGAGACCGGTCACTCCTTTGTCGCCGGACAATACTTCCAGCGGTGCCGAGTTAAGGCTCCAAGAGATTTTGGCATTTCCGCGCGCGCGATCCTGCATGATCTGGGAAGCCCGAAGCTCCTCTCTGCGATGCACAACGCGGACCTCGGAAGCGAATCGCGTTAAGAACAACGCCTCCTCCATCGCGGTGTCGCCGCCTCCGATCACGATAATTTTTTTGTTGCGGAAAAAGAATCCGTCGCAGGTTGCGCATGTGCTAACCCCTTGGCCGATATTTTCGACTTCTCCGGGTATGCCGACCATTTTCGCGGAAGCACCGGTCGATAAGATTACCGCGTCCGCCGTTATTTCGGTGCCGCCTTCCAGGTATAACGTGAAAGGACGTTTCGATGCATCCACGCGGGTTACGAAGCCGGATTGAAATCTCGTGCCGAATCGCTCGGCTTGCTTGCGCATATTGTCCATAAGCTCCAGTCCCGTGATTCCATCGGGAAAACCGGGAAAGTTCTCGACCTCCGTCGTTGTTGTTAATTGTCCGCCAGGCTGCGTTCCTTCAATAACTAGCGGAGTCAGATTCGCCCTAGCCAAGTAAATGGCTGCCGTTAATCCCGCAGGACCCGTTCCGATAATAACCGTTTGTTGATGCATCATGTTTTCCCCCTCAGTTTCATTTGCAAACAATTAATTTGCATACAAACTTTATGAACCAATCATACTCGCCGCAAATTAGTTTGTCAACAAATTAATTTTAAACAATCTAAATAGCTGCGGTTATTTAACGCTGTCGCTCGCCATTTCACTTATCGGTATGATTGCATATACTAAAAAAACCGCCGAATTTCGGCGGTTTTTTAGTGTATGAAGAGTGCAGAGGTGACTATTTAACAAGCCGAATGATGTACCAGCCGCACAGCACCGCTAATGCAATCCAAACGGCAATAATAAATGTGCCTGTAATCCAATTTTTTGGTTTGCCTAATTTTCTTTGTTCCTCTGCCTTGGCTCGGTATTCTTCAAGCACTTCTTTTGGAAATAACCGGAGAGCTATGTAAACACCAAATGGAACGAGAATAATATCATCCAAATATCCGAGAACAGGTATAAAATCCGGAATCAAATCGACAGGGCTAAAAGCATAAGCAACAACGCAAATAGCAAATATTTTCGCAAACAACGGTAGTCTAGGATCACGATAAGCTAAATACATGACCATTAGGTTTGCTTTAAGTTTCCTCGCCATCGTTTTTAATTTATTTAGCAATGACGGCCTGGTTTCACTCGCTTTGGCGTCCATTGTGTAATCACACTCTTTACTTTCAAACATGTTTCAAATGCTGCAGCGTTTGAACGAAAATTTGCTCAACGTGTTCGTCATCAAGCGAATAGAACACGGTCTTTCCCACTTTGCGTCGCTTCACAATCCGCATATTGCGCAAGGAGCGCAATTGATGGGAAATGGCCGACTGCCCCATTCCCAGCACCTCGCATAAATCATGAACGCATAATTCGGATTGTAATAAGGTATGGATAATTCTAACCCGAGTCGGATCCCCTAATGCCTTAAATAAATCAGCTAAATCCGTTGCTGCGGAATCAGGCAACAGTTTTTCTTGTATTTTAGTGATATCAACCGCTGTTCCGTTGCAAGTCTCATCACATGCATCAACTAATGTTTTATCCGTCATAAGTACCTCGCCGTTATTTGTCTTCTAACGTGATGATCATTATAACATAGATGATATAAGTTAACTATGGAGCGGTCATGAGTTACGCATGAACATATTTTCAATTATTAATTCATGATAAGATAGATCCCGGTAGTCCAATTTTTCCTTGGAGTTGATTTTTTGTATATTTACTTTTTTGAAACTCTTCTTTACCTCTCGTTTGCCATCACCGCAGGCTATCTGGTACTTGAGTTTATCCCCAGCCGATTCAAACCGGAAGTCCATGTGCCCGCTCGCATGATCCAGTTAGCCGCTATCGGAATTCCGGTATTCTCTTTTGCTTCAATCGTAAGAACATCCGTTATTTTAATGGATTTTGCCCCGCAAATATCTTTCGCGGAAGTTCTCCTGATCGTTTTGAACGACTACTCCTTCGGACGGGCATGGATCATGAGTTTTATTCTTGGCAGCGCTTTATTTATGGTTATTTCTTTTAATGGCTTAAAGCATAAATCTTCGAAAGGGGTCGCAGCCGGTATTTGGGCTTGTTTGGTTCTGGTTCATGGATATGCGAGTCATCCCGCCGCACTCTCCAAGATTTGGGGACTACCAGCTCAAACCATACATGTTGGTGCTGTCTCTGTCTGGCTTGGCATTCTTATTCTTGTCGCTTGGTTTCGAAAAGGAAGCTGGAATTGGAAAGCCTTTACCCGCTGGTACACGCCGTTGTCGATCGCTTGTATGGCGCTAATCGTAATCGCGGGTTTTGTAATGATGTCAATCATCATCGAGGTTGGGTATATCAGCTCATGGGGAATAAATTATGGAGAGGCACTCCTATTGAAGCATTTATTGTTCATTCCTCTTATCCTGTTAGCATTCATGAATGGATTTCTAACCAAAATATATGCAAACGGCCAGAATAAACGTGGATTGCAATCCTGGCTTAAAGCAGAAAGTTTGGTTGCTTTATTTATTCTAATCACTACGGCATTCATGGGGAACCAGGAACCACCTCACGAGACAGAATCGGAGGAACCCGTGCCATCTAATTTGTTCAAATTGCTGCATGCTGATCTAAATGACTTATCGCTTCAATGGCAGTGGAATATGGCTGGCACCCTTTGCATGGCAATGGGCCTTATCTCGTTCTTTCTTTTATTTGCTGCCTACAGAAAAAACAAAATGGGGTTATTCACTGCCTGCACGGCGGCTGCTGTAATATTCCCTTTCTTAGGCTTGCTTCAATCCGTAAGTTAGAAAAAGTCCGATTCGAGAGACAGCTTTCCTTCTTTTGGGCAAAATAGGTTTGACAATTCCCGGTCTGCAACATAATATATGAGCAAGTATTCATATACTGAAAGAAGGAAGTTCCTATGAATGAATATCGCATTAAAGGACTGTCCTGCGCCGGCTGCGCGCAAAGAATCGAAGATGAAATAAAGCAGCTCGATCACGGTGAAGAAGCGACTCTTAGCTATAACTCGGGGAAATTAAAGGTCAGTCAGGATATCTCCATGCCCGAAGTCAATCGCATCTTAAAGTCGGATGGGGCGTATATCTCCGAGCAGCTTAACAAGCTAGCGGAAAGTCACGATCACGTTAACGAAGATGACATACACAATGGTCATAGTCATGGCGAACATGATCATGCTCATGAGCATGGCAATGGAAACAAAATGTTAAAGCTCCTTATTGCCTCCGGTATCATTTATGTTGCGGCTATCTTTTTGGATGGCGTTCTGCCGAATTGGTTCGTTATTATCCTTTATTTAATAGCCGCCGTTATTAGCGGTTACACGACTTTTTTCCGCGGATTAAAAAACCTTGCCAAGCTCAAGTTTAATATCGATACGCTTATGACCATCGCATTAGTTGGCGCGGTTGCGATTGGCGAGTGGAAAGAAGCTACGTTAGTTGCGATCTTATTTGGCTTGAACGAACTTCTTGAAGGCTATGGCATGGAAAAGGCCCGCCGTTCGATGGAAACCTTGCTGCAAGTGGCCCCTAAGGAAGCCATAAGGCTGGAAAATGGCCAAGAAAGCATCGTCCCTATTTCCTCCCTGCAAGTTGGAGATCTCGTAAAAATCAAACCCGGCGAAAAAATCCCGTCTGACGGCGTTGTGTTAGAAGGGAAAAGCTCCGTTAACGAAGCGGCTATTACGGGCGAGTCTCTCCCGATTGAGAAGGAGACGGGTGAACCTGTTTTTGGAGGCAGTATCAACAACGAAGGCCTGCTTATTGTTAAGATCGAAAAGGCCTATAACGATTCTTCTTTGGCCAAGATCCTTCACCTCGTTCAAGAAGCTCAGGAGACGAAAACCCCTACGGAGTTGTTCATCAATAAATTTGCCAAATACTATACACCGCTTATTATGATTGCTGCGGCGCTGGTAACCGTGGTCCCTCCCCTTTTCTTTCAGGGCAGCTGGATCACATGGCTTTATCAGGGGCTGTCGGTTCTAATCGTTGGTTGTCCATGCGCCCTAATCCTATCCTCGCCGATTGCGATCGTGTCCGGCATTACTCGTAACGCGAGGAACGGTATTCTCGTTAAAGGCGGCGTTTTCCTCGAGCAGCTTGGAAAGATCGACACCCTTGCTTTTGACAAAACCGGTACGTTAACAAAAGGCGAGCCGCATGTCGCGCAATTAGAGATTTATGATGAAGAACGTTTCCTGGCAGTAGCCGGCGCCATCGAGAAATCCTCTTCTCACCCGTTGGCAAAAGCAATCATGAAGGAGCTGGCCGATAGAAACATTGCGGCGCCTGACCCGGATGAAATTGAAACCATCACAGGACGCGGGATAAAAGCAAAAGTAAATGGCCAGGCTTATTGGCTTGGAAATGAAAAAAGCATTGGGCATATTACGATTCCTGAACATGTTCAAAAGCAAATCAATCTCTTTAAAGAAGATGGTCTAACGCTTGTTTTGGTAGCTGACGAGCTCCAAGTGCTTGGGATATTCGGAATTGCCGATGAGATCCGTCAAGAAAGCAAAACGGTCATTGCCTCCCTGCACAGATTAGGGATTAAAAATACCGTCATGCTTACCGGTGATCATCAGAAAACGGCAGAGAAGGTAGCTTCAGCGGTTGGCGTCACGAAGTTCCATGGAGGCTTGCTGCCGGAAGACAAAGTCAATCGCATCAAGGAGCTCTCTTCAAAGGGAATTGTGGCTATGATCGGGGATGGCATTAACGATGCTCCTGCTCTCGCTTCCGCACAGCTGGGTATTGCTATGGGGAAAGGCACGGACAGCGCAATCGAGACGGCCGACATTGTACTGATGCAGGATCACTTAGGCAAGCTGCCGGCTGCTGTTGCAGTCGCCAAGCGGGTTAATCGTATTATTCGTTTCAACATCGTCGTTGCCCTTGGGTTAAAAATCATTGCGTTATTGCTGACCATTCCGGGCTGGTTGACCTTATGGATCGCTATTCTCTCGGATATGGGCGCTACTATATTTGTTACGCTTGTAAGCTTGACCATCCTCATTGAAGGCAGGAAAGAAAAGATGTAGCATGGAGGCAGCCCTAATTGGATCAAAATTGGGGCTGCTTTTTTTGATGCAAACCTTAAGGATGTCTAGAAAATATAAAACCTATATAATGAGTAATGACAGCTTTGAAACTGCCGTTATATGGAATACGTACATGGAATACGGATCTACAAGGTATGAATCGTATTGATAAATGAAACCAATAAATCGCATGGAGGTGGATCTAATGGGACTTTTTGATTGGATTCGAGAAAGTATTACCGGTCAAAAAATTTGCCCTCCCGAACATCTGGAGAGCTATAAGCGCCTTGGAGAGCAGGTGTACGGCTTGCATGTTGAGCTCGTGAACAGCGAAATGCCAAGAGCTCTTGCGTTTCTGCAGGTTACGCGAAGCATGCAACTGATGGCAGATGCGCTATTGGGAGACGCACTCTTGAGCGAACCAAAATCCGTACCCGTCATTACCCACAACCAAGCCGATATCTGGTATGGCAAAATTCCCGACTTAATGGTAGCAACTAGGCAAGAAGCGGCATTCGCGAATGCCGCCTCCATCGCATTGCCGATCCAGCTCGGTCAACAGGAAGAAGGCCCTTCCCCTTGTCCCGTGGAGCATCTGGCAGGCTTAAGACGTTCGGCAGAAGCAATGGATGATATGACAGCGCAAGCAGTTGAATTAATACGGGATCAAGGTGAGAGGTTCAAGGAAGTTATTCTTTTGTACGAATCGGCTAAAACGAGGAAACAAGCAGGCGATGCGATCGTAGGAAACATCTCGAACGGACGCAAGGTATCGGCAGAAAGCCATGAAGATGCCGAGGAACAATATTGGATGGCGCTATCGGATTATTTGCTTGTCGCACAGGGATTAAAGGTCCCTGAGCTGGTTAAACGTTCCAATACAGGCTCCTCAGGTCATTTCTTCGTTAAATCTCGCTGCAAACTGGATTCTTCGGACATTTGGAAAGTAACTTCGTCGGAAGCAAGAAATGATATTATAGAAGCCGGCGAATGGGCACAAGCAGTTGAAGACTTGGAAGAACATTGGTCCGCTTGCGTAATAACTCCGCTCGAACGTGAGTATGAGACCACGGTTGAAGAGCTTATGAAACAAGGTCTTGTTAAAGAAGACGGCTACTGGTATTGCTGTCCGTTCCCTCCGGTCTACCGGGTAACAGGCGATTCGGTTCATGTGCTTGGAAGAGTGCTTCCTCGAGGCCATGTTTTTGTTTACGAATATGGGGATGATGGAGCTTCGGGAAACTTCATTACGGCAGCTTCTTTCCAATCCGGCGTAGATCGTAAATATTGCGAAGATTGATTACACTAGTTTGAGGAGGGTATTCGATGGGGATCTTTAGCCGCATGAAAGATCTATTCTTATCCAGGGTCAACAGCCCTCAAGATGAGCATCCCGTGCGAGTTCTGAACGCTTTTATCGAGTCCTACTCAGAAAAACTGCGAGAACTAACCGTTACCGTAAATAAATCGGAATCAGAATGGTTGCTTTTAAAAGGGAAATTGAAAACATACCGGGTCAGCTTGTCCATGCATCGGGACAAGGCCGAACTAGCAGCTAAAGAAGGCGATGCCGATATGGCCAGACACTGGCTCACGCTGGCACATTCGCAGGAAGCTTATTCCGAGAAGCTGGAGCCCGAGGTGGATAAATTAGAGCGGGCCACGGAACAATTAAAAGATACTTTAGCCCAACTTGAAAACAAACTTCAAACAGCCAAAGACATGCGTCAACAATTCATTCTTCGCACGGAAGCAGCCCATTCGCAATTGAAAATGAATACAGCATTAAATGAATCGTTCTCCGCTTCCGCAATGGAAAGATTAAAAGAGGAAACTTTTTTAGCCGAGGACTAGGGCCGAATTAATGAAATCACGTCCGGAATAATGCAAAGCCTCTAAGATATCATCATCTTAGAGGCTTTTTCTCCGCTAAATCCCACATATTCGGGGGTCCGAAGCATATGATTTGAGGTCCAGTCACGGAACCTTACGATGACTTTAAGTATAGGTTTTACATAGACAAAATGTTTGTCTTGTCCGGTAATAAGGGATTGAGCACAGTTGTAAAAAGCTTTCCTGTCCTCCGTCGGAATCGTCCATTCGATGCAGCCGACCGTTCTTCCCTCATGCTCGACAAGCCAACCGAATTCTCTGCGTCTGTAGGCGCAAATGGAAACCTCAAGGTAGTGATAATTGATGACCTTGAGCCAATTCTCGGATCTTTTGCTCATATACTTAGAGTTCTTTTTCTTTGCTACAATGCCTTCCAGGCCTTTATCTTCCATTACTTTAAACAAGGCTTTTCCCTCTTGCTCAATGGACATGGTTACATGATAGTATCCGCTTGGTTTAAGAATCTGGGCAAGAAGCTCTTTCCGTTTGACAAGAGGCAGATGCGCCAAGCTTTTTCCGTTCAGATACAAGATGTCGAAGACGTAATATTGCACGGGATGAGTTCTGGAGGCTTCTTTTATTTTTGTTGCTTTGCCCATTCGGTATCTTTGGATAAGTTCTTCGAAATCATTCGTTCCGTCGTCCCGCAATCTTACAACCTCTCCGTCGAAAACGACATCTATTCCGCTGTCAACGGGAACGTTAAACAGCTCGGGGTACTGTCTTGCAACTTCATTGTTGTTCCTGGTATACATATTCACTTGTCCGTTAATAAACGAAACGATTAGACGATGACCATTCAATTTGGGTTCGAATAAATACTCCTCTGAGTTGAAGGGTTCCTCAGCTTTCATAGGCTGCATAGGTGAGATAAACATAAACATTCCCCTCTCATCTCACCATTATAACATCGTCATGATCGCTAGCCGATGGTAAGTGATGTGCAAGATGGAGGGGAATGACTGTTTTGCTTGCTATCTTCTTGTATTGGAGAATTGTGCTCCGCTTAAAGACTGTTCTGCCATTTGAACAAGGCGTCTCGTAATGTTGCCGCCAATCGTGCCCGCTTCGCGAGTCATCAGATTGCCGTTGTAACCTTCGGAGAGCGGAATGCCATGCTCAGTAGCAATTTCGTATTTCATGCGGTTCAAAGCTTCTTTCGCTTGCGGTACAACTAAATTGTTGGATTGGTTAGCCATAATAGTCAACTCCTTCTTGGATGTGAGGTTATTTTGTGGAATGACTGGAAAATTATACGCCTGGAATAAAAAATATTTTTATAACTCAAACGCCATCAAATCACGGCCCATCGTAATTGTTCCTTGGTAGATCTGCCGCATTCCCTGCGTATATTCCGCTTCCGCTTCCTCCGTTGGGAAAGGCGCCGGGATATGATGCGTCAGCACAAGATGGGGCACGCCCGCCTGCCTCGCGAGCTCCGCCACCTCCAAGGTGGTGGAATGATACTTAGCCGGATTGCTTAAGGACTGTGCCTGTTCCGGGAATTCCGCAATCAGAGCGTCAAGCCAAGTTTTATTGTATGACTCGTGAATAAGCAGATCGGCTCCTTTGCTATACTTGATCATATTCGCTACCGGTATCGTATCGCCCGAGATAACCACCGCTTTGCCATTATACTCAACCTTGTATGCAATCGCGGGATAGACGGGCCTATGATCCACTTCAAATGCGGTAATCCGAATACCTTCCTTGTCGTAGACGACACCTTCATTGTTTTCAAAATATTCAATCCTGGAAGCGTCTTCCGCGGACAAGTTGTAGTGGATCCGCAGGTTTGCGTCGAAATCGAAGGATTCCCGCATCTTCCCGATAATCTCTCGCGTTGTTGTTGGTCCATACACGCTCATGGGCACCGACCTGCCTTCGAACACGCGTCCCGGCACAACATGCGTTCGCCAGCTGGAGATGAATAAGTCGAAGAAGCCCGAGTTATGATCGCTGTGATGATGAGTGAACAGCACATCCGATACGCGCTGCGGCATGATGCCGGCTCTGATCAGCTGGTCCACGACGGCCCCCCCGCAATCCACGACGAACACTTTGCTGCCTGCCAGAATCGCAACGGAGGATTTAGCCCGGTTTCCGAATGCGCGCGGCGTCCCCGTTCCGAGTAGTACGACCTTCATGCGCTCATGATAATCGGAAACGATATTGTCTTGCGTTTGAATCAACATACCGATACCTCCACTTATTTCGTTACTTCCCTTTCTTCCCTTCATCCAGCAGCGAAGGATCGTAGAATTGGGACAGATCCACCTGACTCTCGTCCTTTATGCCTTTCAAATAGCCCGCGTCAAACGAAACCTTGGCCATCGTCTTGATGACGTTCAGATCCACGTTCTCGGTCAAATGCAAATGGTCCAGCGCCGCCTTGATCAGCTTCGCATCCATGCCTTTACCGCTTAGCTCTTTCAGCTCGTCGCTAATAAGCGTATAGGCTTCGTCCGGGTGTTCGTTAATAAAGTCGATTCCCTGCTTATTGGCCTTAATGGCGCCCTTGGCCAAATCCCGATGTTCCTTCAGAAATTTATCGCTGGCCATCAAGATGGTGAGCGGATAATCGCCGTCGTTTGGAGGGATTTTATCCCAATCCACCAGCACCACGCCGGTTCCCTCTTCGACCATCTGCGTACCCCATGGCTCCGGAATAAGAGTCGCGTCAACCTCCTTTTGCCGCATAGCGACAAGCGTATCGGCTGGAGCGCGCGTGATGATCTGAACGCCTGATTTGTCCGTCGCAACCTTGAGCCCTTCCTGCTGCAGCAGAAGGCGCAGGGAAATTTCGTTCGTGCTGCCTTTGGTCGGAATCGACACCGTCTTGCCGGTAAGATCCTTAACGGATTTGATGCCGGCGTCCTTGCCCGCGATCAATACCGCACCGCCATTGTTAGAGCCCGAGATGATTCGGAAGTTTTTGCTTTTCAAATATTGATTGATAGCCGGGCCAGGCCCAACGTAGCCTAGATCGATCTGATTCGTAGCGATAGCCGTGGAGAAGTCGGAGCCATTGTCAAAGGCCGTAACTTCAATCTTCGCATTTTTGCCGAATTGCTCCTGGAAGTATCCGTTCTTAAGGGCCACAAAGCCAGGAGCGTGCGTTACGTTTTTCAAAAGGCCGATTTTTACGGTAACTTGTCCCTCCGAAGAAGCAGCCTGGCCGCCGTTCGAGCCGCAGGCAGCCAGCATGCTCGTCAGCAGGAGCACGGCTCCCAGCAGAATGCTTTTTGTACCTGGTTTCAAACCAATTCTAATCTTCATCGTTCTCCCCCGTATTCATAAAAATCATGTTTTAATTTTTGGCCGCGTGCAGACCAAAGCGCACCATAATGCCATCCTCCAGCCGCTTAAAACAAAAATGGTCGGAGATCGTTCCAATAAGCGCTATGATAATGACGACGCATAGAAGGGTTGCCGTATCCCCGATGTCCCGGCTGTCTTGAAGGGTCTGGCCGAGACCTAGTCCGCGTCCAATCAGCTCCCCAGCCGTCAGGGCGCGCCAGGCGAATGCCCATGCCACGCGAACACCCGTAATTAAATGGGGAAAAGCGGCCGGCAGCATTACTTGATAGAACAGCTTCAGCCCATTGCCTGTGCCCATCATCCGGGCGGCCCGCAAATGAATTTTCGAAATTTGAGCAATGCCGGTTCGGCTCGCCATCGACATCGTCCAGGTTGCGCCAATGGCCGTAATGAAAATGACCGAGGTGTCGTTTAGTCCAAACCAAATGATGGCGAAGGGCAGCCAGGCAATGCTTGGCACGGTCTGCAGGGCGACTACAAGGAAGCCGAAGGTTTCGTCCAGGAACCGAAAGCGAGCGAACAAGAAACCAAGCCCGGTGCCGAGGAGAATGGAGATGACGAAGGAGATAAGCAGTCTTCGCATACTGGCTAGAATCGAGCCGAATAGATGGCCGTTCGCAAACCCGTCAACAAAGGCTTCCGCCGTCTGGAGCGGAGAAGGAAATTTCCAGCCCCAATCGAAAACCCTATATCCCAATTCCCAAATCGCGATCAGGAAGACTAGGAATAGCGTTCTTCTCCAAGCGATAGTCATGGCCCATCTCCTCTCTTACAACCTTCTCCAGCTCCTCGGTGAGCGTCTCCATGATTTTGTTCTCGTAATGATGAATCAACGGATCGCCCGCCTGATGCGGCCGTGCCGCCTGAATAACAAATTCCTTCTTGATCCGGCCGGGCTGCGTCGCCATAACGAGAACGCGGTCGGACAAGAGTACGGCTTCCCTGATGTTATGCGTGATGAACAGCACGGTTTTGCGCGTTTTCAGCCAGATGTCCTCCAGATCCTTTTGCAGAATATACCTTGTTTGTTCGTCAAGCGCCGCAAACGGCTCATCCATCAGCAAGATGTCCGGCTCCATAACGAGCGCTCTCGCAATGGCAACTCGCTGCTTCATGCCCCCTGACAATTCATGCGGGTAGCGGTCTATGAATTTGCTGAGATGCACCGATTTGATGCCCTCCAAAGCCCGCTCGTATCTTTTTTTCTTGGGTATGCCTTGCTGCTTCAAGCCAAACGCCACGTTGTCCAGAACGTTCATCCACGGGAATAGGCCGTGCTCCTGAAACACGACGACCTTGCCGGCACCCGGTCCCTTGACAGGCTCTCCGTTGACTCGAATCATGCCGGAGTAGCTCCTCTCGAAGCCGGCAATCAAATTTAGAAGCGTCGATTTCCCGCAGCCAGAAGGACCAAGCAGGGAGACGAATTCCCCCTGTTTAATCGTGAACGATACGTCATCGAGAACCTGGTAGGATTTTTTTTGCTTCTGTTCGAATGCTTTACTGACCTTCTCAATTTCAATCATGCCGGTCCCTTCCTTCCAAGCCGTTTAAGATCAAATAACCGAGAAGAATCGGCTTGGATGATGAATAATAATGTTCTTTTTGCTGTAAGTAATGAGCTGTCTGTCCCGCCATTTGTTCAAAATCTCGGTTACCGTCTGCCTGCTGCAGCCGATCACATAGGAAATTTCCTCGTGGCTCAATTGAAGCTGCACCTCAATCCGATCCTCGCGCTCCCTGCCCATCTGCATCAGGAACCAAGCTAACCGCCAAGCGACCGGACGACTGATCAGCGTTTCCACCATATTTTGCGTCTGCAGCAGCCTCCGCGCGGTAATCACGGCCAGCGCATAAGCGAACGAAGCATTGGATCGAGCCAGCTCCTGATACAGCTGCGATTCCAGCGTCATGATTTGACTTTCCGCCAAGCACTGGGCGTAACGCCTGCGGTCAAGCTGGGTAAGCAGCTCCGCGTTGCCGAACATCTCGCCGGGGTAACGAAGGAATAAGGTAATGCCTTGCCCCTCCTGTGAGGTTTGCGAGATTTTGACAAGGCCCGATGCCACGTAATGAGCAGCCGAAGGCGGATCGTGCTCCTGAAATATAAATTCTTGCTTGCTGTAGGTCCGCTCCGTGCCGTATTCGCGGAACACGCTCAGGATTGTTTGCTTGACGTCGTCCTTCTCCTGATAATCCTTGCCAGCGACGATTTCATCCATATTCGTATTCACCTCGAATTCGGTTAGCTTTTAGAATCAGGCATGAGAATTAATCCGACTTTTCGCATGTGATATACGGATAATAACATATTTCACTGCTATAAAAATGTCGGGTATCCGACAAAACGAACAAAATTTTAGAAAACCATCGGGAGTAAAAGGCCCCGGAAAAAGTCTGAACTAAGTTTGGCAGATCAAGATGTTCGCTTGCTTTCTACGATCCGCCATGCCATCATCAAAGAAAAGAAGTATTGCAAGCGCAAGGGGGAAGGGCAGGGAGTTTCGCATGTTTCATTTCAATCCGGATACTTATCAAGTCGCGTACGCGGGCGAGCGCGTAAGTTTCTTGCCGAAGGAGTTTGCGCTCTTTCGCTTTCTTTACGAGCATGCCGGACGCTCGTTTACTCGCGAGGCCTTGCTTGATGCCGTTTGGCCGATGGAAGCCCCAACCGACCGGACCGTAGACGACCATATCTACCGCGTCCGAAGAAAATTAGCCGGCTGGAGCCATCTGGTGCGCGTGGAAACCGTCCGGGGCCAGGGCTACAAGCTCGTGCGCCGCGCTCCGGAGCCGAACGTTAACCCGCTAAGCTTTGACGAACAGTTCGCGGTGGACGTGAAGCGATTATTCTCCAGATATCACAGCCTTGGCATGGGAGCGGCCATGCAGCTGCTATCGGAGAACCGTGAAGTATTAAGCCTGCCAGGCGACCCTTATAATGACGCCTATCTGCGTTTTATTCGCGGCGATTTCGAATGGCTCCTGACAGCGGACGGGGTTTCCCTCTGGCAGAAGCTGACGTATGCCGTGTATATCCACTCCATCATTCAACCGGAGCCTGCAGCTACGCTCCCTTATATCGAAAAGCTTCTTGCCCAAGACAACGCCAATGCACTGGCATGGCGGTATGACTTGCAGCTCAGCCTCGTTCTCCTCTATACGGAAGTCGGAAAGCCGGATCTTGCCCGGGAGGGTCTTGAAACAATCAGGCAGGAGATTGAAGGGCTCGACTCCCCTAGCTTCACGGCACTCTTTCTGCTGAAGGAGACGTATCTGGCGATATGGACGGGGAAGCTCGAGGCTGCGGATGCCAAGCTGCGCGAATGCGACGAGCTGCTGCTGCGCCATCCGATCAAGCGCGAGCGGGGAGCTTATCTCGTGGCCATGGCAATGCTCCTATACCGGCGAAGCAGCATTCCGGCCGCGAGACTTGCGCTGGATGAAGGGCTTCAGACACTCCGCCATACGGAGTTCCTTCCCCATCTTCTCTTTAGCTTAAGTACATTGCTGCGATTTCTCGCGATCCACCAATGCGATGAAACGTATCGGCTAGCCTACCAACGGCAATGGGACCAGCTTGCTGTCCGTTACCGCTTTGAAGAGCTGCTGCCTCAAACGGAGCAGTTGCTTAAAAAGCATCTCTGATCATTCTCTGACATTCCCCTGATACCATTGGAATCATTACGATTCCATTCACGGGGGATAGCCTACTAATGTTAAGAAAAAACCGCTCGTTTGCGAAAATGTTCGCCGCCTACGGCCTTTCGGCTTTTGGCGATTATTTCGACTTTATGGCTGTCATGATTCTTCTCGGATTCATTTGGAAGGCGGACGCGATGACGATCGCGCTGCTGCCTCTATGTTTTGCCGTGCCAGGCATTGCGTTCAGCCAACTGGCAGGAATTTGGGCGGACCGCTGGAACAAACGCAACCTGATGATCGCCACAGATCTTCTGCGCTCGGGATTAACCGTCCTGCTTATCTTCGCCCCTAACGCGGGAGTTCTTCTCGGATTGATCGCAATCCGCTCGACCGCCCGCGTCTTCCACTTTCCCGCACAACAGTCGATGACTCGGGCCGTTGTTGCGCCGGATCAGCTCTTGCAGGCTACCTCTCTTAACGGAGCGGTCTTCCAGCTGTCCAAAATACTAGGGCCTCTGCTTGGCGCCTCCGCGGCGTCCGCATTTTCCCCTTCCGTCAGCATGGCGGTGAACGCGGTCTGCTACGTCGTGTCCGCCTTCTTGCTCCTTCTTGTCCCCGCCGTCGATGGGCGGATGCCGGCTGCCGCCTCCGCAACCGGGAAGAAAGGGAGCCTGCGGGGCGAATGGCGCGATGGTTGGCGCCTTCTATGGCACAGCCGCATCTTGCGCATCAGTCTTCTCTTCAGCTTAATCGGGCTGGCCGGCATCCAAATGATCGATGCCCAATTCGCCGTCCTCTTCCGCGAGATTGCCCCGGAACAGCCCGATTTGATGGGCTGGCTCGTAACGGCAATCGGCGCCGGCGGACTTGCGAGTGTGACGTGGCTTCGCCGATACCAGGAGCTTACGGCGTATGGCAGGTTGCTTGGTGGAGGCGTGGCGCTGATCGGCCTGATGTTCGCGGCAGCCGGCGCTTTCCGTCAAGACAGTCCGCTGTGGCTTATGCTGCTCGTATTTTTTATCGGAGGGATCGGTACCGGCTTCACCTCCTCGGGAATGAACTACATTCTGCAGAAGGAAACGCCGCCCGAAGCCGTTGGCCGTGTCAGCGGCATATTTGACTCCTTGAGCAGCGTCATCTTCGTCATTGCTCCGCTCAGCGGCGGCGCGCTGATCGGTCTAATGGGAGCAAGCCGCACGTTCTTGCTTGTCGGGCTGGCGGTGGGGATAATCGGTATCGCCGGGATTATGCTGCGTCGGCAGATATGGGGAAAGTCGAACAAAGATACGATGAAGCCTGAGATTTCAAGCAACGCTTAACAAAAAAACGAGCAAGGAGGAGCCTTCCCCGGCTTATAGGGGCAAAGCTCCTCCTTGCTCGTTATCGAATTCGAATGTTCATAACCTATTTATATTTCCGCTGTCTCAAAGCCTCGTACAACAGCACGGTCGCAGCCATCGCGACGTTGAGCGATTCCGCTTCGCCTTGCATCGGAATAATAACCGATTCGTCAACCGTCTGCCGTACCGCATCGGACAGTCCTTCCGATTCATTGCCCATCAGAAGCCAGGTGCCGGACGTCCAGTCGTATGTATAGCAAGTGTGAGCCGCCTGCAGGCTTGTCCCGACAAGCTTGATTCCTTTGCTTTGCGCCTCGGGCAGCAGCTCCGCGAGATCCGCCTCAATAATCGGCAGATGGAATAGCGAGCCCATCGTGGAACGCACCGTCTTCGGATTATACAGATCTACGCTGCCTTTGCCCAGCACAACCGCATCCGCTCCAACCGCATCCGCGCTGCGGATAATCGTGCCAACGTTACCCGGATCGCGTACCCCATCTAGGACAACAACAAGGCTGTTGTTCCGGAACAAGGCGGTATCGTCCCGCTTCAGCTTCTCCAGTACGGCGAACACCGGCGGCGGCGTATCGGTTCCCGTGCATTTCGCCATGACTTGCGGCGTTGCCTGCACCCATTCCGTTCCGCCCTCCCGGGCAAGCTGCTCCAGCTCATGCGGAATGCCGCGCTCCGTATTATACACGACGCATTGCACGGCAGCGGAGGATTTGAAGGCTTCCAGCACCAGATGAACGCCTTCAATAATGAAGAGGCTTGTCCGGTCCCGGTACTTTTTATCCAGCAAGGAAGCCCACTGCTTCACCCGTTCATTTTGAATAGAGGTTAATAATAAATGACTCATAATTCCGATCAGCCTTCCGAATAAGCTATTTCCAAATTGGATAAATCAGCGTTTCTTCCAACGATAACAAGGACATCCTCCGGACGGATTAGATCATCCGGATAAGGAGCGATGTTCATTTGTCCATTCGTCTTGATCGCCATTACGTTGCATTTGAATTTCGCCCGGATGTCCAGCTGCTTGAGGCTCTTCCCGATCATCGCTTCCGGCGCTTTCAGATCGATAATGCTGTGATCCTCCGAGATCTCGATATACTCCAGGATATTAGGGGAAATCAAATGATGGGCGACGCGCATGCCCATATCCCGCTCCGGATAAACCACTTTATCCGCACCGATCTTGGTTAATACTTTGCCATGCAATTCGTTTTGCGCTTTGACGACAATCATTTTGACGCCGAGATCCTTCAGAATCAGCGTAGTGAGAATGCTTGCCTGAATATCTTCCCCGATGGCCACCACGACAACATCGAAGTTGCGGATGCCAAGCGAGCGAAGCGCCTCTTCATCCGTTGAATCCGCGGATACGGCATGGGTAACTTTATTAATGGCGTCCTGGATTTTGTCTTCGCTCGAATCGATAGCCAGCACCTCAAAGCCCATTTCCGTTAGCGAATTGGCGATACTGGAGCCGAATCGCCCCATCCCGATAACTGCAAATTGTTTCTTGGCCATTTCGTTTCATCCTACTCCCTTCAAAGCCTGCAAGATGCGTTTACGACATTGCCTAATCCTGATTATTATAGCATATCCACCGCGCCCGGATGAAAATCGCCCGATTCGGAAACAGTAATGAAGCACGATTTCATGAAGACTTGGAGGGAATCCGATTGATTAATCTGGATTTGCGTCAAGCCATTATCAACAACGTCAGAAATAACACAAAAGAACAAATGAAAGACGTTATCGAGGACTCCGTCGGCAATGAGGAAAAAACGCTCCCCGGACTTGGCGTATTATTCGAGCTGATCTGGAAAGAAATATCCGCCGAGGAGCAGTCAAAGCTTGTTGATGCCCTGCATGCGAAGCTTCAGAAATTGAAGCCTGCTGCTACCTAACGCGCATCCGCTGTATAGACGGTTTTACCGCCGACAATGGTATGCGTAACCCAAGGATGGCCTTGGTATTGATCAACAAGAATTAAATCTGCGGCTTTACCCGGCGCAATCGCGCCGTATTGATCGGCAATGCCAAGCGCCTGCGCCGGGTAAAGAGTCCCCAAACGAACAGCCGCCGGCAAATCCAGCACTTCCTGCTCTGCAAGCATAAAGATAGCCTTTAATAATGAAGACGGATGATAATCGGAGCAAATAATAGTGGCTTCGCCTTCCTTGATAACATCCAATGCGCGCAGGTTATGATCATGGGATCCTCCTCTAACGAGATTCGGCGCGCCGACGCATACGAAAAGACCCGATCTTGCGGCATATTGGGCGGTTTCCATGTTAATGGGGAATTCCGTTACCGAAACGCCAAATCCTCTTGAACGCTCCACCTGTTCAACCGAATCATCGTCATGGGAAGCAAGCCGAATACCCTGCTGTCCAGCCAAACGGCTGAGCTCGCGGAGATTCTCCCAATCGATCTGGTTTCTGCACAAAAGCAGCTCTTCGACGATAACCTGTACTTCCTCGATGCCAACCCCTTGATTTTTCATGACATATCGTTCAAAAGATCCCGGCGCCCTGTATTGTCCCTGGCCCGGGGAATGATCCATAAAGGACAAATAGTCAATCTTCCGGTCTTTGATATACTGCTCAACGATTGGATACCCCGCCAAGTAAGAGACTTCGTAACGCAAATGGATTCGGTTCCGGATAACCGAGCGCTCTCTCCTGTACTGGTCAATACACTCAACCATCCCGGTCAACAGATGATCCCCCCGCAAGCTTAAGCCAACGCCAAGCGACAAAGAATGGTACATCGTTGTAATGCCGTGAAGCGGCATTTTGCGTTCGAATTCCAGGAACGACATCTCGAGCGGAAATAAAGTATTGGGCCGTGGCTGCACTTCTTTCTCTATCGCGTCGTTATGAATATCAATTAATCCGGGGAGAATATATCGCCCTGCTGCATCAATCCGATTCGCCTCATCTCCGCAGCTATGCTCATACTGCCGAATAGCCTCTTCATCAGTCAGAAGCGCGTCAATGATACCGTCCTTGACGACGATAGTTGAAGCGACAAGCTGGTCCTCAAGCACAACAATCCCATTACGGATGAGCACGCAATTCTGCGTTTGAGCAGTCATCAGGCATAACCCCTTTCAGGCTTCTACTCAAAAGATACCATAATTTAACTCCAGCCATAAGAGGGTTTAATCGAAAAAAAGCCGGCGGGATACCCGCCGACCTAGAATGGCTTATATTTGACAAATTAGTCCAAGCTGTTCGGTTGAAGACCAAGCGTAAACGGCGCCGGCTTCTCGCAGCTGCTCTTCATGATATAATGCGCGCCTTGCTCGGCCGCATCGAAGAAGCCATGCATCGCTTCCAGCACGTGATAAGCAAGCTCGCCGCTTGGACGCGCCTTGCGTCCGGTAAGCGCCGCTTTCGCAAGATCGGCAGCGCCTAGGCCTCGTACGTTATCCGTGTTCGGATACACGAGCGGAATCTCCGACCACTCGTGCGAACCCGCGCGTTTGAATTGGATAGGACCGCCAAACGTATTCGGATCCGGAACAAGCAGCGTTCCCGCAGATCCGTATACCTCGATTCGAGGCAAAGTGGATCCGCCTCTCACGTCAAAGGTTTGCAGAATCGTTCCAATCGGACCGGATGCAAACTCGATAATGCCGGCGACATGCGTCGGAACCTCAACCTGAATTTTTTGACCGAACTTCGGCTGGCTTGTAATCGTCCGTTCCGGGAACGAAGCGCGGGCCATGCCGGTTACGCGGCTGATAGGTCCAAGCATGGCTACCATAGCCGTCAGATAGTACGGACCCATATCGAACATCGGGCCGCCGCCTTTCTGATAATAAAACTCCGGTGCCGGATGCCAAGTCTCATGACCGCCCGACATCATAAAGGCCGTTGCGCCGATTGGCGTACCGATCCAGCCGTCTTCGATCAGCTTGATGCTCGTTTGAATACCGCCGCCAAGGAACGTATCCGGCGCGCTGCCCACAAGCAGCCCTTTGCGTGCCGCAAGCTCAAGCACGGCCTGCGCTTCTTCGCGGGTAACCGCAAATGGCTTCTCTACGTATACATGCTTGCCGGCTTCAAGCGCCTGCAGGCATACCGCCGCATGCGCCTGCGGAATCGTCAGGTTGATGACCATACCGATTTCCGGATCGGCGAGCAGCGCTTCCACCGAGCAGCCCCGGATGCCGAATTCCTCGGCTTTCGCCTTCGCCCGGTCTACGTCCAAATCCGCGCAAGCGACAATTTCCATCGAATCGAATTTCTTGCCGTTGTTCAAATACGCGCTGCTGATATTGCCTGTTCCGATAACGCCGACCTTAAGCTTGTGCATGAGCGTGAGTCCCTCCGTTTACCGCTGCCGTTTTGCCTTCCGCGCACCAGTTGAAGCCCCGGCGCATCATTTCTTTGACCACGGGAATATCGATAATGTTGGCTTGATGGCCAAGCGAGTTATAATAGACGCGTCCAACGCCCCAGCGCTTCGTCCAGGCTACCGGCATATCAACTGCCTTGTTCAGGGAGTGAGGCCCTTCGGTCACCGGGAACCGGGTTGTTGCGAGTACTTCAACGGCCGGATCGACATGCAGGTAATACTGCTCCGAGCTGACTTCAAAGTCCTCGATGCCTTCCGTCAGCGGGCTGGAGCTATGCTTGATGTTCACGACGTAATCCGTGCCGTCATTGCCCGGATGCGCTACCCATTGGCCGCCGGTCATGAACTGCCAGTCTACGTTTTCCCGGAAAGCGTCGCACATGCCGCCATGACAGCCGGCAAGGCCAACGCCGCTTTGAACGGCTTCCGATACGTTTTGCACATACTCCGGCTTAATCTTATCCATCGTCCAGATCGGTACGATCAGATCGAGGCCCTTCAGTTTTTCCACGTCCGCAAACGCGTCCAGCGTATCCGATACTTCAACCTCGAAGCCTTCCTTCACCAGCACGTCTTCAAAAATACCCGCAACTTCCTTCGGCTGATGACCGTCCCAGCCGCCCCATACGATCAGTGCTTTTCTCATCGTCTTCGTTAGTCTCCTCTGCCCGCAGAATTATTGGAACTCTTTCAAAGCAACCCAGCGACGTTCCGCAATCGAGCGTTCCACCGCAACAAGCACCTCTTGGCATCTCACGCCGTCATGGAAGTTCGGCACCGGCTGGCGGTCTTCCGCGATTGCCGTCATCAGCTCATGCACTTCATGAGTGAACGTATGCTCGTATCCGATGGTATGACCGGCTGGCCACCAGGCATCCATGTAAGCATGGGAAGCATCGGTTGCGAGTACGCGGCGGAAGCCTTGCACATCGTCGGCATCCTCCGTGAAGTAAACCTCAAGCTCGTTCATCCGTTCGAAGTCGAATTTGATGCTGCCTTTGCTGCCGTTAATCTCGAACGCATTCGTGCAACGGTGTCCTGCCGCAAAGCGGGTAGCTTCAAAGCTGCCCAGCGCGCCATTCTCGAACCTTGTCAGGAACAGCGTTGCATCGTCAACCGTTACTTCCCCGCGCGGCGCGTCCGCGCCGCTTTTTGTTGCGCTAAGGCCCGTCATCGATTCGGAAACCGGACGTTCCTTGACGAAGGTCTCTTCCATCCCGATAACTTCCTGGAACTCGCCAACGAGGAAACGGGCCATATCGATCAAGTGCGCGCCAAGGTCGCCATGCGAGCCGGAACCGGCGATTTCCTTCTTCAGGCGCCATACCAGCGGGAACTCCGGATCAAGAATCCAGTCCTGGAGGAAGACGGCGCGGAAATGATGGATTTTACCGATACGTCCTTCCGAGATCAGCTTTTTCGCCAACTGGACAGCCGGAGCAAAGCGGTAGTTAAAGCCAACCATATGCTTCACGCCTGCTTTCTCGGCAGCAGCCAGCATTTCGTTCGCATCTTCCAGCGTCAGCGCGAGCGGTTTCTCGCAGAACAGATGCTTGCCCGCTTCGGCAGCCGCAATCGTAATCTCCTTATGAGCGTCGCTTGGCGCATTAATGTCGATCAGATCAATATCCTCGCGCGCGACCAGCTTGCGCCAATCCGTCTCGCCGCTCTGCCAGCCGAATTGCGTCCGCGCCTTCTCGAGACCTACCGGATCACGGCCGCAAATCGCGGTCATTTCCGGCAGTACAGCGGTTTCCGGGAAAAACATCGGCAGCGCGCGGTACGCGTTGCTGTGTGCCTTACCCATAAATTTATAACCAACCATTCCGACACGAAGTTTGCTCATTCTTAAACTACCGCCTCTCGATAACGTATTTTAGGTTGTTTCTCGCTTAATGAGTTGAACGGGAAGAATCGTATTCCCCGGCTCTTCGGTTTCCGCTGCCAGCAGCTTCATGGCGGCTCGTCGTCCCATCTCGTAAAAAGGAACCGATACCGTCGACAGCTTCGGCGTTACGATTCTGGAGCTGTCCGAATCATCGTAACCGATCAGGCCGATATCCTTGCCCGCTTCAATGCCGTACTCCCGAAGACCGTCCATCAAGCCAATCGCCATCCGGTCATTAGCCGCGAAAACAGCGTCAATCCGCTTGCTCCTGATTCCCTCGGATAGCCGTGAGGCCGCTTCATACCCGCTCTTCCTGCTGTAATTACCGGTGAATATCCGCTCATCCTCGTGCCGGATCCCCGATTCCTCCAGCGCACGCTTATAGCCGGCAAGCCTGTCCCCGCTGCTCGAGAAAGCATCCGGCCCGTTCAGGAAGGCAATCTGCTTGAAGCCGTTTGCAATCAGATGCTGAACCGCTTCGTAGCTTCCCGACTCATGGTCCGCATCGACGGTCAGGTATCCTTTCTCGTCAAACCGCTGGTTCACGAGGCAGAATGGATAACCTTCCTCCTGAAGCTCGGCTAGCGCGGCTCGTTCCTCGGCAACATTTTGAGCGCCCAGCACGATACAGGCATCCACCTTCTGCGTCCGGAACAGCTTTGCGTAATCACGCGGACTGTCCGGCTCCCGGAAGATTAGCAGCAGATCATAGTTGCAGGCCTTCGCCGCCTCGCCGATCCCGCTTAATATTTCCGCAAAGTAATAAGTCGAGAACAAATGAACCTTCGGCACAAACGGCAGAATGACGCCAACGTTCCCGCTTTTCCTCCTGGCAAAGCGCTGAGCAAGCGCATTAGGCACATACCCCAGCTCTTTGGCCGCCTCCAGCACGCGAATTCGTGTCTCTTCCTTAATAGGCCCTACATTGTTAAGTACCCGGGATACCGTTGCTTCCGATACACCGGCCAGCTTCGCTACTTCTTTCCTGCTGATAGTCGGCGCCTCCCGTTATTGCATGTATTACTTAAGTCTTTTGCTGCTGTTTAGCTGTAATGTACACGCGTACATTATGTCATGAAAGCGCTATTCCGTCAACCGGATAAGCCAATAAAGATTTCCATTATTATTATGAAAATTTGGGTTGTATGATTTTTACATAACCCCTATACTTTAGCTGGTAGACTACAATTTAGATAAAGGGGAGCAATACATGTCATTTAACATCGCGCAAAAAAGCCAACTAGACGCCAGGGAGCTACTTCTGCTGGAGCAAGAGGTGAAGGATCGTGGCAAGAATATGGTCATCGCTTACGTTCTCTGGTATTTCCTCGGCATGTTTGGCGGTCACCGCTTCTATCTCGGGCGTACAGGCTCCGCGATTGCACAGCTTATTCTTTCCATTTCCGTTATCGGCTTGATTGTGACTTCCATCTGGTGGATCGTGGATGCTTTCCTCCTGCACACATGGGTGAGAGACCGCAACCGCGCAGTCGAGGGCCAGCTTATTGACGAAATTATGGCTCACAAGCATTTTCACGGTGGCTCATTCTAGGAGGTCATCATGAATCGGCAAGACCTCACGCTGAATGAACTGATGGTATTCAACTCCGAGATGCGGAGTAGCGAAAAATCGGCGGCTATCGCTTATCTGATGCTTCTTGGCGGTCACCTCGGCGTACACCGCTTTTATCTGAAGCGCAAGAAAACGGCCATTATCCAGCTGATTCTTTTCCTCATCGCAACTCTAGCCTATATATTACTCAGTATTGCTTCCGCAGCTGAACAAAAGGCTTTGTTAATTATCAGCACCATCCTATTCGCTCTTCCTGCTGCCGCCTTGTTCATCTGGGTTATCGTGGATCTCTTCTTAATCTCCCGCATGGTCAAAGCGTACAACAAGGAAGTCGAACGGGATTTGATTGAGCAAATTATTCGATACCGGCAATAGCAACGCAATGCAAAAAATCCCCTGATCTCATCCGATCAGGGGATTTTCTTATTCGTTTTAAGCTTATGGAGCAGTCTCCAGAAATTTCATGGTTGGATTCTTATCCATCGCGGTGCGCATCGCATATTCATTCTCGAAGAGAACAACGTAATTGCCTTTTTTGTCCTTCACAAGGGTAGAGTTGATCCGGAACTTCGAAGGATCGATCTTATCGTCAATGATCCAGCGCGCGAATTGGAACGGCATACGGTGCAGCTGAATATCAACGCCGTATTCACCCTTCATCCGGTACTCGAATACCTCGAACTGCAGGTGGCCGACTACGCCAAGAATCGTTTCGTCAGCAAAGCCGCTTGCCGAGTAGAATACCTGAATGGTGCCTTCCTCGGTCAGTTGGTCTATCCCCTTCTGATACTGCTTATGCTTCAAAGCGTTCTTCACGGTAACCTTGGCGAAGATCTCCGGAGAGAACGTTGGAAGCTCGTCGAATACGACCTCGGAGCCTTGCGACAAGGAATCGCCAATCCGGAAAATACCCGGGTCGAACAGACCGATAATATCGCCCGGATAAGCCGTCTCGACAATATCGCGGTCCTGCGCCAGGAATTGCTGCGGCTGGGACAGCTTAATGTCTTTGCCCGCGCGGACATGGCGGACGCTCATGCCGCGTTCGAAACGACCGGAGCAAATCCGAAGGAAAGCGATACGGTCGCGGTGCGCCGGATTCATATTCGCTTGAATCTTGAACACGTAACCGGAGAACTTCTCGTTTGTCGGGTCAACGGAGCCGTTTGTGCTCATCCGCGGAGCCGGCTTTGGAGCCAGCTCCAGGAAGTTCTCCAGGAAGGTTTGAACGCCGAAGTTGTTCACGGCGCTTCCGAAGAAGATCGGTGTCAATTCGCCAGCGCGAACCTTATCGAAATCAAACGGATCGCCCGCTACGTCAAGCAGCTCCAAGTCCTGAATAAGCTGATCATGCAGGTAGTCGCCAGCCATTTCGCGGATAACCGGATCATTGTAATCCTCGACTTTGCGAACCTCGATCGTGCTGTGGTCATTGCCTTGGAACAGCTCAACCTGATTTTTCATCCGGTCGTATACGCCGCACAGCTCGCGGCCCATGCCGATTGGCCAGTTCATTGGCACCGAACGAATGCCGAGAACCCGCTCCAGCTCTTCCATCAGCTCGAATGGGCTTTGGCCTTCGCGGTCCAGCTTGTTAATAAAGGTGAAGATCGGAATACCGCGTTTGCGGCAGACCTGGAACAGCTTGATCGTCTGGGCCTCGACGCCTTTCGCAACGTCAATCAGCATGACCGCGCTGTCCGCTGCAGTCAGCGTACGGTACGTATCTTCGGAGAAATCCTGGTGACCGGGCGTATCCAGAATGTTGACCCGATGTCCCAGGTAATCGAACTGCATCACGCTGGACGTAACGGAGATACCGCGCTGCTTCTCGATTTCCATCCAGTCGGATGTAGCGTGGCGGCTCGCTTTGCGGGCTTTTACCGACCCTGCAAGACGAATAGCTCCCCCGAATAAGAGGAGCTTCTCCGTTAATGTGGTTTTACCGGCGTCAGGGTGAGAGATAATCGCAAAGGTACGGCGCTTATCTACTTCCTGTGTAATTTCATTACTTAACGTTTGGCTCATGCTTGTCTTCCCTTCATGGCGTTACCGCGAGGCAACGCTCCTTTATCCATTCCCGATCAGCAGCGCGCGTGCCGGCGCCGCTTCGATACCGGTCAATTTCAAAGGCGCAATCACCATGAAATAAGAGCCAGGGGGCACTTCCTTCAGGCGAAGCCCTTCTACAATAATGACATTGTTGCGGAACAATGTCCGGTGGGTTGGATACTCCGCCTGGGAGCGTTCAATCCCAAGTCCGTCCGTACCAATCCCGCGAACCCCTACCTCAACGAGGTAACGGGCGCCATCCTCCCGCAAGAATACGAAATCGGATTCAAAGGAATCCGTAAATGAGTTCTTCGTTTTTACGAGAATGAACTCGCCCTTTTGCAGGCCATGCTTCTCCAGGTCTTCTCTTGTGATACTGTCGTTCACGTCCGTGAAGTCCAGAACCCGGGCATTCCCGACGAGCTCCTCGAGACCAATTGTTTCGATCGTTGAGCCATCCTCCGGCAACATATGCAGAGGCGCATCGACATGGGTGCCGCAATGGACATCCATATCGATGCGCGATTCGTTAACGCCGTCTGGAGAGGTAGGCTGGGAGTTGATTTCGGGCTGCTTGCCTTCATGGTTGCCCCATACCGGCATGCCCTTTTCGATTGTCATCGAAATATCGTAAACCTTAAACATAAAGGCATATCCCTCCGTCAGCGGTGTGCTAGAAATAAATTATTTGCCGCTATTCGATACCCAAATCACATTGTCTTCTTCTTGCCCGTTAACCGGCCACCATTTGAAGCCGTCTTGCGCAAGCAGCTGATCTACCTTTTCAGGGCCCCACGAGCCTGCAGGATAATGCTGCAGATCAGACGAATCTTCACGCCATGCGGCCGCAATGCGGTCAACGAATTCCCAAGCTTGCGCAACCTCATCCCAGCGGGTGAAGTACGTCGAATCGCCGCGTACCGCATCATGAATCAGGCGCTCGTAAGCTTCCGGCGTATTAATGCCGATTTGGCAGCTTTGGCAGAATTCCATGTTTACGGGCTGCACCGAATTGTCTTCGCCTGGAGTTTTGGCATTCACTTTAATGTAGATGCCTTCCATCGGGTTAACTCGGATAACGAGCAGGTTCGGCTGCAGGTCATGACGCTGCGCGAACAATACGTTTTGTGGCATCGATTTGAACTCGATAACCACTTCCGTTGTTTTTACCGGAAGGCGTTTGCCTGTACGGATGTAGAACGGTACTCCCGCCCAGCGGAAGTTGTCAACCGCCAGCTTGGCAGCAAAATAAGTTTCCGTTGTAGAGTTCTCCCCAACCGAGTCCTCTTGGCGGTAACCGGGAAGCTCTTTTCCATTGAGGGAACCTTCGCTGTATTGGCCGCGTACAACCAGATTGCGCACTTCGTCGCTCGATTTGTACGGACGAAGGGAGCGAAGCACCTTAACCTTCTCGTCGCGGATATCTTCGCCATGCAGACGGCTAGGCGGCTCCATTGCGATCATCGTCAGCATTTGAAGCATATGGTTTTGGCCCATGTCGCGAAGGGCGCCAGACTTGTCGTAATAACCGCCGCGTTCTTCTACTCCAACCGTTTCGGAGAGCGTGATTTGCACGTTTGCGATATGGTTATTGTTCCAGAGCGGCTCAAAAAACGCATTCGCGAAACGGATCACTTGAATATTTTGCACCATCTCTTTGCCGAGGTAGTGGTCAATGCGGTAAATTTCTTCTTCTTTGAAGACTTGCGTGATTTGGTCATTCAGCTTTTGGGCCGATTCCAGATCATAGCCGAACGGCTTCTCGATTACGACGCGGTGCCAGCCCTTGGATTCGAGCAGCCCGCCGTCGCGCAGGCTGAACGATACGGGGCCGAACAGCGACGGTGCAAGCGCCAGATAGAACAGACGGTTGCCCGGAATATTGAATTTGGCATCCAGTTGATCGGACAGAGTTGCCAGACCGCGGAATGCTTCCACATTGTTAATATCAAGCGGCATATATTCGAAGTGCTCCGCAAAACGGTTCCAGAGCTCTACGTCATCTGCTTTGTAACGGCAGAATTCCACGATCGACTCATACAGGTCGGCGCGGAACTGCTCGTTAGTACGCTCTCTGCGTGCGAGGCCTACAACGGCGAAATTTTCAGACAGCTTTCCTTCTTTATATAAGCTGAACAAGGCAGGAAACAACTTGCGCTTCGCCAAATCGCCTGTCGCCCCGAAGATATAATAAATAGCGCCTTGCGCATTTGATGATTCAACGTTCATTTCAGTTAGTTCCCTCATTCTTTCCATATATTTTTTTATTTTTATTTATGTAGTTTAGCATATTAATCCTTAAACTGCTATTCATCCAATCATAAAAAAAACTAATTGGCCATCATATTTCTTCTAATCGTTTCCTGCTTCGGAAACGGTGTAATCTCCCGTAATTAGCGGGGTTCCGACGATCAGAGACAACGTCCCGGACTCCGTTTCCCGATGCTCGGCAATTTGCAGATTCGCCTTCTTCCCCGCTCCCGCTTCCACCGAAGAGAACAGCCTTTCCGAGTAGTAGGCTTCGCTGACCGTTCCGCTCTCGTCCTTATACCGGTCAACCCGCTTGCCGCCCGCGACCTGGGCCAGACGTTCCGCTGCGTTATTATATTCCGTCTTGCCCCGAACCGTCATACCTCCGGAGTAGGAAACGCCCTCTTTCTTTAAGATGGCTTCCGTACGGTTTACAACGGCAAGCAGCTGCTCCTTGTCCGCCTTTTGGGCGGTCGTAAATACAAGCAACGCTTGATGATCCGAGTTTAGCGGGAATATGGACAGTGTTCCCTGCTTCAGCCCTTTTTCATCCGCCTGAAGCTGTTGTTCCGCTTGCTCCAGGTCAGCTGCTTCCCCTTCAAGATCCCATCTTATTGTCCATTCCGCATTCGCCGCGCCTTTGCTGTAGAGCTTGTCCGTCCACTGCCATAACAGAGCGAGATCATGGGCAACGATTCCCGGATTCTCGTCGGGACGGAGCTCATCCCTATTGAAGACTGCCCAGATGATACCGACCGCCAGTACAGCGGCTGCCAACATAACCGCTCGCCGTGCTTTCCGCCGGTTGGACTGCTCGGCTGTCGTTTGAACAAATCGATTCGCTGCGATGACAATAACCTCCCTTGACCGTTTATTACTGCTAGGTGTTTAACCATACCTATTCGCCTCTGGGTGAATACACTGGTTGCAAAGCCTAATGCAAGTAAACATAAGGAGGAGCTTGAATGGAACAGATTTATCCTCTCGAGGAAGATATCGTGTCGAGATATTGCGGAATGCCCGTGTATATCATTATGAAAGATGGATCGAGGCATATCGGCATGCTGAGCAAATGCAAGGGCGGAAAGCTTACGCTTAATGGAGATCCTAACGTTTCCGATGCGGATGAACCGGAGGCTATTCCGGATAAATCTTCTTCGAAAAAGAGCAAAAAAAACTCGAAATCCAAATTCCAGCAGCAAGCCAAATCAAGCAAGCCGGAACAACCCGTCCAGACGCAATCCTATCCGTTTGACCCCTACTACTACGAGCCTCGCCCATACTATCCGTTCCGCGATTTGATCACGCTTGATTTTGCGCTTGTTGCCTTCTTATTTCTTTTGTTCTGACAGACACCATTCGCCAGCCTTTGCCGCAAAAGCATACTATGCTGGTCATACCAGACGCAAAAGGAGGCAGTCTAAATGCCAATGTTGTCTATTACGCCTGCCAGGCAAACCGATCGGCTTCAAGCCATTTCTCCGGTTCGCCCTTACGGCAAAAATACATTCCGTGAAGAAGAGCCGATAAGGCTGCCTCCCGGATCCGATCTATTTGACAGCTTCGATTGGGGCGTCCCTTACCGTCATGCTGCCGAAACGGCGGCAGGATGGCTTCTGCACAGCAGACAAGCCCAGCTAATAATCCGGCTCTCTGCCCGTAAAATCAAACAAAATCCAACGTTGTCCGTCATTGAGGAAGAACTACTGAAGGTAGCAGCAGCCGTAAACGGACTGCTTGCTTTCCTCGAGGAGGCTGAACCCTTCCTTCATCCGCGGCTTAAGCTCTCTATCGAGCAAGCAATGTCCCATCCTGCTGCGGTTGAATATGGACTGATGCTTGTGAACGGTACCTGGCGGATCCAGCTCTCCGACCCCTGCAAGGTCGAATCGTCCGTTCAACTGCTTACGGGTCCAAGAGGCTGGATCACCTCTCTTCACAAAGCGCTGGAAGAACCTCTTTCTGCAAGAGTGCTCGATTTGCTGCGTAAGGATATGCCGCTTCTGCAGCCCTACAGCTGTTATTACAATACCATGGCAACGTATTGGCCTTTTCCTGCTAGCGGAATGCTTCTTAACCGCCGCCTTTAACTTATTTTAACAAACACAGGTCTTTCCCTCCAGCCGTAAGACGAAAAAAGGGGCTCTCCTAAAGTTCAACTTCAGGCCAGCCCCAATCTGATAAAAACCATGCATTCTACTCCGCAATCCCTTGCTTATGCGCATAAATCGCCGCTTGCGTACGGTCCTCGACGTCAAGCTTGTTAAAGATGTTCGTAATGTGGAACTTCACGGTCTTTACGCCGATAAACAGCTCGTCCGCTATTTCCTGATTGGACATTCCTTGCGCTACCCGCTTCAGCACGTCCATCTCGCGCTCCGTCAAATCATCATGAAGCGCGGCCTGTACCGGCTGCTTCGGCTTGCGGAGACGGTTCATCATCTTGGCGGCAACCTGCGATTCCAATACCGACTGTCCGCGTGCCGCTGCGCGAATCGCATCCGCAATCTCCGTTGCTCTCGCCGTCTTGAGCAGGTAGCTGAACGCACCCGCTTCAATAACCGGATACAGCTTGCTATCATCGATAAAGCTGGTTAATACGATAACCTTGCACTCCGGATACAGCTCAAGCAGCTTTTGCGTTGTTTCCACGCCATCCATGCCATCCATAACAAGATCCATAAGCACAATGTCAGGCTTGTAGGCCTGAGCCAGACGAATTCCGTCATAACCGTTGCTAGCTTCCCCTACGACTTCGATACCTTCTTCCGTATCGAGCACCGCAGCAAGCCCGATACGCACCATTTCATGATCATCCACTAACAATACTTTAATCCGTTCATTCAGTTGCTCGATCGGTTCCACCTTATTCACCGCTTCCTTCACATGTACATGGTCCTTACTTCTCTATCTCGCCGTCAATCGGAACCCGGATATCGATGCTTGTTCCCTCTCCCGGTCTCGAGATCATATGTAAATAGCCGCCAAGCTCATTCACACGCTCTTCCATCGTTAATAATCCGTAAGAGGTTTGCTTCTTCGCTTCCAGGTCGAACCCGATGCCGGTATCTTTTAATAACATACGTACTTCGGGGCCTTTCCGATGCAGCTTAATTTCCATACTTTCCGCTTTTGCGTGCCGAAGGGTATTTGACAAGGCTTCTTGCGCGATCCGGAACAAATGGTCCTCGGCCCCGGGCTTCATCGTAATCGAGTCATCAACGTCCAAATCAATCGTCATCGGAACCTTCTGCTTAAGCTCGTCCACCAGCGCTGTTAATGCGGCAGCCAGATTTTTGCCGTCCAGATGAACGGGTCTTAAATGCAGCAGCAGGGCGCGCATCTCGGATTGCGCTACGGAAGCCATCTCTTCGATGAGCTGTACCTGTCTCTTCGCCCGCTCCCAGTCCCGCTCAATCGTACGGCTGACAGCCGTCGCCGTCATCGAGATCGCGAACAGCTGCTGACTGACCGCGTCATGCAGCTCTCTTGCAAGCCGCTGGCGTTCCTCGATAACAGCCGAGAACTTGACCTTCTCCGTCCAGATCGCATCGCTTTGCTCCTGTTCGGACACCGGAACACCGCCTTCCTCCTCCGCCGAATTCAGCGTTACCCGATAGCTGCGTCTGCGTTGCTGCTCGCTGAGCCGTTCAACGGCCTGCTTGAGCTTGGAATTCTGCAGAAAACCAACGATCGCTGCTGCCGCCATTGCTGCTCCGATTACGGTAAGTCCTAAGATAGCCCACTTGCCTTGGAAAGTATACAGTCGCACGTAACCAATCGCTTGCAGCACAATGATGACAAGACTCACGATAATAATGAGCCATAATACGGTCTCGGTCACATTTTTGCGTCTTGCTTCTTTATTGGGCCTCTCCGCACGATGATGCTCATTCGCTTGTCCTTCAGCCATCCAGGTCCACTCCTTCAAATACGTACGCAGGGAAGAGCAGACCGGTCCCCCCGGCAATTTCATTAAGTTAAAGCTTAATGAAATTGCGGTTACCCGGTCCGCTCTCCCGTTATTGCATACTTCTGGTTAATTATACTTCTTCCGGTTTGTTCAGCTTGCTTTTCAAAGCTTCAAGCTGCTCGTCAACCTTCAGCTTTTTCTCCATATCAGCGGCGCTAAAGGAGCCTGCGTTGTTGCTTGTACCGCTGTATGCTGCCGAGTAAGGAGTGCGAAGAACATCCGCTTCCGCTTCAAGCTGCATGATTTTCTCTTCCATACGGTAGAAGCCTCTCGAAGCCGTACCGCTGTCGATCGTATGGTTCGAAGAAATTTGAGCCATTTGCTTTTGCGCTTTAGCGATTTGAGCGCGGGATGCCAGCTCATTGCGTTTATTGCGAAGCTGGTAGAACTCATCCTTCATGCCGTGCAATTGCTGCATCAGCTCTTCGGCTTGCGTTTTCGCTTGCGCATGAAGATCGCTGTATTCGTTCACCTTCTGGTCGAAATAAAGCTTCTCTTCGAGCAGCTTGCGAGCGAACTCTTCCTGGCCGGCGCGAAGCGCTGCTTCTGCCTTCGACTCGCGGTCGGCAATGCTGCGTACCGCTTCATCCAGACGTTGTTTCAGACGGCGTTCGTTCGCCATTTGTTTCGCTACCGTTACTTCCGCTTGATGAATTTCCGATTCCATGTCGCGCAAATATTGATTCAGCATGACTACCGGATCTTCCATTTTATCCAATACCTCATTCACCGATGCCTTAGTCAGATCCTTCATTCTTTTAAAGATTCCCATTGTTAAATCTCTCCCTTCTCGTATTTAGCCAATTTGGCGCGTAATTCTTCGATTTCTTTACGAAGTGCTTTTTTCTCCAGATCATCCATCATGCTATCGAATTGCGACGACGAGCCTGGCTGGCTGGAACGTGCTTGCGAGAAGCTGTCCCATTGCCCTTGCGGCGGGTTCTTGTATGGTCCGCCGAAGGAGGAACCGAAGCCGCCTTGGCCGCCTTGACCGCCGTTATAACCGTTGCCGTACCCGCTGCCGCCGTAGCCGCCTCCAAACCCGCCAGGTCCAAAGCCGTGACCGTTATAAAACGTTGGTTCCTTAGGAACGATAAGGCCGGCTATGATATAGACAGGAATTGCGAATCCGCTTGTAAAGATGGTAACGACGATGAGCAGGATACGGATAAGAGTCGCATCTACATTGATCATTTCCGCGAGTCCGCCGCAAAGACCAAACAGCTTCTTGTCGCGGGTAGACCGGTACAGTTTTTTCAAGACGACCATCCTTCCTTCTCAAGCTTCTTCTTTAATTGCTGCAGCTCGCGTTCGATAACGGATTGCACTTGATTGCCTGCTTCGCTGATGAACTCTTTGCCCATTCGGCGGAGATCATGCAGGCTTTTTGCCTCCATCTCCATATCGCCGATCCGGTCTTCCAGTCTGCGGAACATCGAGCCTGGCTGAATGCCGCCCGCTTGGCCGCCTTCCGTGTAACGAGCATTCATACGCTGCTGAAGTCTGAGCGACTCCATTCTTGCCGCGTAATATTCGCGTTTGTCATAGACGAGCTGGTATTCGCTCCGCATTTCGCGAAGCTGATCTTCCAGGTCCACCGTATTCTGACGGCTTTGCTCATACAGCTCGCGGTATTGATTGGAGCGCTCCTCGCTTGTCGTCTTCTCGTGGAGAGCGATTCGCGCAAGCTGCTCTTCACCGGCTTTCAGAGCGGTCAGCGCTTGCTGCTCGCGTTTTTCCTTCTGTTGCTCTGCTTGCAGCCATTGCGCTTTCAGATGATTGCTATGTCCCAGATATTGCTGGTGCAGCCGTTCCGCTTGAATAATCTCTTCGCGTGTCGACCAGAGGAACTGGTCAATCAGGCGAACCGGATCTTCTGCTTTCTCCAGTCTTTCATTTAAACTTGCCACTGTAATGTCGCGCACTCGCCGCATAATGCTCATGTATGGCCCTCCCAACTTTTTTTATTAGAAATGTCGATTGTTGTTATTGTTTTTCACCATCGAAATACCGAACAGGATCAGCACGACCGCAATACCCAGCATAATCAGTTTCGACAATGCCGGCAGCAGCATCAAGATACCGATTGCGCCAACGATCCCGCCGATGATTTTTTTATTGCTCCTCCAGGCAACTACCCCAAGTCCGATTAATACGATTGCGAACAGGGTACCTACCAGTGCACCAAGATGGATGCCGAAGAATTTAAGTACCATGATACCGCCTGCAACTGCAAGCAATAAGCCTAACGCTTTTTTACCATCCATTGCTTCTTCCACCGCCTCTCAAAGATTGCTTTGTTTTTTCTCTTCTTGTGAATCTCTCTTGCTTATGTTCCTATTGTAGATCGAATCCGTACTTTCTAAAACGGACCACCGACGGTTTCTATGCTAGACCTAGGTCGAGTGGCTCTTCCGCCTTAAGGGTCGAATCCTGTCCTAAAACGCAAAAAAGGCGCTTTACCCTATGCAAGAGTCAGCACCTCATGATGATGATTGGTTCTGCTTGAAGCTGGAACGGAGAGCATCTATGCCAAGCAGCCCGACCGGGATGATTACCATAAAGATAGTCGCATACAAGGAGAATACCTTAGGCGTAAACGCAATAAAGCTAACGATATTGTCATAGACAAGAAGAGACAAGAAAACAAGCAGCAGGGCAAACGGCAGAGTCAGCGTACGGGGGTCCTTCAGTCTCAGCGTCTGGGCTGTCCCAAGCGTTACGGCGTACACGCAAATCACTGTCTTGAAAAAAATCGTGATCAACCATATAATCGCCAACATTGCCTCTACTCTCTGTAGAAAGTTCCCCACGCTGATTTGCTTCGCCAGGGTATAGCTGGCATACATATTCCTCTGCGTGAATTCGGTACCCAGTACCAGCGTCGACAGCAGTACGCTAACGATAATAACCACGCTGCTTAGCAAGGTTCCCACCAGCAAGGCGCTTCTTGCTTTTTTCGGCCTGTTCGTATAAGGAACCAGCATCATGAGAATAACCTGTTCTTGAAGATTAAAATAATAAAACGCGCCTAGCAGGATTGGTTTTATTCCATTCTCGAAAACAGGCTCAGCCCGATCTATTCTAATCTGGGGCAACAGGAAGAAAGTAAGGAATAGAAACAATGCGATTACAAACGGCAAGAAAATCTCTGCTGCCCTAGCCGTTGTTTCAATACCAAGCCGAACCGCGTAAACCACCACAGCCATGAATAAAATAATCGTTATTTCGATTGGCGTATTCGGCATAATATGGGTCGTCATGAAATTCCCTACGACGCGAAGCAGGAAAGAAGACAACAAAAAGATAAAAGAAAGGAAAAACAACGAAATAACCTTTCCTAGCCACTTCCCCAATATCTTCTCGCTAAACTCCGCAAGCGTTAATGTGGGATAGCGGCTGGCCAGCGCGCTATAAATGAATATGCTTAGAAGATTGGCCGCTGTTCCTATAAGGCATGCAATCCAGCCGTCTTGTTTGGAGAATACGGCCATAATGGAAGGAACGATCAGGATGGAGGTGCCAATCGTATACAGAAGCGTTAGAACGGTCAGCTGCCGGTGACTTATTTTTCCCTTCTCAAGCATTCCCCATCATCCCCCACTTAAATTATGAAAAATCGCCTCGGCTAGGGGCCGCAGCATATAATCGATCCCAGTTACCGGATTAGGAATATGTAAATTGAGGAACCTCATAATCACCAGCACGATACCTAACCCCAGCAGGCAAAAGAATACCCAAAGATCCTTCTTCAGCTTTCTCTTCCTCAATGACGGCACTTCAATCAGAATAATTACAGCTGCGGCTGCGAATAGCCATATATATTTCATCATAGTTGCTAATTCCTTCTTACTTCATTTCTTGCATAAACGAGTTACTAACCGTACCGGTCTGCCGGATATTTACCACAACGTCTAACTTGACCGGCATCTTCTGAAAGACGGTATCCCAATCATTTTCAACGCTTTTCCAATAGGAAGGATTCGCGCGATGAACGACATCTCCAAAGCCAAATATATCCACTTTGTATTTTTCCTGAACCTGATGGATTGTTTTCTGTACAAACCCCCGTATCGCTTCCGCGCTTTTGTGCTCCAACTCATAAATAGACGACTTTTGAGTCAGATCGATTTTACACAACACTTCGCCAATGCTGCCCTCGGTACGAATCCCTATATGTATTTCCGGTTCTCCGTTTACAAACCTGGCTTTAGTTGTTGTTTTCGAACGAATGACCTCAATTGTCATTCTCCCGCCCTCGGGACAATTAAGAACCCCGACCGTATTATGTACATCGTTGTGAATAAAAGAGTAGCCTCTGCTTTCTCCTTCATTCAACCATCCAACAAGCTTATCCTCGTTAAAAACAGCCATGCCCGAATACTGCAGGTGTGCGGGTGAAGCAATTTTTTCAACATTTTCCCTGCTTTCGCCTTTTTCGCGGTCACCTCTGAGGCGGAGTCCGGTGACAACCGGTTGTTTGCCTTTTCTAACGATATCCATAATGAGCTGATCCAGCGTTATCGATGCGGTTGGCGCCCATTGCTTCTGCGAGTTAAGCAAAGAAGAATACATCTGGTTGGCAGGGATAGCTTCCAAATGGGTTAATATTTTCAGCGTGCTTGCTGCGGTAGTCTCTCTTGCAATGGTGATGTAGAAATCGGTGCGATGCTCATAATATCTGGACATGTATTCAAGAGCATCCGCAATCCCTTCTTTGGCTAACTCCTCGCCTATGACTAACATCCGAAGGTGGGCAGAATATATAGGTCTCGGCGATACCGTAGTCATTTTGCGTATGGCTTCAAATATGGTTCGTCCCCTCGCTTGGTAAAATGTAACGGGAGTCCGCGTCATCGTTCTGTTGTTTGCGGCAACCTCTCCCGGGTCAACGACCTGAACCGACACCTGATATTGATTCTCCCCATCCTTATCGATTCCGATTGCCACGGCAATAGCCAAATCATTAAGCTCGCGGCGATTCCAGCAGCCAGTCAGCGTCATCGCTATTAGAACAAACAATAAGGGAACAAATATTCTCCGCATCATCATCGCAATTCCTCATCTCGTTGCCTTTATTCTCGATTAACGCTTCGGACCGGGAGGCTTGTTATTGCCTCGGGTAATATTATTCTGACTAATTAGACGCAGCCGTTTTCGCATGGCCCAGTGCGGCAGCCGGAATAAGGTATCCTTCGTATCCTCGGCAATAAACGGTCCAAATGGACTCATATACGGTACTCCGAAGGTACGGAGACTGCATAAATGAAGCACGAGCGCAAAAATGCCTAGAATAATCCCGTATAAACCAAAGGACGCAGCCAGCCCCATTAACGCGAATCGGATCATCCGGATGGAAATGGACATATTCATGGCCGGCACAACAAAGCTTGATATAGCCGTGATGGATACCACTATTACCATCGCAGCGGAAACAATCCCCGCATCCACAGCTGCCTGTCCGATAACCAAGGTGCCGACAATCGAAATAGCCTGACCCATTGTTCTAGGCATCCGAACCCCGGCTTCACGCAGGATCTCGAACGTAATCTCCATAATCAACGCCTCGATAAATGCGGGAAAAGGTATCCCTTCCCGTTGGGCCGCAAGTCCAATGAGCAGTTGTGTAGGGAGCATTTCCTGGTGAAAGGTCGTGATGGCTATATAAAGCGATGGCCCTAACAGAGCGATAAAGATGCCTACAAAGCGGAGAATCCTTATCAGCGAGCTGATATCGGCGCGTTGGTAGTAATCCTCCGCAGAATGCATGAAGGAAATGAACAAAGCGGGAACCACAAGCACATGAGGCGTTCCATCCACTAATATCGCCACTTTGCCTTCAAGAAGTTCTGCAGCTATAACATCCGGCCGTTCGGAGTTGTACATGGTCGGAAATGGACTATAAGCGGAATCCTGAATCAACTCTTCGATATAGCCGCTTTCCAGAATCCCGTCAATATCTATTCTGGATAATCGGTTACGTACCTCTTCCAAGATCTTATCGCTCACAATACCTTTTATATACATAATGGAAACACTAGTCTGGGTCATTTTCCCGATTCTCATATTCTCAAGCCACAAATCGGGATTCTTAATTTTCCTTCTGACCAGTGCCGTATTTGTGCGAATGGATTCCGTAAACGACTCTTTGGGGCCGCGGCTTACCGTTTCCGTCATGGCCTCTGAAACCGCACGGTCTTTAATTCCATTCATAGCAATGGACAATATTTTATTGCTGTCCCATATAAGAATGACATGGCCGGAAAACAGGTTATAGTACATCGTATCCGTCGATGCCACTTCTTCTATTTCTCCCGCGGTCAGCAAGTCCAGAAAAGGATGCTGATTCGTATTAAGCTTCGGAAACTCCACCATCAGAGTCTCCAATATAAAATCCTGAACAGAGTCCGTGTTTACTAGTCCATCCGCATAAAACAAATTCACTTTTCGAGACTTGCCACCATATTCGATTTGGAATTCTTTAAAAATAATATCGTTACTGTTACCGAGTTTTTCTTTAATCGTTGCAATATCGATCTGACTCATGCTGCATCACATCACCCGTATTTGATAATTATCAGTATGGTCATACGCCAATCGATATAAACAAAAAGCACCCATCGGAGGTTAGTCCGCCAGGTGCTCGTAAAGTTCATAAACATGCAAAAAACGCTGACTGTACAAAGTACAATCAGCGCAATCATTTCAATATTTGGTGCCGGTGAGAGGACTCGAACCTCCACGGTTTCCCTCACGATTTTGAGTCGCGCGCGTCTGCCATTCCGCCACACCGGCATTTGGTAAATATGGCGTGCCCTAAGAGATTCGAACTCCTGACCTTTTGATTCGTAGTCAAACGCTCTATCCAGCTGAGCTAAGGGCACATTTTATTGAAATAATTGTGGAGGCGCCACCCAGACTCGAACTGGGGGTAAAGCTTTTGCAGAGCTCTGCCTTACCACTTGGCTATGGCGCCACCTAAAATGGAGCGGAAGACGGGAATCGAACCCGCGACCCTCGCCTTGGCAAGGCGATGCTCTACCGCTGAGCCACTTCCGCATAAATGGCTGGGGATCAAGGATTCGAACCTTGGAGTGACGGAGTCAAAGTCCGTTGCCTTACCGCTTGGCTAATCCCCAACGAAAAACTTTTTTAACCTTAGTGAAAATGGGGCGATCGATGGGACTTGAACCCACGAATGCCGGAGCCACAGACCGGTGCGTTAACCCCTTCGCCACGACCGCCATACTCACTATAATAATTATCTGGCAGGGGCAGCAGGAATTGAACCCACACCAAAGGTTTTGGAGACCTTTGTTCTACCTTTAAACTATGCCCCTAAATGGTGGAGGGTGATGGATTCGAACCACCGAACCGTTAGGAAGAGATTTACAGTCTCCCGCGTTTGGCCACTTCGCTAACCCTCCGTAGAAATGGTGCCGGCGATAGGAGTCGAACCCACGACCTACTGATTACAAGTCAGTTGCTCTACCAACTGAGCTACACCGGCATATTAACTTTTCCAACCATCTAACATGGTGGCTCGGGACGGAATCGAACCGCCGACACGAGGATTTTCAGTCCTCTGCTCTACCAACTGAGCTACCGAGCCTGATGTTTGATTAAATGGCGGAGCTGACGGGATTCGAACCCGCGGTCTCCTGCGTGACAGGCAGGCATGTTAGGCCTCTACACCACAGCTCCACATCGTTCTCGGTAAAAACCGAAGATAAAGTTTTGGTTGCGGGGGCAGGATTTGAACCTGCGGCCTTCGGGTTATGAGCCCGACGAGCTACCGAGCTGCTCCACCCCGCGTCATTTTAAAACATATATGGTGGAGGCTGAGGGGATCGAACCCCCGACCCTCTGCTTGTAAGGCAGATGCTCTCCCAGCTGAGCTAAGCCTCCATATTTTCTCGAGCGACTTTTATAATATATCACATTCAAGTCAGCTTAGCAAGAACTTTTTTGATTCTTTTTTTGTAAAGATGGTGACCCGTAGGGGATTCGAACCCCTGTTACCTCCGTGAAAGGGAGGTGTCTTAACCCCTTGACCAACGGGCCTTGCTCATTACGTAGCAAACAGCTATGTAAGAAATATTATGGCAGAGAGGAAGGGATTCGAACCCTCGAGACCCGGTTAGAGCCTACACGATTTCCAATCGTGCTCCTTCGACCACTCGGACACCTCTCTATATGGCTCCCCGAACAGGACTCGAACCTGTGAC
>NZ_NMOK02000025.1:0-131985 GCF_003399985.2 Paenibacillus sp. ATY16 | reverse complement strand
ATCGTCATTTTCATGACTTATGGGACACCCCCCTTTCTATAAGATTTCGATGACCTAAGCCTTTGGAATTTTCAGCACCATGCCGGCTTTCACATCATCCATATTATCAATATGATTGTAATCCGCGATGAATTTCACATATTTGTCGGAGCCGTAATAGATTTTGGAGATGCTGTAGAGCGTCTCGCCACTCTTTACGGTATGAACGGATGTCTCGTAATCATCCGGCTTGTAGTTTTTCAAGGAAGGAATGATGAGGTTGGTGCCAGCTTTCAAGCCTGCATTTTTATCAAGCTTATTTTCTTTCGCGATATAATCCACATACTCCACCGATTTGTAGAACATTCTGGAAACCTCCGACAGCGTGTCGCCTGCTTGGATTAGATAGGTAGCGGGCAAGTGTATTTTCGAATAGTCTTTAGTTCCTTGCTGGGCGCCATTTATGGAGCCGTTTATTGATGACAAGGCCGGGATCTTAAGATGATCTCCGGCTTTCATATCATTAATAAATAAGATATGGTTATACTCTGCAAGCAGCGTATAATACTCCTTTGATTGATAAAACTTCTCTGATATCATTCTTAGCGTATCGCCTTTTTGAACCACATAGGTGGTTGGAAGCTTCACCGTTTTAGCAGGGGCTTCCGTTGATTTATTGCCATAATCCTTATTTTCTTGCATAGGTATTTCTGTCTTTGCAGGCTTAGGCGTCTCCGTTGGCGTATCGCTTTCACTGACCGGTGTGTTGGATGCAAGAGGAGCAGGTTTCTCTATCAAATCATTGGAATCCTCTGCAGGCTCTTGTTCGTCTTCACTGTTAACGGTTCCGGCGATGGGGTCATCCTCCGATAGCTCGTTTCCGCCATTCCCATTATTAAGGGAATCCGGATCAGCTGGCTTGCTAATACTGTTCTGCCCATTGGCTTGCTCAGCATTCTCGGCAGCTAGCGGAAGTTTAGAGTCAACTTTATTCGTATATTTTCCATAAATTACTCCGCAAATGCCAATAAGAATGATGACTATCGCCAGATAGATGATGAGATTTGTTTGTTTTAAAGATACCAATCTGCCTTTGGAATGTTTGCTGCTGCGTGTTGTTCTCTTATCCAAAACGTAATCTTCTCCTTTATTACAAATTTAAACCTATTCTATCGGACTTATTAACCTCTGTGGAATGGGCCTTAATAGCCAATTCATTCTCAACGAGCATGTACACCGATTGAACAGTAATCCTATTTAGAAAATCTAGTTCTTTGGTGGCGTATGAGAATGCGGGTTAATATAGGTCTGCACGAATCTAGTAAATTCAGGTATAATAGTAAGCCTACATAACCTAAGAATATTAAAGGAGACTTATAGGCTTATATGAAAAAAATTGTATACCTGACAATTTTGATCTGTGGGTTGATTAGTATTTCCGGTTATATGCCAAACCGGGCGGAAGCAAGCGGCAGTTATACGGCCAAGGTATACACCGACTCCTTGAATGTCCGGAGCGAGCCATCGGGTGATGCGTCGATTGTAGGCGGTTTGAAGAATGGCGATATTGTCACCGTTTCAGCTGAAGAGTACGGCTGGCTGCGCATCAAGTCAGGCCGCGTCTCCGGTTGGGCGGCAGGACATTATATGAAGAAAGTCAATGCCGTTACGGCACCAGCGACAGATCAAGATGTCAGCGTGAAGAAGAGCTCTGCAGCCGCACGTGCGACTGTGCTGGCCGATGGGCTTCGTCTCAGGGCAGGCGCCGGATTAAATCATGAAATTCTGGGATATCTAACAAAAGGTGAGACTGTTACGATAATAGACAACCGGGAAGGATGGACTCGGGTCAAGACTCTGGATAAGCAACTCGGCTGGGTATCGGATCGTTATATCGCGAAAGGCGAAACACAAACGGCGGCGGTTGCATCGGGAAAATCGAAGAGCCTCAAGGGGAAAGTAATCGTAATCGACCCCGGCCACGGCGGAGACGATCCCGGAATGATCGGAACTACATATGAAACGATTGAGAAAAAGCTTAATTTGAGCACTTCCTTCTACCTAGAGAACGAGCTTCGCAGCCGCGGAGCGCGCGTCCTCATGACAAGAACGAAGAATGAGGAGAAGCCCGGGCTTTCCGATAGGGTCAGGATAAGCGAATCCGCCGGTGCGGACGCATTCGTCAGCATCCATTATAATTCTTCGGAGAAAAACACGTCCGGCATACTTACCTTCTATTATTCGAATACAAAAGATCGGCCGTTGGCCCGTGCGATAGAAAACAGGCTTGCGGACGGCATCGGCTTGAAGAGCAACGGGATTTCATACGGCAATCTTCACGTTTTGCGGGAAAATGATACGGTATCCACACTCGTAGAGCTCGGCTTCTTGTCCAACGCATATGATGAATCCATCGTCCGCGGCTCCGACTATCAGAAAATAGCAGCCAAAGCAATTGCGAATGGGCTGGAGGATTACTTCAGCAGGTAACTGAGTGGTTCTTACTCGCTTCGTTCCTGCAGCCTGGTTTATTTTCTAATTATGTATTTACAGAAATCATACCAAACTTCGTTAATCCCCTACAAAACGGTGGCCTCTATACAAGGCTGCCGTTTTTTGAAATAAAGGGCAGTTTAACGCAACTATCCAAGTATTGGAAGCGTAAAATGTGTAGTATGGTTTTTCTGAGAAAGAAGAGGGGTGAAGGAGCCTCCCTTCGGGAAGACCGTTTAGGGAGGCCGAGATGAACGAAACCGCATTTGACGAACCATTATTCGCAAGCTTGAGGCCGGGCTTAACCTCGTTCTGTTACCGAATGTTAGGGTCCATGGACGATGCGGAAGATGCCGTTCAGGAGACGAGTATTCGGGTGTGGCAGAGCTGGAGCACGTTCAGACAGGATTCCTCGTTCAAAACTTGGGTCTATCGGATTGCCTCCAACCTGTGTTTGGACAAGCTGAGACAATCCAAACGCCGCGCGCTTCCCGTTGACCTGTTCGATCCGGCCGTCGCCATCGTCGAGCCGCGCGACACGCTGCCGGACTCTGCCTGGATCTGGCCGTCTTCCGACTTTGGGGGCAATCCGGAGGATCGGCTCCTCCGCAGGGATACTCTTCAACTGTGCTTCATCGCTCTCCTGCAGACCTTGCCTCCGCGGCAGCGCGCGGTACTCATTTTGAAGGATGTATTTGAATGGTCCTCCAAGCAGATCGCGGAAACGTTGGCGATGTCGCCGGCAGCGGTGAACAGCGCCTTGCAAAGAGCCCGAGAGACGATGGACCGGGCGCAGCTTCGCTCGGATGAGCTTAGCAGCATGGACGTTCAACCGGAGCAGCAGCTGCTGACCCGGTATGTGGAGGCCTTCGAGCAATTCGATATTGCTTCTCTCGTCGCGTTGTTCCACGAGGAAGGCTGTATGTCTATGCCGCCCTTCGAGATGTGGATCCGCGGCAAGGAAGATTTGTCCGCCTTCTATTCGCTTACTCGTTGGCATTGCGAAGGTTCGCGATTTGTGCCTATTACGGTGAACGGCGGTTACCCGGCGTTGGCCCAGTATATGCCGGACAAAGAGGGCCCTGGCTTCAAAACTAATCATCACGAAGAAAACGCCGGGGAAGATGCCCGGCGTCTTTCTTTTTGAACTCTAGTACGAGCGTGCTCTCCGTTAGCCTTAACCTTGTGCCGCATCCATGTTCATGCAGTTGATGGCCCACAGATGACCGTCCAAGTCCACGAAGCCCCAATGATACATGGACCCATGATATTCAGGTTCAGCATGCAAATTCCCGCCCAAGGAGACTGCGGTATTTACGATTTCATCGACTTTTTCGCGGCTCTCGAAAGCCAATGCGATCGTCATCTGCGCATACTTGCTCGTATCGACGGACTGCTTCTCCGTTAGCGTATTAAAGAATGCTTGATTGATCAGCATGACCTGCAGGTTGTCGCCGATTACGATGGCTACCGAATTCTCGTTATCGGGGAATTGCGGGTTGAGTTCGAATCCGAGTCCGGTGAAGAACGTTTTCGATTGTTCAACGTTTTTTACAGGCAGGTTAAAGCTCGTGAATGCGGACGTTAATGCCATTTTCAAAACACCTCTTCGTCAAATTAGTTTGTATTCATTTATGCCTTCGTTTATATAGACGACAGCCGATCCGGGAATTCATCGGTCTCATGGATAAGGAAGTGTAATCATGTTCAAGTTTATGCCAAAAATTTTCAGTGTTGTAATTCTGGTTGGAATGCTTGCATCTTGCGGTACCACTAGCACGACCGTTGGGTTAATTAAAGTTGTTGATAAAGAGCAACCAGAAAGGGACTCATACTGGATTAAAGTCGAAGATTTAGGTAATCATCCCGAGGAAGTCCGGCTTAAAGTCAATAATGAAAATACATGGAATCTGATATTAATAGGTGAGATTTACGCTGTATCATACGATTTTAAAACAAAAGACGAGAACAAAAACACCGGAAAGCTAACATCAATAAGACCGGCTGCTCAGTCTAAATGATTAGAAACAATAGCTAAGACACGAGAAATTCGTATTCGTAAATCGCTTGAATCCTTTCCAGAACGTTCCGCGCCTGGTCTTTAAACTTTAATTCCGCAACCCGTCCTTTCAGCAAAAACACGCCGCTCTCATGATGGTGTTCCCCGAGAGCCCCTTCGTACAGCTTGTTGGCGCCGAGGGTAGGAGGCGAGAAAAATAGCTTCATCAATACTTCAACCACAACGGGCAGTCCGGATTGTTTCCCTTTTCTTATCGTATTGTTACCACCCGGGTCAACGCTACGGATCTTGATGTCGTCCTTGGCGAGCTGCGATGCCACGGCCTCAGTCCATAGCGAAAGAGCTAGCTTTGACGTTGCGTAAGGACCAAGCAGCTTGCGAAAGGTTCTGGGATGCTCAAGGACTTCGATCGAAAATTGTTTTGTAAATTTAAGAGCTGAGGATGAGGTATTGATTACCGTTTTTAAACGACTATTTTTCAGGAGTTCCTTCAATTCCATCAGAATAATATAAGGAACGACCGTCATCAACTCATAATGCTTCTCGCGCCCTTGTTTCGAATAGCTCAGCTCGGGAAAGGACCCTCCGGCGTTATTGAATAAAATATCGATCCGCCGCTCCTTGCTTTTAATCTCTTCCAAAGTAAGTCTCAAGCTTGCAAAGTCGGCAAGATCATCCGTTTTATAAATGCGAAGCGCTCCGCTCTTGACCGCATTGTGGATGCTCATATCGTCGGCAGGAAAGTCAGAACGGTTTACAGCAACCACATGCCAGTTCTCCGACAGTAATTTCCGTGTCAGTTCCAATCCGATCCCGGCGTTTGCGCCTGTAATCAATGCGATATATTCATGCTGGTACTTGTTCATTGTGCATCTCCTTTTTATATCGGGATATTTGATTCGATAGCGCAAATTCTATAACTTGAAGTCGACTCCAAGTCAAGATGCGAATATAATGTTTTTTTCCAAGGATAATTGGTTTGACTTGGAGCGAGCCTGAAGATGTATAATGTACAAATTAATCAATTTTGGGGAGGGAACAGGATGAAGGAAGAGCAACGCTTTACGATAAAGCAAACCGCCGAGCAAACGGGAATGACCGAGGATACAATCCGTTATTACGAAAAGATCGCGCTGCTGCCTCGCGCAGAGCGGAAGGATAACGGGCACCGCATCTACCGGCAGGAGGACATCGATACGATCCGGCTGATAGCGTGCCTGAAAAAAACGGGAATGCCGTTAGAGGAAATTCGGCCTTTCTTGGAAGTCTCAGTTGATACTGATCCCGCGGAATATCCCGAGCTTGTGGAACTCCTAAGAAGTCATCGTGAAAATATTGTCAGCCAGATTACTTCACTGCAGCAAGTTGTAGATTTTATCGATATGAAGCTGGATGAAGGGAAATATAGACGGGATTGTTTGGATGAAGAGAACGTATGGGGTGAACCGAAATCAAAGCCTGTCTCACCCGGCGAAATGAGGTATTTTTCCGTACCAGCCAAAACGGGCAAGTCACAGGCCTCCGCCAAATAAGCTTGTCATAACAGGAACGGCTGCTTCTCACGTAGACTGCTTTAGTCCATTGAGCTAACGGAGAAATTATAGATCAGTACAAACCAGGCTGCCGATCATAGGATCAGTAGCCATTTTTATTAAGAAGGAGGTTTATTTCTGAAGCATTTTATCCTAATTATTCTTTTATTCATACTGATTACAACGGTTGGATGTCAAAATGAAACTGAGGTAGTACCGAAGGCTAGTATGTTCAGTATTAAAGTACATACTTCTAGCCATTTACAAGCTAATCAGGTGTTTGCTGTTATTATGATGAAGGGGAGCATGTTTTCCCCGAAGTATAACGAGCTTTCGTTACAGGAAGGAAGGTATGAAATCATTTCAAAGGCGAAATTCAGAATTAAAAAAGAGGGGAAAGACTTTGAATTTGAAATTGAATCGAAACCTTTCAAAATCGATGTTTATTAAGCTTGTAGGACGCTGAAAGAAGTACTGCTTCTATTAACCGTCTTATTAAGAACTCTTAAATATCTCATTAGCGGCCGCATAAATGCGGCTTTTTTGTGTTTACCTATGTTATGACAAATAAACGGCTCATGCAACACTTGATCTTAATTAAGTAAGTCTCTTTTTGTTTCTTTATGTAATTAAACATAACACGAATTATTCTTCTTATAAAAAATCACAACAAACAAGTTCATGTTTTTGTGAGATTCACAAAGAAAATCGGTATTTTGTGTGATATAATGTGACATATAAGAAAGAAGAACATCGGAAATGTGATGGATTGTTATTGATTCTTACAAAATGAGAGTGAAGAAAGGGGAAACCTAACATGCAGGTTACAGCAAATCCATATGCTTGGCCGTACGATGGCAGGATCGATCCTGCGAAAACAGCGCTCCTTATTATTGATATGCAAATCGATTTTTGCGGCAAAGGTGGTTATGTAGAGCAGATGGGATACGATTTGTCGTTGACGGCCAAGCCTATTGAACCTATCAAAAGACTGCTGAACCGGGTTCGCCAGATTAAAGGTATGACGGTTATCCATACTAGAGAGGGCCACAAGCCCGACTTGTCCGACCTTCCTGCAAATAAACGTTGGCGAAGCAAGCAAATCGGCGCGGAAATAGGCTCGCTTGGTCCTGCCGGACGCATATTGGTGCGAGGTGAACCGGGCTGGGAAATCATTGAAGACCTTACCCCGATTGAAGGGGAGTTCATTATCGACAAGCCGGGCAAGGGAAGCTTTTATGCAACAGACTTGGATCTCGTGTTAAAGAACAGGGGCATTACTCACTTAATACTGACTGGCATCACGACTGATGTTTGCGTCCATACGACAATGCGGGAAGCAAATGATAGAGGTTACGAATGCTTAATCCTTGAGGACTGCACAGGCGCGACCGATCCAACCAATCATCAAGCGGCGCTTCATATGGTGACGATGCAAGGCGGGGTATTCGGCAGCGTCAGCAGCTCAGCGGATGTACTGGTGGCTCTGGAAAGCTACTAACACGGACTAACGCGAAACTTCTATTCAGCATCCAGCTATTATTTATCCATAAATAGAGACATACCGGAGGGAAATATAATGTGGAATAAAAGATCATTGTTTATTGTTCTGGCGGCTCTGATGCTTGTAGTAACGGCTTGCGGTTCCAATGCAAAAACCAGCACCAGCTCAAATGCGGTCTCTTCCAACTCGGCAGCCGGAGAGACAAAGAAGCTGAAAAAAGTCGTACTGAGGCTGAAATGGATTCATCAAGCGCAATTTGCCGGCTATTACGCAGCGGTTGAGAAAGGCTTCTACAAGGAAGCGGGATTGGATGTTGAAATTAGGCCGGGCGGAGCCGATTTCCCTTCCGTTCAGATGGTCGCTTCGGGAAGCGAGCAGTTTGGCGTAACGGGCGCGGATCAAATTCTGATGGCTCGGGAGAAAGGCGTACCGGTTAAAGCGGTCTCCGCGGTATACCGCAAAACGCCATTCGTGTTGTTTAGCTTAAAAGATTCGGGCATTACGAAGATCGAAGATCTTGCCGGCCAGAAGGTAGGCGTGAAGCTTGGCGGCAATGAAGAGCTGACCTTCCGAGCGATGGTGAAAAGCGCGGGCATAAATGCGAAATCGATTGATGAAATGCCAGTGAAATACGACATGAGCCCGCTGCTCAGCGGTCAAGTCAAAGCATGGCCGGGTTACGTCATCAATGAGGTGCTTGCCGTTCAAGAGCAAGGGCACGAGGTGAATATTATTCAGCCTGGCGACTACGACATTAATTTCTATGCAGATACGTTATTTACGACGGAATCGTTAATTAAGAAGGATCCTGAAATGGTGAAAAGCTTCGTTGAGGCTTCGATGAAAGGTTGGGAATATGCGATCGCCAATCCGGAAGAAGCAGCCGGGTTTGGTCTGAAGTTCGGTGATAAGCTGAACCTCGAGCATGAGACAGCGATGATGAAAGCAAGCATTCCGCTGCTTGAGCCGGATAAACTGCCGCTTGGCAAGATGGATACCGAAGCCTGGGACGTTTTGCAAAAAAGCTTGATTGATTTGAAGTTTCTGAAGAAAGAACAAGATCTGGATAAAGTGTTTACGAATGACTATATCGAATAGGGAGTGATTGATGTGCAAGCGACGGTAAGTGAATGGAGGAATGGAGTGGCAAAGCAAGAACAAGCATCGGTTTCTTCGATGAACGAAATCGCGGTTACATTAAAGAATTGCTCCCTTTCGTTCGGCGATGTTCCCGTACTGAACAATGTTTCCTTGGACATCTATAACAATGAATTTGTTTCTATCCTTGGCCCAAGCGGCTGCGGCAAGTCCACGCTGCTGCGCTTAATGCTGAGTCTCCTCCAGCCGAATGCCGGAGGGGAGGTTAAGCTCGCAAAGGATCTCTCAATCGGGATGGTCTTTCAGAAGCCGGTTCTGATGCCTTGGCTTACGGCCATTCAGAATATCGTACTGCCACTGACGATCGGAGAGAAGCGCTTCTCGAAGAAAGAAGCCCGGGACAAAGCGGAGGGAGCGCTTCGGCTGGTTGGCCTGCAGGACTTTACGAATCACTTCCCGCATCAACTAAGCGGTGGCATGCAGCAACGTATCGCTATCGCGCGAGCGCTTGCCGCTGACCCGGCCGTGCTCTTAATGGATGAGCCGTTTGGCGCATTGGATGAATTTACGAGAGAGAAATTGAATTTCGAGCTGCTGCGGCTGTGGGAAAGTCCAGACACAAGCTTAAGCACAGTCGTTATGGTCACTCATTCGATTCAAGAATCGGTCATTATGTCGAACAGAATCGTTATGATGTCGCCAAGGCCAGCCGGTGTGGATGCCATTATTCCCGTTCCGCTTCCTGCGCACCGTGAAGTGGGCATGGAGGAGCTTCCGGAGTACCATCGTACCGTTAATGAATTAAGAAAGAGGGTCAAGCACTTATGATTAATAAATTAAAAAGCAGCATGTACCCTATCGGTTTTGCGCTTGGCTTTATTATTTTATGGGAGCTGGCCGTCCGTTTGTTCCATGTCCCCGTGTATTTACTTCCCGCTCCTTCCGCCGTCATTGAGGTTATGGACGGATCACTGTCGTCCCATATGCTCGTCACGCTAACGGAGGCGTTGGTAGGTTTTGTGCTCGCTAATATTTTGGGGATGATAACGGCCGTTATTTTCGTTCACTCCAAGTCCATTGAGAAGGGAGCTTTTCCGCTGGCCATTGCGCTTAAAACGACTCCGCTCGTCGCGTTGGCTCCGCTGTTGGTCGTTTGGATGGGAACCGGCTATTCCTCGAAGGTTGTCGCATCGATGCTTATCTGCTTTTTCCCGATTCTCGTCAATAGTGTCAAAGGTCTGAAAGCCATTGAACATGAGGCTTGGGAGCTGTTCTCCACTTATAAAGGAACAAAAGCGGAAATATTCTGGAAGCTGCGCCTTCCGACGAGCTTGCCTTACGTATTCTCTGCTTTAAAAATATCCTCGTCGCTCGCAATCGTAGGAGCGATCGTCGGGGAATTTGTCGGAGCAAACAAAGGGCTAGGCTATGTCGTACTCGTATCTTCCTATCATATGGATACGCCGATTATGTTCTCGGCCATTATTGCATCGGCATTATGCGGACTGTTGCTTTTCTGGGGCATCGGCTGGTTGGAGAAGAAAGTTGTATTCTGGCAAAGGGCGGATGATCTATGATGAAATGTTCAGTTATTAAAGTACCGGCTCGTTCACCGAATGATATGTCTGCGCTTCAGCGCCATATTGACGAGTCGCTTATTAACCCGAAGGAAGTTGTAGCCGTGCTGGGCAAAACGGAGGGGAACGGCTGTGTCAACGACTTTACCCGTGGGTTTGCGGTTCTGGCTTTGAAAAATTTGTTCGCTCCTTATAAGGAAGCTTCTGCTGAACCGGTCTCGTTCGTGATGTCCGGAGGAACGGAGGGGATATTAAGCCCTCATTTCTCGGTCATTACCCGGAGTGAATCCGATTCGATTAGGAGCAAGCAGGAGTTGTCTTCATTAGCGATTGGCGTAGCAAGAACGCCTGATTTCATGCCTGAGGAGCTTGGGCGTCTCGCCCAAGTGGACCAAGTGGCGGAGGCCGTTCTCCGGGCAATGGATGGGGCGGGCATCAACGATGCTGCCGACGTGCATTTTGTTCAAATTAAATGTCCGCTGCTGACGGCGGAGCAAGTGCAGGAAGCGGTTCTGAGAGATGCCTCCACTGTAACCGAGGATACTTACAAATCTATGGGCTACTCCCGCGGGGCATCGGCGCTTGGCGCAGCCGTAGCGCTTGGAGAGATTGAACGGGAGCGACTGCAGGATACGGATATTTGCCACTCGTGGGAGCTTTTTAGCCATGTGGCCTCTACGTCGGCAGGCAGCGAACTCGCCTATTGCGAGGTTATCGTATTCGGCAATTCCGCTTATGCGGAAGGGCCGTATTTTATCGATCACGATGTGATGAAGGATGCGATTGACGCGGGAGCACTAAAGCGGATTCTGGAGAAATACCCGGATGCCGAGATGGTGCAGGTGCTTGCTAAGGCTGAGGCTGATCCAACCGGAAATATAAGAGGCAAGCGGCATACGATGCTCGATGACTCGGACATTAATCATACCCGGCATGCACGCGCAGTCGTCGGAGGCGTTCTCGCTTCCGTATGCGGCGATCCAATGATCTATGTATCCGGCGGTGCGGAGCATCAGGGTCCGGCGGGCGGCGGCCCGGTAGCTGTTGTTTTCCGGCGTAACGAACATAAATAGCGAATGATAGGAGACTGACTATATGACAATTGCAAATGAGACAGAGGTTATCGTTGGGGAACAAATGGAATGGGGGCTGATGCCTGACCATATTCATTTGTATCATAGAGAAATCGTATCGGCGGCGCAAGCGGATAGGCTGGGAATCCGTTCGAGCTCGATTCTATGGGAGAAAATCGGTGTTGGCGGGCAAGTACTGCCTCACTATCACGATGTTGCCGAAATTATATATATTTCCGTCGGAAAAGTAAAACTGCTCTGCAACGGCGAATGGAAAAGCTACAAAGCTGGCGATACGTTTCATGTGCCGGCCGGGGTTATTCATTCCGTAGCGAACGATGATGATCAGCCGTCCGAGCAAATCAGTATTTTCCTCCCCGTTGAGGAGAACGTGCCTGCCAACTCGTTTTTCAATACAACTCTCGTGGAAGATGTTTATTCCATTAAGAAATAGAATAGCGGGGTAATGCCATTGGAGACTAACAATCAGGCAAGCTTCACCTGCGGAGACATCTTGCTGATACCCGACTTCAAGGAAGCAGTCGTACTAGCCGGCGCCGGCGGTATGCATCGGAGCATTAACCGGGTCAATGTCATGGAAGTGCCTGATGTCATCGATTGGGTGAGACCGGGGGAATTTCTCATTACGAGCGGATTCCCGTTCCGGGATCAACCGGAGGCTATAGCGGACATTATTCCGCAGTTGGTTGAAAAAGGCGTTGCCGCCCTTGGCATTAAGACGAAGCGGTTCATTGACGAGATTCCTGAGCGGGCGCTTGAGCTGGCGGATCGACTCGCTTTTCCCGTCTTCGAACTTCCGGCTACGACCGTGTTCTCGGATGTTGTCCGCGATATTATGGAGCGAGTGCTGGTAACCGAAGTAAGGGAGCTGTCGCTTCTGCAGAGCCGATTCCAGAAGTTATCCCAGCAGCTCTTGTACGGAAATGGAATTGAAGAATTTCTGCAAACGCTCGATGGTATGCTGAACAATCCGATCGTGCTGCTTGATGATACCGATCAGCTGTTTTTATCCCCGCAAGCGGGGCTGCTGGAGCAAGCGGCGAATGTCGAGCTCTGGTCGCAGCTGCGGATGGAGACGAATCTTGGCGTCAGCTTCATTTCCCTTGGCGACCGCCGTATTCGGGTATACGTCTCGGAGGTGAACGATAAGCAGCATGAGAAGTGTTTGCTTATTCTGCTGGAGTGGAATCAGGAGCATTCCATCGTCGATCAACTGACGATAGATCGGGTTGGCATTCTAGTAGGGTTGGAAATGATCAACGCAAACGCCCGGAGAGAGGTTGAATTGAAATATATTGACCAGTTTCTTCAGGATTGGATTTCCGGGCGGATCGTAGCAATGGAGGATTTGAAGCTCAGGGCAGAAGCATCAGGCAGCCAGCTGGAGGATCAGCAGCAGCTATTCGTAGCGCTTGTGCGCTGGTTAAATGGAAAGCCTGCGGTTAAGCAGCTGCAGCAAGTAGTTAAAAGACTTCGTTCCAAGTCGCTTCGCGAAGGGCTGCAGCTCACGATAGCGGAAGGGGAATTGATTTTTCTTATTCCGGTTTCCACGTTGCACTCGAAACAGACGGCGCTGGACAGGGTTGCAGCAGACCTGAGATCGGTTATTGGTTCGTCAAATTCATTCTCGCTTTGTATCGGCAATGTCGCCAGCCGGCCTGACCTGGTGTGCGAAAGCTATGAAGAAGCCAAAAAAATTCATCACATCAGCACGATTTGCAATTATGAAGAGCCCTATGTGGATTTTAAACGGCTTGGAGCTTTTCAACTGTTATATCACCTGCCTCATTCAGAGGCAGTTATACAATATCGGGATCAGTATATCGTTCCACTGCTCGAATACGATAGGAAACATCAATCCCAGCTGTATGAGACGATCCGCGTTTATTTCAAATATAACCGGAACGTAAAAAAGACGTCCGCGGAGCTGATTACGCATTACAACACCGTTTCTTACCGGGTGGAACGAGTATGCGAGCTGCTAGGCATTAACGTCGATGACGGCGACGATATTTTACAGCTGTATTTGGCCGTTAAGCTAAACGAGATGCGGCCGGTAACGTTATGAGATTAGGAGGTTGGTCATGAGCAAATCAAGTATTCCGGACAAGCTGACCATCGAGCGGCTTCGAGAGTTGTACGCAAGCGGTGCGCTTACGCCCGAGGCTGTTGTTGATGGAATTATGGAGCGCGTTCAGGCGGATGCCGGCATGAATATTTGGATTACGCCGCCAACTATGGATAGTGTGCAGCCCTATTTGGATTGGTTGAAGGGGACGGACCCGGAAAGCCTTCCGTTATGGGGGATTCCGTTTGCCATTAAGGATAATATCGATGTTGCTCAAATTCCTACGACGGCGGCATGCCCGGCATTTGCTTATACACCTCAGGAGCATGCAGCTGTTGTGCAGCGGATGATAGATGCAGGTGCGATTCCACTCGGCAAAACAAACCTGGACCAGTTTGCGACCGGACTAGTAGGCGTGCGCAGCCCGTATGGCGAGACGCATAATGCGCTGCGGCCCGAGCTGATTAGCGGCGGCTCAAGCTCGGGCTCGGCGGTCGCTGTTGCACGCGGCCATGCGGCTTTTGCCTTTGGTACGGACACCGCCGGTTCCGGCCGGGTTCCGGCTGCATTAAACAATCTGGTCGGCTATAAGCCAAGCCTTGGAGCCTGGCCGACCAAAGGCGTGGTTCCGGCTTGCGCCAGTCTTGACTGCGTCAATGTATTTGCCCATTCCCTCGCGGATGCGTTAGCGGTTGATAAGCTTGCGCGCGGCATTCATGAATCTGATCCATGGTCCCGCAGCATCGAGCGTTCCGCATCAAAGCTCCCGAACAAAGTTGTATTGCCAAGCGTCAAGCTGCAGTTCTATGGACCTTATGCCGCAGAGTATGAAAAAGCTTGGGAAGCGGCAGTAGAGAGAATTACTAAACTTGGAGTCGCTGTGGAATATATCGATTACGACTTTTTCTCCCGGGCGGCGGCGTTGTTATACGACGGGCCTTGGGTTGCAGAGCGGTGGGCGAGTCTGAAACCATTTGTGACAGCTAATCCGGGCGTAACGTTTGAGACAACGGAGCAAATTTTGCGGTCTGGTGCTTCCGTAAAGCACAGCGCAGCTGCTGTGTTTAAAGCTATGCACCAATTGCAGCAGTATAAGCTGGAAACGAAGAAGCTGCTTAAGCAGGCGGTAATGGTGATGCCGACCTGCGGAGGCACATGGACGCGCGAGCAGGTGAGTGCCGATCCGATAGGGGCAAACTCGGATATGGGACGCTACACCAATCATTGCAATTTGCTTGATTTATGCGCGGCTGCGATTCCTGCAGGCTTTGCCGCTGATGAGCTGCCATTTGGGATTACGCTGTTCGCGCTTGCAGAAGAGGAGGCGCTTATTACCGGCGCTGCTGAGCTTTTCCTTACGGGAAAATGTGGCGCAGCTATCCCGCCTGTACCTATTCCCTTAACGGAGCAAGCAATGGTACCCGTTGCCGTATGCGGACTTCATATGCGTGGATTTCCTCTGGAGAAGCAAATGCTGGAGCATGGTGCCCATTTTGTTCGCGAGGCGGCTACAGCCGCGAAATATCAAATGATCAAATTGCCGACCGTTCCGGCTAAACCCGGTTTGATCAAGAAGGGTAACGGAGGGCATTCCATTCAGTTGGAAGTATGGGAAATGCCGAAGGCGGCATTTGGCGCATTCACAGCCCTTATTCCTGCACCGCTTGGAATCGGGAAAGTCGAGCTTGAGGATGGCACCGAAATTCCCGGCTTTATTTGCGAAGGTTATGCGGAGCAAATAGCTGAAGATATTACCGTTTTTGGCGGTTGGCGTTATATTAGCGTTTAGAGGTTTTTACGTTAACGGCGAATTTTACTTGAGAACAACCAAATGGCAACTGATCTGAAAAATGATCGGTTGCCATTTTTGTTGAAGTAAGGGGCAATATGTTATCACTTAACGTGAAGCTTAATAATCAGGTGATACTCTTTGGCCAGAATGGCAAGCCCGGAGCATTTGGCCGAGGGATAAAAAAGAGGCGGTTGGTTACCTAGTTTAAGCTAACCAACCACCTATTTACTGCCTAATTACAGATAGACCGTTCCGTCAAGATGCACAGGACCGGTTATGGTAACGGCATTTTGACCGATATGTTCTACCGTCAGAGCATATTGCTGGAAAGTACCAACTAGAGCGGCTGTTGCCATTTCCGTATGCTGGAAGGCTGTCGTGAAATCAAGCGATACCCAAGGACCCTCATCTCTTGTTCCGATAAAAGCAGAATCTGTTGTCTGGTAAACAATAGGAGCAGGAGCAGCGGTTCCGCCTCTCCGGATGCGAAAGAGCAGCTTCGGAACAATTGTGAGTAGAAGCAGCTGTGCTTCCCAGCCAATTGTTGCTTTTATTTCGATCCGATTGTTGATGTTGTTCACTTGGAGAAAGAATGAGGTCAACAGGTATTCCGCACCAGGAGAGATTATAAACGGAAGCGAACCCGTTCCTGCTGCAACATCTTGATATTGGTGATCTACAATATTAACTGACATACTATCACCTCCTTTCAAAACGGGCTCCAATTACGGTAGTCGTACTCCTACCAGCTGTTTCTGTAGAACGAAATAGGACTTATATGATCTGTCCCTTATCGGTCTGGGGGATTTCACTTTAAAAAAGTGTAATAGAGATTGAGATAGCGTACTTCGGGGGGATAACCTATGGGGGGGGGCGGCTCTCAAGCAGACGGAGGCTCAATTATTTGCGATGCGTGGAAGAACACCTAACTGCGAAGCTAATTCCTGTCTTCTTCTTTATCTTATTTTCATATATTAGATTCATAGATTCAGTACTATGCAATGTACAAATATACGATGGAGCATGGAAAATTAATTTCGCTGCCAGTATGTCAACGAAGGCAGAATCGTTATAACTAAAGTCTTCCGTAAATTGGTAATTCCATTTGATATAATCATCTAAGCAGCTGTTGATTCTCGCAATGTGGATTAAGTAAACGAAGAAAATGGAGGAATTAATGAATATTGAACATAAGAAGCTTATTTATGCTTTAAACCAACGCTTCAAGATGGATATCATCTCTGCCGACTGCGAAACTATTCCTTTACAGGGCGGAACTGTCGGAAATGTGTACCTGTTAAAGGGGATCGCTGAAACCGTGGACGGCGAAAAATTGCCGTACCGTATAGTACTGAAACACCAGAATAAATGGGAGCGTTACGGCGATCCGGGCTCATGGCGTCGGGAATATGATCTATATTCGTCTGACCTAGGATCGACGTTCTCGCCAGCCCTTCGCTGGCCGACATGTTATTTCGCCGAACTCAATGCGGAAGAGAATGAATACCAGCTTTGGCTGGAATATATCGATGGCTTAACCGGTTTAGACTTGACCAGTGACATGTATGAAAAAGCTGCGCTAGAGTTAGGGCGCTTTCAAGGCAAATTGTATGCGGAACAGCCCGCCGTGCTACAGAGCCTGACCAACCTGAGTCATAAGGATTTCATGAAGAATACTTACTTGCATTATCGGTCATGGCCGGTCGTCTACGATTATATACGATCGGAAGACTGCCAATTTCCGCTACACGTGCGACAAATGCTTATAGACATCGATGAGCAAGCAGACCAGATATTCGCCCGTATCGAAAAATTGCCCCTCGTGCTATGCCACCGGGACTTCTGGGTAACCAACCTGATATATGTTGACGGGAAATTCGCGCTCATCGACTGGGATACCAGCGGATGGGGCTACCTCGGCGAGGATCTCGCAAGCCTGATTGCGGATGAAGCAGATATCGATCACATGGTAGAACACTACCAGCGATGCATCCCTGCGTACTATAAAGGCTTTTCGGAGTATGTGGATGTATCCCTTATTACCAATCATTGTGTCTACGAAATAATCCTTCTTGTATTTGGATACAGGCTTGTGGAGCAGTATCTCCATACGGTGGCAGATGATGAGAAGACGAAGTGTGTCCATATTCTCCAAAAAATCTATGAAATGAAGGCTCTGGATGGTCACATCTGGTTACAGTGGAGCAGATGAGTTATGAGATCAATCTATTTTATAGCCTGAAGGGATGAGGAGAAATGAAATTTGAAATTGTTTCAGTTCCTTCATTTTGGGGAACTGATTTAAAGCAAAAGCTTATTTCAGTTCAAGAACGAAATAATAAACTTGTTGTGCTGTTTCCGGGGAGAAATTACTCTTGTGAACTTCCGCTTCTTTACTATGCGGGGAATGTCGCGCTTCAACACAATTATGATTTATTTATATTGGAATACGGATATCAAGCTGCACGAACCGGTTTTGACATGAATGATTTAACTAGAGTAATAGATGAATGTTATGACTCCATTAAGAGCAAAGTAGAGAGCTATAATGAAATTATTTTTATTAGCAAGAGTATGGGGACTATTGTGGCAGGTGAGGTTCACAAAAGATTGCAAATAAAAGCAAAGCATATTTACTTAACCCCTTTAGTTGAAACGATTCCATTCATTAATGCATCAGAAGGAATTGTCATTTATGGTGGGAACGATCCGTACTTTACAAGGGAAAATGCAATTGAAATTGAAAGCAAACAAAGAGTTTTTGAAATTCCAAATGCAAATCATGGATTAGAGTCCGGAAATATAGATGAAAACCTTACTATATTGATGAAGGTTATAGATTTTTATAAAGGTGAATTACAGTTAATTAAAGAATGATATAATTAAAATTATTAAGTTTTAGATAAATAAAGAGGTGGAAATTATGGAAACTAGTGCTGATGTTTTAATAATTATCGATTTACAAAATGGTGTGTGTTACAACAAAGAACATTTGTTTGGATTAGAGGGATTACTAAATAAAGTAAATGAAAGAATTTCGTTATACAGAAAGTTGAATAAACAAATTATTTTTGTTCAACATTGTGATGAGGAGCTCATACCCGGAGAGGAACTTTGGGCTATTGATGCTAAACTTGATGTCCAAGAACAAGATTTTTTGATAAAAAAGATACATGCAAATTCTTTTTATAGAACGAACTTAAAGGAGATTTTAAATCAATTAAATGTACACAGTATAGAATTTTGCGGTGCCCAAACAGAATACTGTATGGATGCTACTATTAAGTTTGCTCATGGACTGGGGTACAAAAACTTTATGGTGAAAAACGCAACCTCCACATTAAATAATTCTTTTATGTCTGCAGAAGTGACTATTAATTTTTATGAAAAGATGTGGAATCATAGATATTTAGAATTTGTATAAGATGATAAGAAATCTTAGATGTTTTATTCATACTAATATATAGTTCAACACATAAAGCTGCAGCAGATCGAATGATCGGTTGCGGCTGTTGTTTATGTAAGGGCAGTTTAATCCCAATATGTGGTATTATGAACTTTGTTGTTTTCAGATGAAATTCTGCTTGAACCTGACGTTACGTAATGATTTATGATGAACATGAATAAATTCGAAATCGAAGGAGTAACGGACATGAGAAAGCTCGTATTGTTTATGCATGTATCGCTGGATGGGTATGCGTCGGATTTGAACGGAGGACTCGATTGGATTCCGTATAACGAGGAACTAGAGAAATACGCCGAGGAGGTCGTTGCCGAGGTCGAAGCTCCCGTCTATGGGCGTACGACGTATCGGATGATGGAGGGCTACTGGCCCACGATGTTGGACAATCCTGATGCGTCAGTCCATGAGATGGAGCATGCCAGATGGCTGCAGGATGTTCAGAAAATCGTCATTTCCGGAACGATGGACAAGGCGGAATGGGACAATACGATACTGATTAAGGAGAATATCGCAGAGCAAATCAAGGAGCTTAAAGAGCAGCCAGGGAAAAATCTCGTCATCTTCGGCAGCCCGGGAGCGGCGAAAACACTGCTTGAGCTTGGCCTGATCGACGAATTCTTGCTGACGATTTGTCCGGTCGTCTTGGGCAGCGGTAAATCGGTATTCGAAGGCAGCGAGAAAGTTAAGCTCAAGCTGTTATCCAGCCGAACGTTCAAGTCGGGTATTATTGCGACCCGTTATGAGTTGGAGAAATAGCCATACCGTTACGCAACGAGGATGAAGCTGCCGATATTGTCGGCAGCTTCATTGCGGTGCAAGTTATTTTTTTACCACAGGTACCCAGAACTCGCCGTAAAAGTTGCCCTCTCCGTTATCCTCGCGATAGGTCGCATTTGGTCCGCCGATGTAAGCATAATCAGTGATTTGGGACAAGACTTCGCCAAAAGCAAGGTAAGTCAACTGATCAAACAGAGTCTCCTTGTCACCCGTTCCCGCGACAACGATGTACTCGCTCTCCGGAAACTCGATCATGCGGGTAGCGTCAGCCACTGATTTTCCAGCTTCCACAGCAAAATAATTCCACGGCTTGCCTTGATATACCTCGTTCACGGACCATTCACGGTCATCTTTTGCAGCGTCTTTGAGCTTAGCAAATCGCCCGTCAGCCTTGAGTTTGCCCCAGAATTCGGCTTTTTCCTTTTGCAAAGCTGTCATGTCCTGGAAATTGGACTGGATTGAAAAACCGTATGCGGTTAATGTGAACGATTTTTTGTGCTCGATTGTATATTCTGCTGCCATAAGAGCTCCTTTCGAATTTCGCAAAGATTAGGCGTCGACTTTTTTTGCGCGAAGCCACATTTCGCCGTAGAATTCACCGTTTTCGGCTGCTTTGACGAATGTTGAGTTGCCAGGTCCTACGTATTTGTAGTCAGTAACTTCTTGCAGCAGGCCGCCGAAAACTTTGCCTGTGATTTCATCAGCAAGGCTGTCTTTGTTAGAGCCTGTGCCAGGCACAACGAGGTAGTCGCCGGCGAGGAAATCGAGGACGATCGCGTCTTCCACCTTGAAATCACCCATCACGCCGAAGCCGCGCCAAGCCTTGCCATCGAGCACGTAATTGATTTGATATTCTTGCCCGTCAGCCAGCGCGAGAAGCTCAGCAAGCTTACCGTTTTCGGTGATTTCAGCCTTTTTCGCTGCCGTTTTTGCTGCGTTGCCTGCCCAGTCGTTGAAGTCCTCGAATGAAACACCGAAAGCCGTCATTTTGTAATTTTCCGAGATCGTTTTGATGGAGTAGTTAGACATTTTTATTATCTCCTTTGTGTGTTTACTTTGACAAGATTGATTCTATTTGCCGAATGTATCAAAAAATGATACTTTTTTGATACAATAAACACATGAAGAAAACAGAACGAGTAAACCTAATCATGCGCTATATCAATAACCGCGCGCATTTTACGATTGCCGAGATTCAGCGGGAGTTCAAAATTTCCCGCGCGACGGCGATTCGCGACATTAACGAGATCCAGGCGATGGGTTTTCCGCTGACAACCGAGCTGGGGCGGGGTGGTGGCTACAATGTCCTGCAAAATCAGTATTTGCCCGCTGCACGTTTCACGCCGGATGAGCTGAAGGCGATTTTTATCAGTTTTATAGCCTCGAAAAACTCACAGCTGCCCTATCTGCAAAATCGCCGCTCGATCACGGAAAAACTTATCGGCATCGCATCGCAAACGCAGCAGGACGAGCTAATCGAGCTGAATCATATTTTGCTTTTTGAAAATACGAATCCTGCAAATCCGAATCTGTTGGAGCTCGACGATGCAGCGCCCGCGGAGTTAAATCAGTTGATTTCGCTTGCTGTGCGAGATAAGCATTTGCGCATGACGTATGAACCGAGTCCCGGCTGGCCGCAGTTGCTGGATGTTTTTTTGCTGCATATTTTCAACTCGAATGCCCAGTGGCTAGTCGAGGTTTACGATTTTGATACGGATGAATTTCGTTATTTGCCGGTTGATTTGCTGCGGGATTCCGCCATTTCCGAGGATGAGATGAAACACTCCGAGCAAGAGATTTTAAGCAAAAAACGGATCGGTGCGCGTCAGTCCAATCTAGTTGTGAAGCTTGACGCGGCTGGGATTCAGCGTTTTAAACGCATGCACCCGCCGGGGATTATTTTGTCCTTTACCGGAATGTTTCAGTCGAGCGGGATTTTTAATGTTCAGCTCGATGTGACGGATGCTGAGGAACTGGCTTACTACGCGGATTGGCTGTTATTTTTGGGGAAAGGGGTCGTGTTTGAGCGTATTCCAGCAGAGCTGCGTTTGATTTTGGAAGATCGTTTGACCCATCTAAGATTTCCTAACTAGTCTATTGCTGTATAAAAGTTAAATTTAGCGACGATACTTCTAAATATCTAGTATATTTGGAGGTTATTTCTATGAGTCAACAACTGAGTTATGATAAAACTCATCTTTTAATATCTAGCTTTTTGAACGAAAGCAATGATAAAGTGTTTTGTTTTCTGACAGCAGATCATACAAGCGGGAATTCTTTCGTGCTTAAGAGATACTGCAAGGATAACGTTCATGCAGCTTATATGAATTTAATGTCTGCTAGATCTACTAAATCGTTGATCCTTCAAATGCTGCATTCGATAGAAGTTCCTTTTGTCAAACAATATCAAAATGATTATTTAATTCACTTGTTGTGTTCGGAACTGGCAAAAAAGAAGATTTCTCATTTTGTCTTCGATAATATTCAACAATTTGAAACGAGCACGAATATCTCTGAGATATTCGAGCTGTTAAGATATCTAAATATCAATTCGGATGTTCGGTTTATTTGCATAGGCTCTAGAATGCCGGTGAGTTTATCCGCGGAAATTACGAGGCGCAGCGAGTTTTTAAACGTCATATAAAAAACTTGAAATGTTCCGTTAGATCCCGATCAGCCGATCGGGATATTTAACGTAATCGTAAACCAAAGTACTCGACCTCTAATGCCTCGAAACTAACCTGTAAAACCTCGCAACAATAAATGGAATACAAAATTTCAGCTGCAGCGTTTGTCAGATCATGATCCAGATGTAACGAAATACCGGGTGTTGTCTATCATGATTCTATTACTCAAAAATATCCCCTATAGTTGTTAAATTTTGATATAGTCGTGGTATATCATGACTACTTAAAAAATTGAGTATTATACAGAATAGCCATCGGTTATTTAGTTTTTAGCAAAATACGATCCAGGCAGCCGCGGTGCGGCTTCTAGTGTAATTGATTTATTTTAGTCGATATTGTTACAATGTAACTAATGAAGCGAAGTCTTAAGGAGGAGAACGATGTCCAAGAGCATTTATCAACTGGACTGTAACATAGCACAGACCCTCAATATTATAGGGGACCGATGGACCCTGCTGGTGATTCATGAAATTATGACGGGAAAGAAGACCTTTAACGAAATCAAGCAAGCACTTAAGACGATTTCGGCGAACGTTCTATCCGAACGGTTAAAGCAATTGGAGGAGGACGGACTTATTGCCTCCAATCTATATTCCGCGCACCCCCCCCGTTATGAATATGAATTAACGGAAAGCGGACGTGACTTGGAGATGGTATTAAATGCTTACCTTCTGTGGGGGAGAAAACATTTGGACAAAAGCTATAAAGTGATGAAGCATGCAGACTGTGGCCACGAAATCGAGATGCGTTATTATTGTCCCAAATGCGAAAGCTTGGTGGATCATATATCAGTCGAGCGAATTGCCGGCAGCTGCACTTGATATAGTAAATGAGTCGGGCTAGTTTAAACCCGGCAATTTTTACGAATAGTGAGTTGTAAAAATTAACTCGGTATGATAAAGTGACTTTAGAGATGGTAATAATCGTAAGTTTGCAGATCCATTTTTTATCAGTTAGTTAATTATTATGACTAAGTATAATTTACTAATCCTAAGGAGAGACGGAAATGACTGAAAAAATGAAAGCAGTAGGACTCTACAACTATTTGCCGATTGATGATCCAGAAAGTTTAATTGACATTGAATTGGAAAAACCTAAACCTACGGGTAAGGATCTGCTTGTGCGGGTCAAGGCGATTTCGGTAAATCCGGTCGACTATAAGGTTCGGGCCCCCAAGGAGCGTACGGAAAGCGTTCCTCGCGTGCTTGGCTGGGATGTATCCGGTGTCGTTGAAGAGGTAGGACCGGAGGTTGCGCTGTTTCAACCTGGAGATGAAGTGTATTATGCCGGAAGCATCACGAGGGCTGGCGGCAACAGTGAATTTCATCTCGTAGACGAACGAATTGTTGGATGGAAGCCGTCCAGCTTGAATTTTGCCGAAGCTGCAGCTCTTCCGCTGACCTCGATTACGGCTTGGGAAAGCTTATACCACCGTCTGGGGATTTCTACTGTCCCTGGCAATAACAGCGGGAAGACGATTCTGATTATCGGAGCCGCTGGCGGTGTAGGATCGATTGCAACACAGTTAGCGAAGCATGCGGGTCTTACGGTTATCGGAACCGCTTCCCGACCTGAATCCATCCAATGGGTCAAAAATCTCGGTGCGGACAAAGTGATTAACCATTTTGAACCCTTCGTTCCTCAATTGAAAGCAGCAGGGTACGAGAATGTTGATTACATCCTCTGCTTGAACAGCACGGAGAAACACTGGAAAGAGATGGCTGAAGCCATTGCTCCCCAAGGCAAGATTTGCTCGATCGTAGAAACGGAGGAACTGCTGAATTTAACATTGCTTAAAAATAAAAGTGCAACCTTTGTATGGGAGTTTATGTTTACCCGTTCGACGTACCAGACGCCTGATATGATTGAGCAGCACAATCTGCTTAACGATGTAGCGGCACTCATCGATCAAGGTATCATCCGGACGACCACTAACGAAATCCTGTCTCCGATCAATGCGACGAACCTGCGCAAGGCGCACGCTTTATTGGAAACAGGCCGTACGGTTGGGAAGATTGTTTTGCAAATGTGAAATGAGGTGACCTGTTTATGGATACTCAAAGAGATAAGGCCGATGCTTTGATTATCGGATTTGGCAAGGGCGGAAAAACGCTGGCGCCATTTCTGGCTTCGCAAGGATTAAAGGTAACTCTCGTAGAGAAATCTCCGATGATGTATGGAGGAACTTGCATTAATGTGGGCTGCATTCCGACTAAGGCGTTGGCACATGAAGCCCATCTAATCTCACTGAACGAAGAACATACTCTGGAAGAAAAGAAGAGTAAATATGCCAAAGCGATTAAGGAGAAAGATGCTCTTGTTTTCCTCCTGCGCACAAAGAACTTCAACAATGTAAACGAACAGCCAGGTGTAACGGTAATAACCGGAACGGCTTTTTTTTTGTCGCCTAATGAAGTGCAAGTCGATACGACTGAAGGAACAATCATTGTAGAAGCGGACCGAATTTTTATTAACAGCGGGGCTAAGCCGGACGTACCGGGCATTCCTGGCATTACGAGCGATCTTGTCTATACAAGTGCGGAGCTATTGGATTTAAATCAATTGCCTGCTCGCTTGGCCATCATTGGCGGCGGCTACATTGGAGTGGAATTTGCCTCGATTTATGCGAGCTTTGGTTCGAAAGTTACGCTCCTTGTAAGAGGAAATCGCTTCATGCCCAAAGAGGATCCGGACATAGCCAAAGAAGTGCAGCGCACTCTCGAAAACAAAGGCGTCCAAGTCTTGTTAGAGACAGAAGTAAGCGAGATCGTAGATACGGGACAGACGGCGAAGCTAGTTTTGAAGTCTGCCGATGGAACAGTGGGAGAACTGGAGGCGGAAGCCATTCTGACAGCAACGGGACGTTCCGCCAATATCGAAGGATTAGACCTCCAAGCTGCAGGCGTGGAAGTTACCAACCGCGGGCTGTATGGAAAGGATCTCCGTACGACGGAGGATCGTAAAAACATTCCGTATTCCGTCTTTATTGATCCTCCGTTATCGCATGTCGGATTAACGGAGGAGGAAGCGTTAAGAAGGGGATATTCTGTAAAAGTGGCAAAGCTTGCGGCAGCAGCCTCGCCAAGAGCCCGTCAGCTGAAACAGACGGAAGGCTTGTTGAAAGCCGTAATCGACGTGGAGACCAATGCTCTGCTTGGATTTACAATGTTTGCTGTGGAATCAAGCGAGGTCGTTAATACGGTTTCTACCTTTATGAACACCGGGCAGCCTTATACGGTGCTTCGTGATACGATTTTTACGCATCCTTCCATGTCCGAAATTCTGAAAGATCTGTTGAATACAATCTAAACCATTGTGCAAACATGAAGGGGCTGTTCCATTTGTGGCATATTAATGCCTTATGGGGACAGCCCCTTTTTACTTTGCTGCCACCGGGAATTTTCGAGTGAGAGCGCATAAGGTTCATATAGCCGTCCATTTCAGGACGGCTTTGCTTTTTTCAATGGGGCGCTTCTTGTTAGACAGCTGTATATTTTTAACAATTTGGAAAAGCAATATAGAAAGGTTAGGCGCATACAGTTATGACTGAGTGTTTTATAAGATTGCTATTACAGGAGGGAAGAGGTTGATACCCATCGAAACGAAGCGTAAAGCCGTTATGAGCCACTGGAACGCTCCACGGACCTTTGTGCGGAACGAAGGACAAACCCGTGGTGACATTTGTTATTATTCCAATAAGTCAGGAAGCCAGATTGCGTTCTCCCCTGATCAGGTGCTTTTTGTTTTCACCGGTAACATGCAAGAACAACAGGTAGGCATGGCGCTATCTCTCCGATTTCTTGATGCGAACAAGGATGTACTCCTTGATGGTCTTCATCAAACTTCAGAGAAGGTTCATTATCTTATCGGAAACGACCCTGGAAAGTGGCATACCGGCCTTTCGGCTTACAAGGAAATTATGTATCGTGAACTGTGGCCTGGGATCGACTTGGTCTTCTATGAAGATAAAGGGAATTTCAAGTATGATGTTGTGGTAAAGCCCGGTGCTAGAATCAGCGATATTCGGTTTGAGTACCAAGGATCGGAAGGACTCATGCTAAGTGAGGAAGGAAATCTTCACATTCGCACCTCGCTTGGCCTTCTGACAGAAGAGAGGCCCGTTTGCCACCAATTCATTGATGGTCGGAAAGTGCAAGTGGCAGGCCGATTCGTTCTACAGGAGGATGCTGCTGTCTATGGCTTTGAGGTGGGTGAAGAATATCGGCCGGATTATGAACTAATCATTGATCCGGCGCTTGCTTATTCGACTTACCTCGGCGGAAGCGATACGGATATCGGTTATAGCATCGTGGTAGATGGTCAGGACAATGCCTATGTGACCGGTCAAACGTTATCGCTGGATTTTCCGGTCACGCCGGGAGTATTTCAGCCCTTTAAAGACGGCTCTTCGAGCGTATTTGTCACTAAAATAAATCCGGAAGGCTCCGCGCTTATATACTCAACCTTCCTTGGCGGCAGCAGCGCGGATCAGGGACGCGGCATTGCCGTTGATGCATCCGGTCAAGCCTATGTTACAGGGCAAACTCTTTCCCCGGATTTCCCCATAACGCCGGGGGTACTGCAGCCTTTTCTGAGCGGCGGCCAAGATGCATTCGTTACCAAGCTAAGTCCGGACGGGGGCTCTTTAGTCTATTCTACTTATATTGGCGGAGAGGGAGTAGATACCGGGTTGGGTATTGCCGTGGACGGCATAGGCAACGCCTATATTGCCGGAGGAACTTCGTCGTCCAATTTTCCGAATACGAGTGTGGTTGAACCATTTATTGCAAGTGAGAATGCGTTTGTTACGAAAATAAATACGACCGGCAGCGCCATTGAGTATTCCGCTTTACTTAGCGGACACGGGCTTGATGAGGCGCATAGCGTTGCGGTTGACGGAGCCGGCAGCGCGTACGTGACAGGATCTACGACTTCGGTTGATTTTCCAACGACGCCGGGAGCCTTTCAGATTTCATTAACCGGGGTAATTGCCGCTTTCGTCTCCAAATTTAACAACAATGGATCGCTATTATACTCTACCTATCTGACCGGCGGGGGAGATGACGAGGGGAATGGCGTTGCGGTAGATGACTTTGGTCAGGCCTACGTTACGGGGAGCACAACTTCGCATGATTTTCCGATTACCCCTAATTCCTTTCAACCCTTCTACGGCGGCGGAGCTTCTGACGCTTTTGTAACGAAGTTAAGTCCAGACGGCAATTATTTGGTCTATTCGACTTTTCTCGGGGGAAGCGAGTCCGATGCAGGCAATGGCATAGCGGTTCGATCGGGCTTTGCTTATGTGACGGGAAGTACGGGATCGTTTAATTTTCCGATCACTCCCGATGCGTTCCAGCCATTCCGAGCGGACGGGGGAGACGCGTTCCTTGCGCAGCTGAATATTATGGGCAACGAACTTGTTTTCTCCACTTACCTGGGCGGCAACGCAAGCGATGTCGGCAATGCTGTCGCTGTCGACAATTCGGATTGTATCTTCTTGACCGGTCAAACTTCCTCTTTCAATTTTCCGGTCACGCCGGGAGCGTATCAACCGTTCTTGCGTGGCGGCAGCGATGCCTTCGTGCTGCGATTCTGCTTGAGCCTTGGAACAGTTATCAAAAAGTTTCCGGACCGGTTCGAAGTGGCTAGAGGAGAGCAAGTCGTCTACACAATCGATATTCAAAATCCAAGTGCGGCAACACTCACAAATGTGGTTGTTCAAGACCCTTTCCTTGGCCTATTCGAAGTCATTCCGGTCATTCCGCCATTCTCCAATCATATCGTCCAATTTGTCTTTATCGTACCTTTTGACCATCCGTTGGGGCCGATCACCAATACGGTGTTTGTAACCTCAGATCAGTTCTCGGAACCGCCCCTTACGGCCGAGTCGGAAATTCTTGTAACCGGAACTCCGCTTCTCGTCGCCAGCAAAAAGGTAAATCCGCCCGCGGCCTTTCCGGGAGATACGGTTATTTTCACCCTTATTCTCGAAAATCACGGCGATATTGATTTGTTTAACGTCCATATTGTGGATCCGCTGCTTGGATTGGATCAATTTATCGGCGATATTCCGCCGGGCGGGGTCTATATTATAGATTGGCCGTTTATTATTCCTCCCGACGCGCAGGCTGGACTGTCCATTGCGAATTTCATGACGATCACCTCGGATAATTTGCCTCAGCCGGAGGAAGTAGGAACGGTAGTCGAAGTGCTGCCTGTTCCTAGGCTGGAGATTATTAAGGAAGCAGACCGGAATATCGCGTTTCCTGGAGAAAGCGTTCGTTTTTTCATCACCGTTATCAACTCAGGCAATGTGGAGCTTACGAACATTCGGATATTCGATGATATTACCGGATCGGAATTCTTCATTCCGGTGCTTTTTGCCGGGGAGAGCAGAACGATCGATATCGTCTTTGACATTCCGCTTGAAATGCCTCCTCAACTCTATATCAACACGGCTTCAGCTACTAGCGATCAAACAGGGGAACCCGTCATCGATAGTGCAGAGGTGAATGTTCTTGCGGATGCGAGGCTTGGCATTGTCAAAATTCCGGAGACGTCAAGCGTTGCGCCGGGGCAAACGATTCTTTATACGGTAGTCCTGGAGAATATCGGGAATGTGCCGCTTACCGGAATTCGCATTATCGATCCGCTCCTTGGCATTGATGAGTTTGTGCCCGATCTGGCAGTAGGCGAGATTCGACAACATGTCTTCCCATTTATTGTTCCTCGGGAAGCTTCGATCGGATCGGATATCGTGAACGTCCTGACCATTGAAACGTCCGAGACCGTTCCTCAAGAAGCGGAATCCGTTATTTCGGTAACGGGGGTAGGTCTATCGCTGCTGAAGGAGCCTGATCGATCGATTGCCCTTCCGGGCGATCTGATCACTTATACTCTTACGGTTACGAATTTGTTAAACACACCGCAGACGAATGTTCTATTAAGCGATTCGCTGCTCGGGTTAAGCGAATCGATCCCTGTCCTCCAACCGAACGAAACCATTACACGCACTCTGACGTTCTCTGTTCCTGCCGATGCATTGGAAGGGAGTGTTATCCGCAATACCTTCATCGTTGAATCGGATCAATCGCCTCAGCAGGAGACGAATGCCGATGTTGTCGTTGTACTGCCACCTGGGCCGGCATTATTAATTCAAAAGCTTCCTGACCGCAATACGGTGCATCCGGGCGAGACGATCACCTATACGTTAACGGTAACGAATCTGTTTAATATTGCACAGACGAATGTCTTGCTTGTCGACGAACTGCTGGGGCTGAATGAGACGATATCATTACTTCCCGCAAATGACACCGTTACGTTAACGTTGACGTTCACCGTTCCTGTCGATGCGGCAATCGGCAGCATTATCCGCAATACATTCAGGGTTTCTTCGGATCAATCGGCTGAACAGGAGACGGCAGCCGAGGTTATTGTAGAAGCGTTTCCAGGCCCATTGCTGCTTGTTCAAAAGGTTGCCGACCGCAATACGGCTGCGCCGGGCGAGACGATTACCTATACCGTTTCGGTTACGAACCTGCTTAATGTCCCTCAGACTAACGTCCGATTAAACGATCCTTTTCTAGGTGTAAACGAGACGATCCCGCTGCTTTCGCCGAACGGAACGGTAACACTAACCTTTACGTTTACGGTTCCTTTAAGCGCGGTACCCGGCACTATTCTTCGCAATACCGTTGTAGCCGCTTCGGATCAATCTCCGGAGACAGAGACGGTTGCCGAGGTCATCGTGCAAAATCCGCCGGGACCCGCTCTATTCATTCGCAAGGTTGCCGACCGCAATACGGCCTCGCCGGGCGAGACGATCACCTATACATTGACCGTTACAAATCTGCTCGCTACACCTCAAACCAATGTCGTGTTGACGGATGTATTGCTGGGGCTTAGCGAGACGATTCCGTTACTCATTGCCGATGGATCAATCAGCTTAACGTTGACGTTTACCGTTCCTTTGGATGCCGTAATTGGCAGCACTATCCGCAATACGTTCATAGCTTCTTCGGATCAATCGCCGGAAGCGGAGACGGTTGCGGAAGTTACAGTTCAAGAACCACCGGGTCAGACGCTGCAAATTCAAAAGGTTGCCGACCGAAATACAGCTGTGCCGGGCGATATGATCACGTATACGCTAACGGTTACAAATCTGCTGAACGTTCCGCAGACGAATGTCGTGTTGACCGATGTCTTGCTTGGACTCGAGGAGACGATTCCAACCCTGCCGGCGAACGGTGTAATTACTCTGACGCTGCCGTTCACCGTACCTTTGGACGCCGCCGTTGGAAGTGTCGTCCGGAATACGTTTATCGTATCGTCGGATCAATCGCCGGAGCTTGAGACCATTGCCGAGGTGCAAGTCGAGTCTTCGCCTGGACCGGAAACGACGCTTATCGTTCGCAAACGGTCCGACAGGAGCTCCGCATTACCCGGCGACACGATTCGATATACAATCGAAGTGACCAACACCGGTGTAATACCGGCTACCAACGTTGTCGTAATTGATTCGTTAACCGGTCAATCGTTCACCATTCCGGTTATTGCGCCGGGCGGGACGGAGAGGGTGAATTTCGAGTTCGCGGTGCCGCCGGGAACAACGCAAGGAACGGTAATCGCGAATCGCGTAACCGTTACCTGGACGGAAAAACCTCCTGGTTCCTTGCCTGTCGAGGATGAACAAAGAGTTATAGTGGCTGATCCCGTAGAGCTGCCGGAATTGGAAGTCGAAGCAACGCCGGAATTGCCGAAGCCCGGGGAGACGGTAACCAAAACCATTACCGTCACGAACGTCACCAATAACACACTGACCAATGTTCGCGTCTTCGATACGCTGCTTCGTTTCCAGACGACCATACCGTCGCTCGCGCCTGGAGAGAGACGGGTGTTCACCCTTCAGCTGCCAATCGCGCCTGGAACACGGGGCGGTACCCGCTTCAGAAACATTGTCACTATTTTCTCCGACCAGACGCCTCAGCAGCAGGAAGAGGTTGATATCGAGGTGCAGTCCATCCCTGACGCATCCTTAACCGAGTCGGTTGATCCGTCAATCGGAAAACCGGGCGAGACGGTGATCTTCACCATTAAGTTCTGCAACACAGGGAACGTTCCTCTGTTTAACGTAAGGTTGAACGCACCGCTGCTTGGCATCGAGGTACGTATTGTGGAATTCGAAGCGGGAGCATGCGAGACGCTTCGGATCCTGTTTGTGCTTCCTGAGGTAGAGGAAGATACCGTCCTTGTAAGTCCGGCAACGCTCGTATCCGACAACGGTCCTACTAGGCAAGCAAGTGCCTCGGTAACGATCATTGTAGAGGAAGAATAGTAAAAAATCGCCCAACTTTATGAATAGAGGGGGGCGATTTTTTTTGCTCTGATTTAAACGTGCAGCTCCGGAATGAACACCGGGCAGCCCTATACGGAGCTACGGGATACCATTTTTACGCATCCTTCCATGTCCGAAGCTCTTAACGATCTTTTAAATACGGTGTAAAGACGTCGGCGTGGCACAAGTCGTTATACCAGAATCTCAACAATGATGACATCACACATGTTGTGCGGCTGTCATCATTGTTGTGGCTACTTTGTTACCCCAGTGCCATATATTTTTACTTTCACTTGCAGATCAAAGACTAAACGAGGGTATATTCTCTGCCATTCATCCCAGTCCTTCTGCCCATTATAGTGAGCGGCTGTATACATCATGCCGAGCCCGATCGGATCTAACTGCACCTTTTGCATTTTATGAAGCAGGGCAAGAAAGCGTTTGGTTGAGGCTTCTTCTGTCGCTTCTTCGTACTCTCCCCAGTCATTCTCAAACATTCGCTGGCTAGACTGCTCAACGATACCACCAAACCAGACCTTTATTTTCACTCTCTCCTTATTTTTGGGGCTAAATTTGAACGACCGTTTGAATCGCTCCGTCGCTAGCGTATACTCTATCTCTTTGGTAATTGTAATAATCTCGAAGTACTGATAGTGGTACATTAATTCATTAAGAAGCCTTGTTTCCTCTGGATTTAGAGCCAATTTCATTTTCTCTTTGTTGAATAAGCAAACTTGATTGATCATAAAGGTTTTACCTTGCGACTTGACGATCGGCAAGAAGGGATCCATACCCTTTTCATTCATTCTCCGATAAAAATCAAACAATTGGGCAGTCATTATATATGCGGATTCCGTCCCGACTTTGCCGAAGCTAAGCGTAAGCGCATTGGTGGGCATTCGTTCAGAACTTGTCGTCGTATTTAGAATATCGGTGGCCGAAGGGGAGCCAATCATCATGTAGGCTATCCCTTGAATGTCTCTTTTTCGCGTAAAAAAGTCAACGGCTTCGCTGATCCCCATCTTTGCTAAAGATTCGCCAATGACGAGTATTTTGGTGTGGCCAAAGTCCAGCTCCTTATCTAATCATCCGCAGGGCTTCCGGAATCGTATCAGATGTCTGGCTGATGATCTGAGACTTCATATCTCCCACCTCAAATTTGGCTGATGGGATAGCTAGTTTGAGTGAAACGAGGTATTTATCCTTTCCGTCAACTTCCTCTTTATCCAGCCCTATCGCCAGCACAAAAAAGCGTTTATCGATATCCTTGAAGGAGGTGGATACGCACCCCGTAGTTAGCATGACAAACATAGAGGCAATCAACAGTATTCGTATCACAGCGGTTTTCCTTTCAGAGATAAAACGTACACAAGCAAGACGAGACAGATTTCACTCCATAAACGAACATTTAGCCAAGACCATGCAGCATAGGTAATCGTCTTCTCGTCCATTAATTGAAAGAGCACTTCGGTAACGATCCCAATAATACCAAACACGATAATGGGATGAATATCAGGACGCAGCTTAATTTTTTTGGGAACGAATCCTTTGATAAGCTGATAGCCGATGTGCCACACAACGGTTGTGAACAACAGGGACAAATTTAAAAAAAGCAATAGATAGACATAAACCATTCTTTCGACAAAACCGTACTCCATATGGAATGCATCGGCAGTCGATACCCAGACATAAACGTATCTCTCGACCCCTTCTGTTCCGTGAATGCCGATTGGAATAAAAAAAGTGACAGCGAGTACCCCGATGCCCAGAATCGGGATAAACCACAAGTGCCGAAGACTAAGCTTAGAGGTTAGCTCCCGATTAAAAATGACAATGTTAATATAACCGGTAAAAACGTAGGAAGCCGCGCTAATGGATTGGATGTTCGGCAGCTTAAACATAGAGTCGGTTGCAATGTTCCAAACGGCATACCAATTCATATATTCGCTTGTCACGGCCTTAAACAGAATGATTAAGACTAATGGCACGCTGACAAGAAGCACGATCTCCATTAGATAAAGTACGGTCTTGGTTGATTGGGAGGCACACCAGCAGATAATAAGCAAAAAAAAAGCCGCTAACCAGACAGGCGACAGCTCTGGGAGCATATACCGCGTCATAATAATGGCATACGAGGTGACGACGACCATTCCGGATATAAACCACATTAACGCGACATATAACAAGATCGGAATACCTAGAAAAAAGGGGAGCCGGCGAGAGAAAATCTCTGGCAGACCTTCGCTCTTGAACGCCATCATCGCTTTGGTGAAGAGAACCGTTAGTATCGTACTGATCAGCACTGCGCTTAACATGCTTGTGACCGGTGCGTCATGCCGACGCATGATTAAGATGCTGGGCACATACAGAATCGTATTGATCAGCATGCACATCATAATGGAATAATAGTAATATCGTTTCAAAGAGACGTGCTCCTTTACTTATAGCTTTGATTCTTTTCGTTAACGAATAGTTTCAGGAATGGTTGGTCAAAGCTTCTTAAGTTTGTCAAATAACAAGCAAAAGCAAATAATCCGCCGATCACGCCAATCAAACCAAACAAGCTTGCGAAAAAAATCAAAGGATAACGGATGGCTCTTACGGCGAAGCTCATGGTATTAATCGGGATGACAAAATTGGAGATAGCGACCGCTGAAGTGACGATAATCATAATGCTGCTCACAAGCCCGGCTTGCTGAGCAGCCTGTCCAAGAATAAGACCGCCAACCGTTGTAGCCGTGCCCCCAATTACTTTGGGTAATCGAATACTTGCCTCCGTCAATGCCTCTGTCATAAATAACATAAAAATCACTTCGATATAGGAGGGATAAGGGACGGCGCCGCGACTTCCCGCTATCGAGAGCGCCAGTTGCACGCGGAAAAATTCAGGGTTAAAGGAAACGACGGCTATATACAGGGCAGGCAAGCTAATCGTTAGGAGTAAAGCAATATAACGAAGGGCAACTAGGCCTTTCGCAACCCAATACGGTAAATACAAATCATCCATGGACGACATAAAGTCATAAAATACGGAGGGAATAATAAGAACAAAGGAAGTTCCCTCAAGAAGGATGACCATTTTGCCCTGCGATAAATTCAACACAATCCGGTCTGGTCGGTTCGTAAGTATCATGGTTGGAAATAACGATTTTTTTTTGCCATTCAGTATATTTTCCAGCTGTCCTGTCGCTTGCAGCATCTTTACATCAATTTGAGAAAGTTTTTCCTTCACTTTTGCGAGAATGGATGGATCGGCAAGCTCAGCATCATAGATAAGATAGCCAGTTGTTTTTGAGATAGTCCCAAGCTCATAACGTTCCATCTGAAATCCATTGGATTGATAACGGTGGCGGATGATATTCAGATTGGTCGTAATATTCTCGGACAGCGCTGACTGCGGTCCTTGAAGCGTTGTTTCGATGTCTGAATCGACTGGTGTATCATTTATTGCTTTCTCTGCTTTGAAAAAGTAATAGTTTGTTGGGGTGATCAACAGGGCATTGCCATTGATAAGCTCATAATAGAGCTCTTGCTCCGTTGCGACTGTTTTGCAAATGCAAACGGATTGAATATATAACTCCGGTTCCAGAAGGTTGAAAATCGGTTTAATCAAAAGGGTGTCTATTTTTTCTGTCTCAATGACTGTACTTATATAATAGATCCGAAGAGGAACTGTTGCCTTGATACTTTGGGTTTGGAGCTCCTTTGAATAGCTCTGGACTTGTTGGATGAAGCGAGAAATCTGTTCCACTAAGGTTCCTCCCGCATAAACGTTATAGCCCTCAGTCTTTCCCAAGCTTTTCCTGTTTAAGCACAACTTAGAGGTATCCACGCCCGCAAAAAAAGACAGCTTCAGCATTTTATCTGCTGTAAGCTGTCGTTCATGTTTATTTCGCAAGCTCCGGAACCTGCTGCTCAACGTAGGAACGCACGGCTTCCGCATCGTCCAGATCAAGCACGGCTTCCGCGAGGGAAGTCAGTTTCTCGCGGTCTAAACGCGAGAGAAGCGCGCGGGCGGGAAGGACGGCCGATGCGCTCATGCTGAATTCATCCAGCCCCATGCCAAGCAGAATCGGAATGGCGATTGGCGTTCCCGCCATTTCCCCGCACATGCCTACCCACTTGTTCTCCTTATGGGCCGCCCGGATAATCTGATCGATCAACCGGAGGACGGGAGGATGGAGGGGATCGGATAAGTAGCCAAGCTTCGGGTTCATCCGGTCGGCTGCCATCGTATATTGCACGAGGTCATTGGTGCCGATGCTGAAGAAGTCGACCTCCCGTGCGAACCGGTCCGCCATTTGGGCGGCAGCAGGGATTTCGATCATAATACCGGCTTCAATCCGTTCGTTAAAGGCGATATTTTCGCTTCTAAGCTCCTGCTTAGCTTGCTCGAGCAAAGCCTTGGCCTGCCGCCATTCGCCAAGCGTAGCGATCATCGGGAACATAATTTTCAGATTGCCGTAGGCGCTTGCGCGCAGAACGGCGCGTAGCTGAGTCTTGAAAAGCTCCGGCCGGTCCAGACAAATCCGGATCGCTCGGTAGCCGAGGAAGGGATTGTCTTCCTTCTCGAGCTGCAGACTTGGCAGCTCCTTGTCGCCGCCGATGTCCATCGTCCGGATGACGATGGAAGCACCTTGGCCAAAGGCCTCAGCCGCATCTTTATAAGCGGAGAACTGTTCATCCTCCGTAGGCAGGTCGGAGCGGCCCATGTACAGAAACTCGGTACGGAACAAGCCGACACCTTCTGCACCTTGTTCATGCGCCTGACGCGCATCTTGCACGGAGCCAATGTTGGCGACCAGTTCAACCTGATGTCCGTCCGCGCTAACCGAAGGCTTGCCGCGGAATTGCTCAAGCAGTGCGCGTTGTCCCGCGGCAGTTTCTTGCAGCGCTTGATATCGGGCAAGCTCTTCGTCTTCCGGCTCGACCAGCACAATTCCGGCTGCGCCGTCTACGATAACGAGCTGACCGTCCTCAATACGCAGCGCTTCATCTCCGGCGCCAACAATCGCGGGGATGCCGACCGAACGGGCAATAATGGCGGAGTGAGAGGTGCGCCCACCAACAGCCGTTACGAACCCGCCAATCACAGAAGGATCAAGCTGAGCCGTATCCGAAGGCGTCAGATCGAAGGCGAACAGGATAGACTTTTCTTTTGAATGCGTAGCTGTTGTTGAAGCCGGAACGGAATCGGCGTCCGTGCCGTGACCAAGCTTACGAATGACGCGGCGGCTGACATCGCGGACATCCGCCGAGCGCTCCCGCAAATACTCGTCATCAAGGGAGGCGAGCATGTCGGCTACTTCTTCGCCGGATTCGTTCATCGCCGCTTCCGCCTTGTAACGTTGTCCGCGGATCCGTTCCTGTGCCGCGCCAATCAACTCTTCGTCCTCAAGCAGCATCAAATGCGCTTCGAAAATTTCGGCTTCCTTCTCGCGCCCGTCCGTTATCATGCGGTTATGAAGCTCTTCAAGCTCACTACGCGCTGCCGCCACAGCAGAATCGAAGCGGCTGAGCTCAGCCGCTTCTTCTCCTGCTTCGACGTAAGTTATTCCTTGAGGAACAGCCTCTTCGCGGAGGATAACCGCACGGCCGATTGCGTAACCTTCCGATGCGGCGACCCCTTTTATCTCGATTGCCATCATTTTGCGTGCCTCCTTACTAGGCTTCCACAGAAGCCAGCACCGCACCAATAGCGTCAACCGCAGCTTCGGCTTTTTCTCCTTCGGCACTGACCGTTACCGTATCGTTTTGCTTGGCTCCGATTGACAGCACGTTAACCAGGCTTTTTGCGCTGACCTTACGTCCGCCTTTCTCGATGTAAACCGTGCCTTCGCAAATTTTAGCAGCTTCAACGATTTTTTTAGCAGGACGGGCGTGGACGCCCGTCGGGTTCATAACTACGTATGCTTTCTCCACCATAAATCCTCCTAAATAGAATTGCTGCACAAATGGCCTCGTTTTGGCCATTCGTGGTGATTCTTACTTCGTAAGTTTGAGCTAATGTCGATCCTATTATCTGACTACATGCGTTTTTTGATTTGTTCTTTCAACCGTTCCGACTGCGTACCGAAAATCGCTTGCACGGCGCCTTTGCCAAGGCGCATTACGCCTGCCGCGCCAAGACGCTTCAGTTCGGCGTCGTTCACCGCTTTCTCGTCTTTCACGATCAGACGGAGGCGGGTAATGCAAGCATCGATGCTCTCGATATTGCCGGAACCGCCAAGCGCCGCAAGAACCTGACTCGCTTTATCGTCGCCTGCCCCTGCCGGAGCTCCATCCTTGGCGCCATCTTCCACCAAATCATCGTCTTCGCGGCCAGGCGTTTTCAGGTTCAGCTTCACGATTACGACGCGGAACAGGACATAGTACACAACGGCGTATACGAGACCGATCGGGATAATCATCCAGCCCTTCGTGGAGAGCGGATAGTTGATCGCGTAGTCAAGGAAGCCGGCCGAGAAGCCAAAGCCATGATGAATGCCAAGCTCAACGACAAGCCATGCGGATATACCGGTCAATACGGCGTGAATCACGTACAGCACAGGTGCCACGAACATAAACGCGAATTCAAGCGGCTCCGTAATACCCGTCAGGAACGAAGCAAGAGCGGAACCGATAAAGATGGAAGAGACAAGCTTGCGTTTTTCCGGTTTTGCCGTATGAATAATCGCAAAGGCAGCGGCCGGGAGGGCGAACATCATGATCGGGAAGAAGCCTGTCATGAACATGCCTGCCGTTGGGTCGCCTGCGAAGAAGCGGTGCAGGTCGCCGTGAACGACGTTGCCGGCTGCATCCGTGTAGTCGCCGATTTGGAACCAAGCGATTGCGTTAATGACGTGGTGCAGACCAAACGGAATAAGAAGCCGGTTGGCCGTCATGAAGATAAACGCGCCGACGCCGCCAAGGTCAACAATCCAGCGGCCGAACGTATCGAGCCACGATTGGACAGGTCCCCAGATAAGACCAAAGATAAGACCTACGATAACCATCGCAAACGAAGTGATAATCGGAACGAATCGCTTGCCGCCAAAGAAGCCGAGCCAATCCGGAAGCTTGATGTCATGGTACTTGTTATAGAAGTATGAAGCGACAAGACCCGCAATGATACCGCCCAATACACCCATGTTAAGCGTTGTGTCTTTATCCACGAGACCCGTGAATACGGTTGGGATTTTGCCCAGCACGTTCGTAAGAACAAGATACGCGATAACGGCGGCAAGCGTTGCAACCGCATCGCCGGCCATCCCGATCGCAACGCCAATCGCAAAGATGAGAGGCAGGTTGTCAAAAATCGCGGAGCCGCCCGCTGCAAGGAACGGAGCGATATAATGGTTCAGGAAGTCGCCGAACTGGCCGAATCCGAAATCCTTTACGTAATCGATGTTGCCGAAACGCAATAAGAGGGCTGCCGCAGGCAAAGCTGCGACGGGAAGCATTAGAGATTTACCGATCTTTTGCAAAAATGCGAGCATCTTATCTCACTCCATGTCAAATAGTTTAGGTTTTCAGAACAACCTTAATCGCATCCGGTTCTCCGGCATTAACGGTTTTGAAGGTGCATTCCACTTTCTCCGCGCCGTCTTCGTTCGCTACGATAATCGGCGTTATGACCGGATAACCGGCATCGCGGATTTTATCCAGATCGCATTCGAGAAGGGTTTGACCCGCTTTGAAGGAATCGCCTGTCTTCACAAGCGCCTTAAAGCCTTCGCCGTTTAAGGCAACGGTATTGATGCCAACGTGAATAAGCAGCTGCAGTCCGGACGAATGCTCAATGATCAAGGCGTGATGCGTGTCGATCAAATGGCTCACGACGCCGTCAAACGGCGCGATGACGCGGCCTTCCACCGGCTCGATTGCAACTCCTTCTCCCATTAAGCCTTGCGCGAACGCTTCATCCGGCACTTCGCTAAGCGGAACAAGCTTGCCGCTAAGAGGTGCGGCTACACTAACGGAATTCGATTTTTTGCCAAACCATTTCATATGATCTACTCCTTGCTATCCATGTTGTTGTCTGTTTATGTTCATTCTGTATCCACCGAACGGAACAGCCGGTACAAATGCATCGCGAGATAACCGATCTCGTCGGTGGAGACCTTGACGTTTAGTCTTTCTCCAATCATCTTCGCAATTAACTCCGCCTTGCGATGCTCGGTAGGTATTTTGTCTTTAATCTCTGCGGAGAACGGATTTTCAGATTCCTTATTCTGCAAAATACGTTCCATCATATAACGCAAATGCATAATCAGCCGGGCATAATCCGAGCTCTTCTTGGACATTGGCGCTTCCCGCCAGCCTTCGATCCTCTCTACGATCTCGTTCATCAGCTCCGTCAGCTGAACCATCTGTCCCGCGGTAACGGACCCTGCTGCCGAATACACGTGATACGTTAGAAAGCCGACTTCATCTTCAGGGATAGTGACGTCGAATTTCTCGCTGATCATCTTGGCTGCCTTGGCCGCGATCTTGAACTCCTGGGGATAACACATCTTCGTTTCGTACAGGAAAGGATTGACGATTTCCATGCCGTTTCTTAACCGGTAGACGACAAACTGGATATGGCTCGGTAAGGCGAAATACACTTTCGGATCGACGGGCGTTCCCAGCCGTTCCCGAATCTCGTCAATGATCTGCTCGGAGATTTGAACCACTTCCGGGTCCAATTCCTCCAAGAGTGAATGGTAATGCAGAGCTTTATCCCGGTCGTCAAGCCGGTACCGCTTCTCGATTCGTGGGTCTTCGGCATCGATAAACTTCTGGCCTTTGCATGAGAAGCCAATGCCCTTGCCAAACAGCACGTATTCCCTCGATGAATTCGGCTCCATCGTCAGGATGACATTGTTGCCAACGATCCGGTCGATCCGAAGTTGTCCCGTAAGTCCCACGTCAATCCCTCCTCTCGGTAGTAAATTCCCCATTATGAGCACAAAAAAACCAAGAAAAGACACCGCCGTCATTCGGGCGGATACTCTCCTTGGCTCATGCCTAGTCGAACTAGTAACATGCCAAAAGGCTTGTTATATATTTGGCTCGTTTTCACTATAATTCATGCAACCGTTTACGTCAATCGAAAAATATTCATGCCTCAAATTACTTGGTCTGATTCTCGAGACCTACCTGTCATGAACCCTTCCAGCCGTCTTTCATATAATAGTAGATAAAGTATCCTTACAGATTTAAAGAGTCAATAAGGGGGTGAAACGGATGGCGACGCTTATTTCTCACTTTTACAATGAGGAATATTTGCTGCCCTGGTGGCTGATGCATCATGTTCCCTTATTTGACTATGGCATTATGATTAACCGAGGGTCAACGGACAGATCCGCGGACATTATTCGGAAGCTAGCTCCTCACTGGGAGTTAAGGGATTCCAGCGTCCCGGACTTTCATGCCGTTAAAGTCGACAAGGAAGTAATGGATATCGAGAAGGGTGTATCCGGCTGGAAAATCGTGCTGAATATAACGGAATTTCTCGTCAGCCGATACGGCATTCAACTATTTCAGGTCCTGGATTCGCTTGGCGGTAAAATGTATTCGGTGAGGACGATTACGATGGTTGATCCTCTAGGTTACTATACGGATCCTATCTATGCGCAGCCGCTGGTCAAACAACGCTATCACGGCTTATTCCCGGCGGATCCTCAAGCCTTGTATAACGGAAGATTTATTCATAAATACAGAAGCGGCGGATACACGGCAGGCAGGCATTGGACGATTAAATCTTACGAGGTGCTTCTGATTCCGGCTTTTATTATGAAATTCTCGTTCAGTCCCTGGAATCATGCCATGATTGCAAGGAAATTGCAGATTGGTCCCACGATTCCGGAAGATGCTTTGAAGAGCAACATGGGCAGCCATCATCTATTTAATCTGCATGAACTAGAAACCAACTATTTAGCTCTTGCCGCTATAACGGAGGATATGCGCCGTATCCCGGAATTCAGGTCGTTGAGATTACGTTAGATTTAGGTTGCTTGCTTCAGATTGGAGGGGAGGTTTGACGATTGTCGCATAAGGTAGCCGTAACCGGCGCAACCGGCTGGATTGGCCGGTACGTTATCGCTTCGCTGCTGGCAAAAGGATACGAGGTACATGCCGCTTACCGAACAGCTCCGCTTGCGTTAGGCGGGAATTGGCATCAGGTTAATCTGCTGAACGCAGATGAGGCGGCACGTTTTATCTTGAAGGTAAAGCCAGATTCGTTATTCCATCTTGCTTGGGACGCCGTTCCTCCGGAATGTTACAGGTCCTTGACCAATTACGAATGGACAAGATGCAGCATGGCGCTTATTCATCAGTTTGTCGAATGCGGCGGCAAGCGCGTGGTTGCAGCCGGAACGGGCGCGGAGTATGTATGGGGAGAAGGGGTATTGTCGGAAACGGAATCCCCCGATTCATATGCCCATGCTTACGCAGCCTGCAAGAACAGCTTGCGGATCTGGCTGGAATCCTATGCGCGAATAGCGGGCTTTAGCAGCGCATGGGCTAGACTGTTTCATTTGTACGGCCCAGCTGATCCCGGTAAAAGATTGGTGGCATCCATGATTACTTCCTTGTTGAACAAGCAAGAAGCTTATTGCCGGCAAGGCAGTCTGTACCGGGATTATTTATATATCCAAGATGCGGCGGACGCATTGGTGGCTTTATTCGAAAGCCGATGTGAGGGAACGGTAAATATCGCTAGCGGACAGCCCGTTCAGCTGGAGCGGATGGTCAGAATGATAGGCAGCCTTATCGGAAGCGAAGCAAATATTAGATTTGGCGATGAACGGCCGGAAGAGCCGGTTGTCGTAAGGGCTGATATTGCGAGGCTTCAAAATGAAGTGCAGTGGAAGCCTTCCATTTCTTTGTCCACGGGTTTAAAAAAGACTGTAAAATGGTATTCTGTTCGAGCTTAGCAGCAGTACTATCGCCGTGTTATAAATGAAAACCTTCTTTTTTTGCAGGGAAGCTTGACGTATGCTTTAGAATTAGGCACAATTACTTACTAGAGACTTCACTTACTATACGTATACTACTTACTTTACGTACATGAATAGGAATGGAAGCAATGTCAATCATTAGACTATTAGATCACGATGGCATTGCTGAGGAGGACATACGGATGGGTTCATCAGGGAATGACGGGAATTTTGAGTTTGGCATATACACATTAGGCGATCTTGCGGTTGATCCCCGTACGGGCGGGCTCAAGAACGCGGGAGAACGAATGAAGGAGATTATCCGGGCAGCCAAAGTTGCGGATGAAGCGGGTATTGACGTATTTGGAGTAGGCGAGCATCACCGCTTGGACTTTGCTTTATCCTCGCCACCGGTTGTACTTGCCGCAATTGCTCAGGCGACCTCCCGCATTCGGCTTACAAGCGCGACTACGGTACTAGGGACTGCGGACCCGGTACGGGTATTCGAGGATTTTGCGACGCTGGACCTCATCTCTGACGGCCGTGCGGAAATTATCGCAGGCCGCGGTGCTTATATCGAATCGTTCCCGCTCTTTGGCTTTGAGCTGGATGACTATAAAGAATTGTTCGCCGAGAAGCTGGAATTAATGAGACAGCTTAATCTGTCGGAACGGGTTACATGGAGCGGCCGTCTTCGCAGTCCTTTGGAGGATGCGGAAATTGCACCGCGTCCGGCGCAGCCGGCAATCCCGCTCTGGGTCGGCGTGGGCAGTACGGCGGAAAGCGCGGCTCTGGCCGGTCGGCAGGGGGCAGGGATGGCACTTGCGCTGCTCGGCGGAGAACCGTCGAAATACAAGCATCTTGTAGACTGCTACAAGGAAGCGGGCATCGCGGCAGGCTACCGGGAAGAAGAGCTGAGGGTGGCGATTACCGGTCACTGTTATGTTGCGAAGACTACCGAGCAGGCGCTGGATGAATTTTACGCCGGTTATTCGGTATACTATTCCCAGTTCATGGGCGGCAAGGAGAACGGAACGCCGCTCTCGCGGGAGGATTTCGAGAAGCTGGCGGGGGCGCTTGCGATCGGAAGTCCGGAGCTGATTGCGGAGAAGATTATCGCCCAGCATAAGCTGTTTGGATATTCCCGCTTTATGGCCCAGATGGACATTGGCGGCATGCCTGCCCCCCAGGTGGAGTCTTCCATCCGACTGCTGGCGAAGGAAGTTGCGCCGCTTGTCCGGGAAGCCCTGCAAGTAAAAGTGTAGTTAAACGATTGATAAATCTTACTATTCATACTAGACAACTCGGAAAAACAGCGTTATACTCAATCCAATCATTTAAAAAATTTAATGGAATAAGGATCTTCGGGGCAGGGTGAAACTCCTGACCGGCGGTAAACGTGATTCCCTGCTTGGCAGAGGATAGCAAAGCCCGCGACTCCCTGAGCTGACAAACAGCAAGGGGACTGACTTGGTGCAACTCCAAGGCCGACGGTATAGTCCGGATGATAGAAGATCGCTTAAGTAAGCCTGCAGTAGACGGGAAACCGCCCAAACGCATGTTTATTTGAGTTGGCCCCGATTCGCGGAACCAAGCGGATCGGGGCTTTTTATTGCATAGCGTAACCGTCTGCCGTTCTTCTAGCCGAAGGCGCAGCCGTAACGCTTGCTCCGTCCTGTATTCAGAAAGGGTACCTATTATGAACAATGTCACCGCATCACCACTTATTCGTACCAAATCTCCCGTTCGTCCGGAGTTTTGGCTGGTTGTCCTTGGAGCCGCGCTGTGGGGCGTGGATCCGGTATTCCGCATTATTTTGCTGAAAACATTAACTTCTACTCAAATTGTGCTGCTGGAGCATATCATTTTGTTCATCGCAGCAGCTCCGGTGTTATGGAAGTTCCGTGCGGATCTTCGCGGAGTCCGTCTCCGCCAGCTTGGCGCATTGCTGTTTGTCTCGTGGGGCGGCTCGGCGCTGGCAACGATTCTATTCACGCAAGGCCTCGTTCACGGCAATCCTAACGCGGTTCTGCTGCTGCAGAAGCTGCAGCCTCTCTTTGCGATTGTGATGGCTAGGATCCTATTGAAAGAGCTTCTGCCCAAAAAAATCGGACCGTTGCTCGGTCTCGCCATTGTCGGAACCTATTTGCTGACCTTTGGCTTTACGCTTCCTTTTGGGCATGTCCATGAATTTGTCCAGGTTGGCAGCCTGCTGTCGCTGGGCGCGGCCGCCCTATGGGGCGGATCGACGGTTATGGGGCGTTATCTGCTTGGCAGCATGAAATACGAGACGGTTACCTCCCTGCGATTTATGATGGCATTGCCGCTGCTGCTTGTGATTACTTGGTCGGAGGGAGCAGCATGGAAGCTGGCGGAAGGAACGGATCCGGTAGCCGTTATCGTCAATCTGCTGCTTCAGGCTTTGCTTCCGGGGCTGGTCAGCCTGCTTGTCTACTATAAAGGTTTAAGCAAGATCAAAGCTTCATATGCGACAATCGCCGAGCTGAGCTTCCCGATGGTGGGCGTTCTCCTGAACTGGACGGTATTCGGCCAAGTGATCACTAGCGCGCAGATTACAGGTTTTGTGTTTATCTGGTTTACTTTATTTTTCATCTCCAGGCAGCAAAATTAAGCGCGGACATATCTGCGTAAACCGCTTTCATATCGAGTCGATTGCTGATATACTGCGGTTGGAGGTGTAGGAAATAATGGAGAATAGAACGATCAAATGGGGCATTCTCGGCGCAGGCTGGATTGCATCCCAATTCGCCCGCGATTTGGCTTTTGCACAGGATGCGGAGCTTAGAGCGGTAGGCTCTCGCTCCCTTGAGAAGGCGGCTGAGTTCGCCGGAAAATTCGGCGGGAAACGCGCATATGGAAGCTACGAGGAGCTGGTGAACGATGCCGAGATCGACATTATTTATGTCGCGACTCCTCACCCGTCCCATAAGGAACATGTTCTGCAATGTCTTCGCGCAGGCAAAGCGGTATTATGCGAGAAGCCTTTTACGGTCAATGTAAAAGAAGCAGAGGAAGTTGTGCAATACGCAAGAGAAAACCGCATCTTCTTGATGGAAGCGATGTGGACGCGGTTCCTGCCCGTCATCCGCAAGGTCCGTGAGTGGATCGAAGAGGGCCGTATCGGCGATGTTCGGCTGCTTAAGGCAGACTTTGGCTTCCGCACCGGAGTTAATCCGGAAGGACGTTTATTTAAACCGGCTTTGGCTGGCGGCGCGCTGCTGGATGTCGGCATTTATCCGCTCTCCTTCGCTTCCATGTTATTTGGGGCAAAACCGAAGCAGATTCTTAGCACCGCTCATCTTGGCGAGACTGGCGTAGACGAAGAGAACAGCATCCTGCTCTCTTATGAAGGCGGTCAGACCGCTTTGCTGAGCTCGGCCATCCGTCTGAACTCGGGCAGCGATGCTTACATAATGGGGACGGAAGGCTCCATTAAGATTCCTTCCTTCTTTAATGCCAAGTCCGCAACGCTTGTTGCCTCGGACGGTACGGAAGAAACCTTCTCGGATGACCGTACGACGCTCGGTTACGTGTATGAGGCCGAAGCGGCAGGACAATACCTCCGTGAAGGCAAGCTTGAGAGCGAGGTTATTTCGCTGGACGAAACCCTGCAGCTTATGCGGATCATGGACGAAATCCGCGGGCAATGGGGACTGCGTTATCCATTTGAATAATAAACGAAGAAAAGGACCGGTTCTGTACCGGTCCTTTTTGTCTTAGAATAAAAAAGTGGCCCGCATTCGGGATACGGGCCCAAGAGACAAGCTATATCAAATAGGGAGTATGGTTATTATGTTCTCCCAAGATTAAACAAAGCTGAAAAGTACATTAGTTTCACATAAAAAATTAGGGCCATTGTCCGCAAAGCTAAGGTATAATGATCTCTATATTGTTTGCCATTTTGCCGGAGGGGGAAATTCCACATGGAAAATATTAATTTTTGCATGGCTTGTGGAGATAAGCTGGAAGTAAGGGAGATTGGCGGGGAGGATCGCAAGGCTTGCCCAAGCTGCAGCTTCGTTCACTGGGGTAATTACAGCATCGGCGTAGGAGCATGCGTCGTGAAGGATAACAAGGTACTTCTGGTCCGCCGTGCCCATGAACCGGGAAAAGGCTATTGGACAACGCCGGGCGGCTACATTGAACAGTTCGAGCAGATTAGAGGTTCGGTTGCCCGCGAGGTATGGGAAGAAACGGGCGTCCGCGCGATCGTGTCCAAAATTATCGGCATTCGCGACCGGCCGCATTCGGTGCATGACGTCTACATAACATTCGAAATGGAATACATCGACGGCGAGCCTCGTCCGGACGGCGTGGAGGTAGACGGCGCGGGCTTCTTCAGCCTAGAGGAAATGGAGTCCATGAACGTTGCCGACTTGACCGCCTGGCAGGTCGATCTCGCCCTTAACGGCGGCGACGGCGGCTTGGCCGAGGATACCAAACCAATCCGCGACAGCCTTAAAAAGTACGGCCTCTATCGGGCTATGTAAGCCTGGTGAGGCAACAAAGAGCCCCGGATCCAATTCCGGGGCTCTTGTTTTATTCCCACTCCCACACCCGATAAACAGGTGTGACGAAGCGTTTGTGAAGTTAAAGGTGCGTGCGAAAGGTGGGGTGGAGGAAATGTATCGCCTGGAGGAGCGGAGCGTCTGCCTTTGGTTTCGTGGGAATACACCTAATCAAATTCATTCAGAATCCCACGAGACCAACAGCAGCCGCAAGGCGATACTTTTCCGTAATCCCCATCCTGAAGCATGCCTTTTAATATCACATCTGCTTCGTCTTAAACAACCGGTTTATCGATCCGCCATTATTAATGATACGCAAAGCATTCGCCAGCAGATCCGCCATTGGCAGAACAACAAACTTCTCCGAATGGTTCGGGTCAATCGCTATCGTGTCCGTAATCACGACCTCTTTAATGAAAGGATGCGTCAGCTTCTCGAGCGCGTTCTCCGAGAACAGGCCGTGAGTGGCGCAGATATAAGCATCGTTGGCACCGCGTTTGTTCAAGGCTTCCACAACCTTGATAATGGTGCCGCCCGTATCGATCAAATCCTCGATAATAATCGGCGTCATGCCTTCGACTTCGCCGATAATATGCGTAATTTTCGACGTATTGTGGGCAGGGCGGTTCTTGATCATAATCGCGAACGGACAGTCCATGTAGTTGGCAAGCTTCTCCGCGGTCGTTGCGCGTCCGGCATCCGGCGAGACAACGACAGGGTTTTTAATGTTTTTGCTCTTCAAATAATCGGTGATCAAATCAAGGGCGGTAATATGATCGACCGGAATTTCGAAAAAGCCCTGAATCGGATCGGCATGCAGGTCAACCGTAATGAGACGGTCGGCGCCAACGGTCGTCAGGACATCGGCAACCAGCTTGGCGGAAATCGGCTCGCGCGGAGCGGATTTCCGTTCCTGACGGGCATAACCGTAATAAGGCATGATGATATTGATTGTTTTTGCGGAGGCCCGTTTGGCCGCATCAATCATAATCATAAGTTCAACAAGATGCTCATTCACCGGATGAGACAAGGATTGAATGATATAAACATGGGCCGAGCGAATCGACTCTATGTAACGCAGACTGATTTCTCCGCTTGCCAGTCTGGAGATTTCAATGTCTCCAAGAGGAACGTCAAGTTTTCGGCATAGCTCTTCCGCGAGCGGGCGGTTCGAGGAACCGGAAAAGATTTTTACATTTTGCATCCGCTAGTCTCCTTACGTTCGATATACAGATAGTCCCATTATAGCCTTTCCCCAAACAAATTCAAAATTCCGGTAGGCCCAAAAAAGAAAGCGGCCTCGAAAAGTCCGCTTGGGACTTCTCAAGACCACCTGTTCTTCGCCTACTTCGCTACGATATCTTGAATCGCTTTTTCCAGCTTGTCGAAGAGCTGGTCTTTATCAATCGATCCGCCTTGGTACTCCTGCATGGCAGCGCCCCAGCCTTGCGGCACGCCGTCAGGGTAACGGCCCCAATGCCAGCCGCCGGCAGTTGCTGCTTGCTCGGATACGGCAACGCCCATTTGACCGATTTCATCCGCTGTAGGCTTGATGGAAGTGAGGGCGGGGATGAATTTGAATTCTTTTGTCAGGTACGATTTGCCTGTGTCCGAAGTAACCATCCAGTCCAGGAATTTTTTCGCTTCTTCGGCGTTTTTGGATTTGCTGTTTACGATCCAGAAGTTTGCGGGACCCGTGTAGATATGAGCATTGCCGCTGTCGTCAATCGGAATAGGGAGCAGGCCAACGTTCAGCTTCGCTACTTTGTCCACGTCGCCTTGGATCCAGTTACCTTGTTGAATCATTGCTGCTTTGCCGGATGCGAAGTTCGCAACCTGCGTCGCATAGTCGGTTGTCAGCTTGTCTTTCTGGCTGTATTTGAACACAACGTCAACGTAGTTAATCCATTTCTTGAATACATCATTGTCTTTGAAGTTTGCGCTGCCGTCTTTTGTTCCGTTGATGAAGGCGATTGGATCCGGCTGTTCGGCAAGACCAACGTTGATGGTGTGATGACCGATCGACCACCATTCGTTTGTTGTCGAGAACGGCGTAATGCCTGCTGCTTGCAGTTTTTTCGCTGCGTCCTCAAGCTCAGTCAATGTCTTAGGAAGGGTAGTGATGCCGGCTTTTTCGAACAAGTCCTTGTTATAGAAAATGCCGTAGCCCTCGATGTTCATCGGCATGCCGAGCAGCTTGCCGTCTACTTGAGCAGGTCCTGCAGCAGCAGGGATGACGTCTTTCGCCCAAGGCTCGCCGGACAAGTCCGTCGCACGGTCATAGTAAGCTTCAAGCGCTGCATAACCTTCGGAGTTAAAGATCTCCGGTTCGGAGCCGGAAGCGATTTCAGCCTTCAGCAGGGCATTGTAGTCTTCGCCGCCGCCATGCGTTTCGACTTCGACTTTAACGCCGGTCTCTTTCTCATATTCTTCCGCCATGCGGTTAAGCGCGTCGGCAATTTCCACTTTGAATTGGAATACTTTGATTTTAACGTCTTTCTTAGGAGCCGTAGAAGCCTCCGATGTCGCATTGGCGGATTCAGAAGGCTTGTTGCTTGCTTCTGAGCCCGAGTTATTGCCATTGTTGCTGTTGTTACCGCAGCCGGCAGCGGTCAATGTCAGGATTGCTGCAGCGAGAAGAATAGAAAGCTTTTTCATTTCGTTAACCTCCCCATGGTTTGTCAAGCTTTAGCGGTTCTCTTTACAAGTTTGATTATATGGAAGCTGAAAGCCAAGAAACACAGACGTTTTTGTCGTGAAAAGTGCAAAATATTGATTTCACCCTTTGAGCGATCCCGAAGAGATTCCCTCGATAATATGCTTTTGCAGCATCAGGAACATGACGATGATCGGCATAATCCCCATAGTAAGACCGGCAAGAGCCAGATCCCATTGCTTCGTATATTGCCCGAAGAAGCGGGTAATCGCAAGCGGGATTGTCGTGAGATCCTTGTTCGAACCGATGATCAGCACCGGCAGCAGGTAGTCGTTCCAGATCCACAAGCCGTTAAGGATAATAACCGTTACGATAATCGGGCGAAGCAGCGGGAACACGATTTTCCAGAACACGCCATACGGCGAGCAGCCGTCCACTACCGCCGCTTCTTCGATCTCAAGCGGGACGCTTTTGATAAAGCCGTGGAACAGGAAGACCGAAAGCGATAAGCCAAAGCCGAGATAACAGACGACAATGCCGAACATGTTGGCCCTAAGCTCCAGGAAGCTTGTTACGCGTACCAGCTGAAGCATAACCGACTGGAACGGAATGATCATGGCCGAGATAAATGCCGTGAACAGGATTTTGTTAAAGACGGTTGGCTTGCGGACAAGCCGGTAGCCCGTCATGGCGCTGATGATTACGATGCCAGTCACGCTGATGCCGGTGATCAGGACCGAGTTCAGCAAAGCTTTCGGGAATTTAATAATATCCCATACCTTCGAGTAATTCGAGAACAGGTACTTGTCCGGGAACGAGGCGGCGTCCACCATAATCTCGCCAAGCGCTTTTACCGAATTGACAAGGACGAAGTAAAAAGGAGCAATGAAAAGCAGAGCGAGCAGGGTAGCTGCAGCTGCAACGGCCCAAAGCCGGGAACGGGAAGCTGTCATTTACGCTTCTACCTCCTTCCGTTTGGTCAGCCACACTTGCGTGACGGCAATAATGGAGACTGCAAAGAAGAACAGCATGGCTTTGGCGGTGCCTAGCCCGTAACGGTTGTTGACCAGCGCCTCGGCATAAATGTTATAAGCAAGCGATTGGGTGGAAGTACCCGGACCGCCTTTGGTAAGCGAAAGGTTCAGGTCGAACATTTTGAACGCGCCGGATGTCGTCAGGAACAAGCAGACCGTAATGGCCGGCATAACAAGCGGCATGATCACCTTGCGGACGGTTTGGAAGTAGGTCGCTCCGTCAATCGTTGCGGCTTCCATCAAGTCCTTCGGTACCCCAACGATCGCCGCGATGTAAATAACCATCATGTAGCCGGTTGTCTGCCAGACGAAGACGATAACGAGTCCCCAGAAGCCGGTCTCCGGCGTGCCGAGCCATGGAAGCTCGAAGAAGTGCCAGCCCGTCATTTCGCCGATGGTTTTGAAGCCTTTGGTGAAAATAAACTGCCAGATGTAACCGAGAAGAATACCGCCAATCATGTTAGGCAGGAAGAAAATCGTACGGAGCGTATTGCGTCCCCGCATGGGCCGGGTTAACAGAAGCCCCAGGATAAGAGCCAGAATATTGGTCACGACTACGGTCACGACCGTAAACTTCAGCGTAAATTTAAAGGATGCCCAAAATTTGTCGTCGTTCGTAAAGATGCGGTGGAGATTATCCATGCCGATCCATTTCGCTTTGTCTAGATCCAGGCCATTCCACTCCGTGAAGGAAAAGTAGAAGCCAAGCAGGAACGGAATAAGCACGATAATCGTGAAGACGATCATGCCCGGTCCGACAAATACAAGCTGCTGTATCCATTCGTTTGATCTTTTTCGTAAGTTCAATTGGAGTCCCCCTTCGTAATGCGGCTTTAAGTATCGGTGCATAGCTAGACTATAAACAGTTATTGAAATTTGAACCACCGATAGATATGATGGGTTAGGTGTAATATATTGACCTGGAGGTAGGACGTCATGTTTGCGTTCGCAACGAGTATTAACCGGAAGCTGATGGCGCTCTTGCTCGCCGTCACGATTATTCCGATTACGGTATCGATGATTATCTCGAATTATTACATCAAGGATAAGGTGACGCAGCAGTCGATTCACGAGAATCAGAACCTGCTGGCGCTTGGCAAAAACAACATTCTGGGCTATATGGACAAGATCAACGAGAGCTCGCTTGACGTGTACTTGAACATTAACAAGTCCAATTCGCTGTATGCCTTGATCGAACGTGGGCAGTCGCCAAACGTAAACGTACCGATGTTCGACGAGAAAAATAATTTGCAGATTTACGCCCATATGCTGAATATTTATCAGTCTACAAACGGGATTCATCAAATCCAGCTGCAGATCGGGGATGGCAAGCTGACGTATCTGATGGCTCGCGGGTTTTTCCGAAGAGGGATTAATCAACCGCTGGAATGGCCAACGGAGCATGGCTCGAATCCGAAGCCGTTTGTGGAGGCTACGCATACAAGCGCGCATTATAATTTGGATTGGAGTCATGCCGTCAAAGAGGAAAGCGTTTTCACTTTGCGGCGCCCGATTATCCGGACTCCTAGCGACGAAGTGATCGGTTATTTGTCGATGGACGTTCAATCGGATGAGCTGAACCAGATCTGCCGGCAACTGACGATGTCTTCCGAAGAGCAGCTGTATATTATCGACCGGAGCCGCAATTTCGTGTGCTCGGTGAACGGGCAGGAAGACCAGGACCAGCTGAAATGGACGAATCAGGTTCTTGCTTCCAAGCAGGATAACGGCGTGATCAAATGGAAAGATCAGTCTTTTTCCGGCATCGTCATTTATGATACACTCAGTACCAATTACATGGACTGGGTCGTGGTGAAGCAGCTTCCGTACTCGTATTTGTACGAGAGCGCAACGGCGATCCGGACGATAAATACGTCGGTTATCGCGATCTTTATGGTGCTCGCGGTTATCGCAAGCTTCCTTGTCAGCTACCAGTTCACGAAGCCGATCAAGCGGCTTATCGGGCATATCAACCAAGTGCAGTCCGGGAATTTCAACGTTGTGGTGCCGGTTGACCGGAAGGACGAGATCGGCATATTGGCAAGGCGATTCAATACGATGATTCAGACGATACGGGACTTGATCAACAGCGAATACCGGCTGGAAATTGCCAATAAGACGAATCAGCTGAGAGCGATGCAGGCGCAGATCAATCCGCATTTTCTGTACAATGCCCTGCAGTCGATCGGGACGCTGGCTCTTCATGCCGGGGCGCCAAAGGTATACACGCTTATCACTTCGATTGCGAAAATGATGAGATACAACATGAACACGAGCGAGTCCATTGTGCCTTTCTCGATGGAGCTGAATCATGCGAAGGCGTATCTTGAGCTGCAGCAGCAAAGATTCAACGAACAGCTGACGGTGCATTACGAGATTGATCCGGCCTCTCTGTCGGTACAGGTGCCCAAAATGCTGCTGCAGCCGCTTGTCGAGAACTATTTCAAACATGGCTATGAGAACTCGGGGCGCAGCGGCGTTCTTCGGTTGTTCTCGGAAGTTACCGACGACGGAAGCTGGCTGACGATCCGGATTGAGGATAACGGAAGCGGGATGGATCCGGATAAGCTGCGGGAGCTGCGACAGCTGTTATTCCGTTCCACCGGAGCGCTGCTCGAGGAGCAGAAGAGCATCGGCATCAGCAACGTCTGGATGAGGCTGAAGCTATATTACAACGAGGAAGCGGAAATGAGCATTGACTCTTCGCCTGCGGGCGGATTTACCGTGACCCTGCGAATACCTGTGCAAGAGCTGGAGGAACGAGCATGAAAATACTCATTGTAGACGATGAACAGCATGTGCGCGAAGCGGTTAAGCTGCTGATTGATTGGGAGCAGCTCGGAATCAATGAAATTTACGAAGCCGATAACGGCGATTCCGCCATTGAAGTGCTGGGGAATATCCAGCCGGAAATTGTCATTACCGATATGCGAATGCCGAACCGGGATGGGGTAGAGCTGCTGGCCTGGATGAAAGAGCAGGGGCGAAAAAGCAAAACGATCGTCATCAGCGGCTACGACGATTTCCATCTGGTGCGCAGCTCGATGAAATACGGCGGTCAGGATTATTTGCTGAAGCCGATTGACCCGGAGCAGCTGATGGAGGCTCTACAGAAAGCGAAGCAGAGCTGGGAGCAGGAGGATCAGGCCCGCAGGCTTGATCAGCAGCGCAGCATCGAAATCAACCAAATTAAGCCGGTGTACCGGGATAAGCTGTTCTCGACGATGATCAGCGAAGCCGGGGCTGGCGGGCAAGTGAATGTACCTGCCGTGCTCAAAGATGAGTTCGGGCTGGAAGACGTTGAGCAATGCCAAGTCATTATTCTTAGCACGGGAATGCTTGAACCACAGATCTCCCGGAAGTTTGACGGCAACCGGGATCTGCTTACTTTCTGCCTGATTAATGTGTGCAACGAGATATTAAAGCAAAAAAATGGCGGCTTCGCCTTCCGGTATTGGAACAGCGACCATGAGATTATCATTTTGCTCTGGGACCGGCTGGCAGAATGGGAAGCTTTACTGACTCTCATAACGGAAGGGATCGTAAAGTCGATTCACGGGCGGTTTCATTATGGAGTGGGGCAGGCACAGCCTTTTCCCAGCGGGTTGTCTTTATCTTACCAAGCTGCGCGTACAGCGCTTAAACAGCGTAATTTGCTGGCGGAGAGCAGCTACATTCATAAGAGTGATCCAAGCTTCAAGGCAGGAGTTAATTCTTTAAGTATCTCGGCTTATGATGAGCGGTTCAAGCTTGCGGTATGGAGCGGTAAGGAGAAGGATATTGAAACCGCAGTCGAGAGCTTCCTCGAGGCTGCCAAGGCTTTGCCAGCCATAAGTCAGGAGCAGATCGAGCTGTGGAGATTTGAATACGAGTCCATGCTGAGCCGATGGCGGCAGGTGCTTGCCGCGAAGCAGGAATTGCCGGCAAGTTCCGAACCGCCGCAGCCTGGTCTGCCGCTGTTCTTACTCCTGGACGAGCATGGGAGACTATCCTTGGAATTATGCCGCAGCGAGTTGATTAACGGGCTTACTGCATTTGCTGCGCTTACGGGTGCCGGCGGTAATAAAGAGCATAGCATTATGCGGGACATTGCCAGATACATGGAGCAGAATTATAATCGCGAGGTTACGCTTCAGGATATTTCCGAAAGATTCTATCTGAGCAGAGAATATATTTCCCGCCGCTTCAAGCAGGAGATGGGGGAGAATGTTTTTGATTACCTGGGCCGCATTCGTGTCGAGAAAGCGAAGCTGCTGCTGCAAAATCCGAATCTGAAGATCGCCCAGATCGCCGAGATGGTCGGTTATGACGACGATAAATATTTCAGCAAGGTGTTTAAGAAGTTTGAGGGGCAGTCGCCTAACCAGTACAGGAAATTGTGAGACTGTACGACTACGCTTTTGAATGTTCTTCCGATCGCTGTTGCTCGGGGATTCCTTGGTTGTAATGTTCTGAGGTAGGAATCCCCGAGCAAAGGCGAACTCAAGCCTATGCTTTCGAAGCAGCTTTCTTTCAGAAAGCTTTTAGCTTCTCCAGAATCATTCAAAAGCTCCGTCGTAGCTCAAAATAAAAAAGAATAAAAAAGAAGGAGCTGGCCGTTGCGGCAGCTCCTTTGTTTTGTTAATTAGATTTTGAGGGGTAGCAGGATTGGTTGGTTATTCGATCATGTTTTTGGTGGCGTGATACATATTCTCTGCGTATTTATCGATATCGTCGCGTGACATACGGAGACGGTCTACCGAGGTGCCGTAGCCGATCTCGGATTTGCCTTCCTCAAGTCCTTGGAAGATACCGTCGGCGAAGGCATCGAGAGGTTCGCCGTGGAAATGGAGACCCGCGCCGCCCAGATCGGTATTAACGGCCGGAGGGGCAACCTCGATGACTTCTACGGAAGTTGCCGAGAGCTGATGTCTCAAGCTGATTGTAAAGGAATGAAGAGCAGCCTTCGTAGCCGAATAGATCGGTGCAATGGCGAATGGCGTAAAGGCCAGGCCGGATGTCACATTGATAATAGCCGCGTCCTCTTTTTCCGCGAAAAAAGGAGCAAACAGCATCGCAAGATGGAAGGGAGCTTCAATGTTTGTTGTCAATTCTTTATTGAAATACGCCCAGTCGTTCTTTACATCCGCTTTTAGAACGTTGAAACGCTGCTGAATCCCCGCATTGTTAACCAACACGTTGGTCGCCGGATAATTCGCAGTCACCCAATCATACAGGGCGATCCGCTCGGCTTCATTGCTCAAATCGCTGGCTTTGGTTATAAGGCCGGGCAGCTTGTCTTGAGCGGCTTGAAGCACTTGCTCGCGCCGTCCTGTAACAATAACCGTATTTCCGGCTTTCATAAATCGTTCCGCGAATGCTAGACCAATCCCCGTGCTTCCGCCTGTGATGAGTATCGTATTTCCCGTAAGTTTCATATTAGCGCCTCCTGGGTTTGTTTGATATATCGTTGTATTTTCACTTCGATTCCCTCAAGGGATTCCGTCATTAAAGCCATTTGCGCCAGCACCGTCTGCTTATGCTTGTTCAGCATGTCAAGACGAAGAGTCACCGTGCTTGCGCCTTCAATGACCCAATCGATATATTGCTTGATCTCATCGATGGGCATGTTCGTATTTTTTAAGCACATGACCGTTCCAAGCAATGTCATTTGATCTTCCGAAAATAACCTTCTGCCCGCATGATCACGCTCAATTAGCGGGAGAAGTCCTTTTTTCTCATAGTAACGAATCGTTGATTCCGGTATATCTAATTTGGCAGCAGCTTCACCAATGGAATAATAGTTCATCTGGAGTCCTCCAATTTGTTGTCGACGGGAATATCATACGACTTAAACCTTGGTTTAAGTCAAGCGAATTGAAAAAAGAATTTATTGTGCCTTTTTACCTTCATGGTAAAATACTCCATATGTCTTATTTCTACACGGAGGTGTATTGAAATGACTAACAGGATTACACTGAGACAGCTATCCAGCCTGGACGAGGCCGAGATGTTGAATAAGGAATTTGCCGTACATTTTCCATGGTATCGGCAAGGCGATTATTATATCAGATGCTTGGAAGAGAACCGTGGTGGGAAAAGAATAACGTTGATGGCCTTTTGCGGTGAGGAGCTGGCGGGCTGCTGTCATCTGATCTACGATTCCAAATACCCGTATTTTGCCGAACGGCATATACCGGAAGTAAATGATTTAAACGTATTTCAAGAGTACAGGAAAAAGGGGATCGCCAGCAAACTGCTGGACGAGCTGGAGCGCAAAACATCGGAATCGTTCAAGTATATTGGGCTTGGCGTCGGATTATATAAGGATTACGGGAATGCCCAACGACTGTACGGTAAACGGGGATACGTCATGGATGGCAACGGGCTGACCTACAATAATGTCGAGGTTAAACCCGGCACGGACGTCTTTGTGGATGATGAGCTGCTGGTTTATATGGTGAAAGAGCTAGTAACGTAACATGATGGCTTAACGATACGGCGTATCGTTAAGGACTTGGAAAATCTAAGTTTCAGAGCGCTTAACGATGCCTCGCATCGTTAAGGTCCGCGGATTGCAGGCAAGTTTGATTCCGGGGAATCAGCGAGGATCTAATCAGGCATTAGACGAAAGAAGCGCCGCAGGAATCATCCTGCGGCGCTCATTTATTAATGCGGTTTGCACTCTTCCGAGCAGTGACGATTATGCTCCGCTTCGCATTCCTCGCAGCAGATATGACGCTTGTCGCAGGTCACATTCGCGCAATTGACGTAGCGGTCTTCCGGTTTGCCGCAATGATGGCATTTGCCGATGACGACATCTTCTTCCGTCCGATTGATCGGCACGGAAATCCGGTCATCAAAGACGTAGCATTTGCCGTCCCATAATCGGCCTTTAACTTCTTCATCCTTGCCGTAAGTGACGATACCGCCCTCCAGCTGGGCTACGTCCGTAAAGCCCTCCTCCATTAGAACGCCGGTTAGCGTCTCGCAGCGAATACCGCCGGTGCAGTAGGTCAGAATGGGCTTATTTTTCGCGTCCTCCGGAAGGTTCTTGCGAATCCATTCCGGAAACTCGCGGAACGATTCTACCGTTGGGCGGATTGCGCCGCGGAAGTGGCCGATATCGTATTCGTAATCGTTCCGGCCGTCAATGATAATGACATCTTCCTGCTGAAGCTGCTCGTAAAATTCCTTCGGAGACAGCCGTTTGCCCGTCAGGACATTCGGATCCATCTTTTTCTTGTAGCGCAAAGTGACAAGCTCGTTCTTGTGGCGGACGAAAAGCTTTTTGAACACATGTCCTTCGGACTCGTCGATCTTATAAGTGATATCCTTAAATAATGGATGTTCATTCATATACGCCACATAGGCATCGGTCTGCTCGATCGTGCCGGAGCAAGTGCCGTTAATGCCTTGATCGGAGATGAGAATGCGGCCCTTTATGCCAAGCTCTTTGCAGAAGCGGAGATGCTCGGCCGTTACCTGCTCGGGATTCTCGATATGCACGTATTTATAATAAAGCAGTATGCGGTAAGGTTTATTTTCGGTATTTTCGGTCATTGGCTTACTCTCCAAAAAACTGTTTGATTTCCTCTTGCACGGCTTCTTCCACCTGCTTGAGGCATTCTTCCTTGGTGCCCGCGTAAATCCGGTTCTCATTCACCATTGCATAAGGCCTTGCGCGGCATAGATTGCACATATTGAGGCAATCCGTGCGCATGACCGCCGCTTCAGGAAATTTCTCCTCAAGCTCCTCAAGAGGCAGCAGTGCCATTTCGTTGCGGGTACATACCTCAACAACAACTAACCCAAGTCCCATAATTAATCACCGACCAGAAATAACTTTCAATTTGCGTGCTTCGTCGTTCACTTTGCATTCAGGCGCGCAGTAGCTCTCATGCTCCGCTTCACACTCGGGGCAGCAAATATGCTTGCGATGGCAGAGGTCGTCCGCGCAGTTGATGTAGCGATCTTCCGGTTTGCCGCAGTGATAGCATTTGCCGACGATAATATCCTCTTCCGTCCGGTTGATTGGCACGGAGATACGCTCATCGAATACGTAACATTTGCCATCCCACAGATGACCTTTTACCTCTTCGTCCTTGCCGTAAGTGATGATACCGCCTTCCAGCTGATTAACATCCGAGAAGCCTTCCTCGAGAAGAACGCCGGTCAGCGTCTCGCAGCGGATTCCGCCCGTGCAATACGTGAGAATCTTTTTGTTCTTCGCGTCTTCCGGCAGATTCTTGCGGATCCATTCGGGGAACTCGCGGAAGGATTCTACCGTTGGGCGAATCGCGCCGCGGAAGTGTCCGATATCGTATTCATAATCGTTGCGGCCGTCGATAATAATAACGTCATCTTGCTGCAGCTGCTCGTGGAATTCCTTCGGCGACAAATGCTTGCCCGTGCGGACGTTTGGATCAAGCTTCTTGTCGTAACGAAGGGTAACGAGCTCTTTCTTGTGACGAACGAAGATCTTCTTGAATACATGACCCTCGGACTCGTCAATCTTATACACCATATCGGCAAACAGCGGGTTCTGGCGCATATGCTCGATGTAGGCATCCGTCTGTTCAATCGTGCCGGAGCAAGTGCCGTTGATGCCTTGCTCGGAGATCAGAATACGGCCTTTAATGCCAAGATCCTTGCAGAATTGAAGATGCTCCGCGGTAAGCTCGGCAGGGTTGTCGATGTGAACATATTTATAGTACAAAAGGATACGGTAAGGTTTGTTTTCGCTCATGTCTAACGCTCCATTATATAAGATTATCATTATATGTTAAAACTCTTAAATCACTTAGTCAACAACGATTCCAAGGCATTCTGTTGAACTTTCATGCCTATTTATTGGTCCATTACCTCTTTGAGGAAAATGGACGAGCAGGCGGGCAAAGTGGCGTCTTTTCGGGTAACCACGCCAATCGCGCGGGAAGGCAAAGCCTCCGTCAATTTCACCTCGAACAGCGTTCCGTTATTCAGCTCCTGCTGGGCAAACCGGCGGGTAAGAAACGCGGTGCCGTAACCCCTCTGCGCGAACTCGATAATCATCTCCGTACTGGTCAGCTCAATGTCCGGTTCCTTATAGATGCCATGTCCGGCCAGCCATTGCTCGACAAAGAGTCGTGTACTGCTGCCTGCCGTAGGCAATAATAAAGGAAGCTTAAGCAGCTCGCGGACCGAGACGGCATCGACTGCCAGTTCCTTATAAGCCTCGCCGACAAGGAAACAGTCCTGAATGGACATCAGCGGCTGAATAGCCAATTCTTGATCGTCAAACGGAAGATGGACAAAGCCAAGATCGATATTCTCTTCCTTTAACTGCTTGGAAATCTCGTTAGTCTTGCTTTGTTGGAGACGAATGCGCACATTCGGATGCTCGGCATGAAACTTATCTATATAAGGAAGCAGAATATGCTTGATAATCGGACCGCTTGCTCCGATGCGAAGGTCGCCTCCATGCAAGTTGGCAAGCTCCAGCAGCTTGCGTTCCCCGCGCTCGATAAGATGGAAGGATTGCTCGATATAGTCCAGCAGCGCTTTGCCTTCAATGGTAAGCTTGACGCCTTTCGAGCCGCGGTCGAATAATTTGACGCCAAAGGAATCCTCCAGCTGCTTGATCGCATAGCTGACCGATGGCTGGGTGACATGCAGAATTTCGGCTGCTTTCGTAAAGTTGCCCGTCCTTGCCGTGTACAAAAAAATCCGGTAGCTTTCTAAGTTATTTAATTTGTTTGGCATAAACCCTCTCTATTGCAAGGCTATTGAATTGTGATTTCATTTATTGCACATTTGAAATTATAATAAAATTAATCCATATAGTCAAAAGAGAAAGGTTGGTTTTTCATATGTCAGGAAGCAGCTTTGGCACTCATTTCAAAATGACCACGTTTGGCGAATCGCACGGCGAGGCGGTAGGCGTTATTATTGACGGCGTTACTCCGGGAGTAGAGCTAACGGAAGCGGATATTCAAGTCCAGATGGACCGACGCAAGCCGGGTCAGTCCTCGGTTACGACACCGCGCAAAGAATACGATATTATCCGCATCCTGTCGGGCGTGTTCGAAGGCAAAACAACGGGCGCTCCGCTGGCCGTTATGCTGAACAATACCGACATGAAGTCCAAGGACTACGAGGCGAACCGCAAGCTGTTCCGTCCGGGTCATGCCGATTTCACTTACGTGCAAAAATACGGTCACCGCGATCACCGCGGAAGCGGCCGGGCATCGGGCCGCGAAACGGCGGGCCGCGTGGCTGCAGGCGCTATCGCGCGCAAGCTTCTGGAACGCCGCGGCGTATCCATCGTTGCGTACACGAAAGAAGCTGGCGGCATCAAATGCGAGACGTTTGACGAATCCGTTATCGAGAAAAATCCGATGCGCGCAGCCGATCTGAACGCCGCGGAAAGAATGGTAACGCTCGTGGAGGATCTGGCTGCTAAAGGCAACAGCTGCGGCGGCGTGGTGGAATGCATTATCCGCGGCGTGAAGCCGGGGATCGGCGAGCCGGCATTCGATAAGCTGGACGCGGAGCTTGCGAAAGCGATGCTGTCCATCGGTGCGGTTAAAGGCATCGAGTTTGGCGCGGGATTTGCGGCAACAACGATGTTCGGCAGCGAGCATAACGATGAAATGGACGCAAACGGCTTCCTGACCAATAATGCCGGCGGGATTGTTGGCGGTATCAGCACGGGGCAGGATATTGTTTTCCGTATCGCGGTTAAACCAACGTCGTCGATCTCGCTCCCGCAGCAAACGGTTGACGAAGAAGGCAACGAGCATACCATTCAAACGCTTGGACGTCACGATCCGTGCATCTGCCCGCGCGTTGTGCCGGTAGTGGAAGCGATGGCTTGCATGGTGCTTGAGGATTTGTACAAACGCCATACGGCTTTGCATGACTAACATTAATTTTATTTTATCAATAAATATTACATCCCTCGCAAAAAATAAACTATAATGATGGATGTTATGGTTTATCAAGCAAGAAAGAAGGGGAATTGGACTTGACGCCGTTTGAATTTCTGACCACACTACTGTCCATTGTATTTATTGATCTTATATTGGCTGGCGATAATGCGATCGTGATCGGAATGGCGGCGAAGCGGCTTCCGAAGGAGACGCAGAAGAAAGCTATCCTGTACGGTACCTGCGGGGCGATTCTGCTGCGGATCGTTGCAACCGTGCTGGTTGTGTATCTGCTTAATATCCCTTGGCTGCTTGTAGCCGGCGGCGTTATTCTTCTCTGGATCGCGTACAAGCTGCTTGTACAGGAAGAAGATCATGAGAACATTAAGGCGGGGAGTACGCTTTGGGGTTCCGTATGGACGATTATTATAGCGGATGCGGCAATGGGGCTCGATAACGTCATTGCCGTTGCGGGCGCCGCTCAGGGACATACGCTGTTAGTCATTATAGGTCTGATTATCAGTATTCCGATCGTGGTATGGGGAAGCACCTTGTTTATCAAGCTGCTCAGCAAATTCCCATGGATCATTTACGCTGGCTCGGCCGTACTGGCTTATACGGCATCCAAGATGATTACGCATGAGCCGGCGTGGAAGGCTTGGTTCGAAGAAAATCAGGTCGTCAAGTGGCTCGTGATCGCCATAGCGGTTGTTGCGGTGCTCGGCGCGGGACTTTGGACGAACGCATGGAAGAAGAAGCATCCTCAGGCCGCGCACGAATAAAGCGGAAAAACCGACGTTAGAGCGGACAGGCTCTAATGTCGGTTTTTTTTTTTTTTTTTTAATGAAGAATACACTGATTTTTATACCTTTATCCCTGATAATTGCATAGAGATTTCCTAGTTGTTCCCTTACAATGGGCATGGTTCGGATTTCAATTTCAACAAGATAAGCATACCGTGAAATTCAGGTAACGGGTACTAGTCGAGAGGATAAGAAAGGAGGAGCAGACGGATTCCCCATCTTTACCTATGATTGTTACTATGAATTGGAGGTTGAAAATGATGCAGGCCAAACGCCGCAGACATCCTTTGGCAAAGCTTCTTCTTATCTGCTTACTCTCTACACTGCTCATACCGCTTCATGTTACTCCTGTACTTGCCGCAGACACGGCAGTAGTTGATGAAGATTTCTCTGCTTATCCTGTTGGCGCGCTGATAATTGGAAGCGGTAACAATTGGACGAAGGAAGGAACGGCACCGGTTGTTGAGGTCGTTAACAATTCGGATACCCATCAGCAATACGTTGCAATCAGCCATGATCTGACCGGCTCCTCTTATTTCGGTCAACGTTTTACGCCTCAGACAGGAGGTATGATTCTGCAGTTTGACCTTAATATGCCTACAAGCAAAGGCGGAACCTTCTGGGTGATGGAAGGGAAAGTAAACGCCACAAACGCAGCCGTTACCCGTATGGTGATGGATGGCGGCGTGATCAAAATGCAGAACGGACCAACCCTCGTCACGTATGACACGACGCATTGGTACAGGTTTACCTTCGTTTACAATATTCCGCAGAAAAAATATACCTTATCGATCAAGGATTTAAATACGGGCAATACGGTTAACACCAATGAAAATTTCTACAGCGCCAGAGAACGGATCAGTAGCTTCGGCTTCTTCACCAATGCGGGCGGAGGCCGGTACAACCTGGCGAATATGAAAGTCACGGCGCTTGATCTGGCTTTGACCAATGTTCAGCTTAAAGCCGGCGATTATGCTCCTCCCTTTGCTTTTGACCCGACAAATAACAACTACACAATCGATGTGCCTTATTCCGCAAGCGTCCTGACCGTGACGCCAACGGCGAGCTATGCGGAAGGCGTTCAACTGAATGTTGGCAGCTCAACCGTTGAAAGCGGTTCCTCGATTGACGTGCCGATTAACGGTGCATCCTCGCCAGTAAGCATTACGGTTGCTTCCAAGCAATATACGGATGTAGCCCGTACTTACACGATTAATGTCAAAAAATTGGACAAGGCTCCCGTTGTAACGGATGTGGCCGCGGAAGGCCATGACGGCAAGGTGCTAATAGGCTGGAAGGCTCCAATTGATCCGGATTACAAAGAGGCCAATATCTACATCGTTAATGAAGACGGTACGGAGACACTGGTCGCTGCGGTGCCAAAAGGAACGTATATCGCAACTGTTGACGGCCTTGATAATGGTACGGAGTATACGTTTAACGTCAAGGGTGTTTACGCGTATGAGGGAGAAGAGCTGACAGATTCAGCTCCCGTAACCGTGAAGGCCAAGCCGCAGCTGCTGCCGGCCCGGCAGATGGAAGACTTGGATCGCGGACTTGTAGCCGTAGAGCAGGATGGACATGTCTTCCTCTCATGGAGATTCCTTGGCACGGAACCGGATAATATCGGCTTTAACGTATACCGCGACGGGGTTAAAATCAACTCTGCTCCGGTTCAATCCAGCACAAACTATGTGGATGAGTCTGGAACGGCGGATTCGTCTTATGCGATCCGGGCGGTTGTGAACGGTGCGGAACAAGCGCCGTCCGAGTCGGTACGGTCTTGGAATACGAATTATTTGAACGTACCGCTGGATAAGCCTGCCGATGGCGTGACTAGCGCTGGCGAAGCTTACACGTATCGAGCGAATGACGCATCCGTAGGCGATCTGGACGGAGACGGCAAATACGAAATCGTATTGAAGTGGGATCCAAGCAACTCGAAGGACAACTCCCAAGCGGGTATTACCGGCAATACGTATCTGGACGCGTACAAAATGGACGGTACGCGACTATGGAGAATCGACATGGGTCCAAATATCCGATCAGGTGCCCATTATTTGCATCCGATGGTGTATGACCTGGATGGAGACGGCAAGGCAGAGGTAGCCGCGCGTACCGCGGACGGAACGGTTGACGGTACGGGGAACGTAATTGGCGATGCAGCGGCTGATTACCGAAATTCAAGCGGATACGTCCTTGACGGGCCGGAGTTTTTTACGATCTTTGAAGGAGCAACGGGCAAGGCACTGGATACGGAGGATTATGATCCGCCAAGAGGCAATATCGGTGATTGGGGAGATACGTACGGCAATCGGATTGACCGTTTTGGAGCAGCGATTGCTTATCTGGACGGTGTGCATCCAAGCTTGATCCTGCAGCGCGGCTATTACACGCGGATGGTACTGGTGGCGTACGACTGGAGAGACGGGGAACTAAGCAAGCTGTGGAAATTTGACTCTCCGAATCCGGGTTACGGACAAGGCAACCATCAGCTGAGCGTGGCCGATATCGATGCGGACGGCAAGGACGAGATCGTAACCGGCAATACGGCTATTAACGATGACGGCACTTTGTTGTGGAATACGAAGCTGGGCCATGGCGACGCCATGCATCTCGGCGATCTGATTCCTTCCCATCTCGGTCTAGAGCTGTGGACGGTGCAGGAGGAGACAGGCGCTCCGTATTCGGCAACGATGATTGACGCGCGGACAGGGAAGCCGTTATACGGACAGCCCCAGATTGGCGCGGATACCGGCCGCGGCTTGTCCGCGGACGTGGATCCAAGATACGAGGGAGAAGAGTCCTGGGCCATTGACGCCACGAAGTCGGCCGCAACGGAAAGTAACTCAAGCGGCTTTATGTTTAACGCGGAAGGCACCAAAATTTCCACCCAAATTCCTACCTCCAACTTTGCGATCTGGTGGGACGGCGATTTAAGCCGCGAGCTGCTTGATCATGATTGGAACGCTGCAACAGGCAATGGCGTGCCGAAGATCGACAAATGGGACTACGAGAATAGCTCGCTTGTCCGGTTAGAGACGTTTACCGGTACGTATTCCAATAACGGAACAAAAGGCAACCCGTCTCTGCAAGCCGATCTGCTTGGTGACTGGAGGGAAGAGGTGGTTGTCAGAACGGAAGACAGCAGTGCGCTTCGCATTTATACAACGACGGACGTAACGGATCAGAAGATCCGCACGCTGATGCATGATCCGGTATACCGGTTAGGCATAGCTTGGCAGAACACCGGCTATAACCAGCCGCCGCATACAAGCTTTTACCTGGGCAACGGAATGAAGAAGCCGGATGCTCCAAACATTTACCTCGTCGACAACACGGCTCCGGCTACAACCGATAATGCGCCGGCAGGTTGGGTTAATCATAATGTGACGGTAAACTTAACGGCTAACGATAGCATTTCCGGCGTTAACGCTACCTACTATACGTTGGACGGTGGAGCTGAGCAGAAAGGGACTGCCGTTCAAATAACGGAGGACGGTGTTCATACCCTTATTTATTGGAGCAAAGATGATAAGGGGAATGCGGAAGCTCCGCATACGGTTAAGATTCAGATCGATAAGACAGCGCCCGAGCTGAATGTAGTACTGGATAAAACCGAGTTATGGCCGGCTAATCATAAGCTGGTTGACGTAAAAGCCGTTGTGAAAAGCACGGACCTTGCGTCAGGCGTCGATTCGGTCGTATTAAGCTCCATTACAAGCAATGAGAAGCTTGCGGAAGGAGCGAATGCGGATATTCAAGGGGCTGAATTCGGTATGCTTGATCAAGACTTTAAGCTGAGAGCGGAGAAGTCCGGCAATAAGGATGGACGTACGTATACGATCAAGTACATGGCAACGGACAAAGCGGGCAACGTAACGGAGAAGTCCGTGACAGTTATCGTGCCTCACGATCAGTCCGGCACAAAGGAATAGGGGATAAATTAAAAAGGTGAGCCCGAGGGCTCACCTTTTTGTTATAACGAATAAATTAGTTCTTAATCATTTGACGCAGAACCGTTTGCAGGATACCGCCGTTACGGTAGTAGTCAACGTCCACAAGGGAGTCGAGGCGTACGATAACTTTGAATTCGATTTGGGAACCGTCTTCTTTCGTAGCGATAACCGAAACCAGGTCTCCTGGTTGAACATCGTTCGACAGACCAACGATATCGAAGGTTTCGAAGCCAGTCAGACCAAGTGCCTGCCAGCCTTGGCCAGCTTGGAACTGGAGCGGAAGAACGCCCATGCCAACCAGGTTGGAACGGTGGATACGCTCGAAGCTCTCCGTAATAACGGCTTTAACGCCGAGGAGGAACGTACCTTTAGCTGCCCAGTCACGGGAGCTGCCTGTACCGTACTCTTTACCGCCGAGTACAACCAGGTTTGTTTTGTCCGCTTGGTATTTCATCGAAGCATCGTATACGGAAGTCACTTCGCCGGTAGGCTGGTAAGTCGAGAAGCCGCCTTCTGTGCCAGGAGCCATGTGGTTACGGATACGGATGTTCGCGAATGTACCGCGAACCATAACTTCGTGATGACCGCGGCGGGAGCCGTAGGAGTTGAAGTCTTTCTTCTCAACACCGTTAGCGATCAGATATTTACCGCCTGGAGCATCTGGACGGATACTGCCTGCAGGCGAGATATGGTCAGTTGTAACCGAGTCGCCGAGAGCAAGCAAAGTTTTCGCTGCTTTGATGTCTTCAACGTCGCGGATGCCGTCAGCAAGGCTGTCGAAGAACGGCGGGTTAGCGATGTAAGTGGATTTTGGATCCCACTCGTACAATTCGCCTTCCGGTACCGGAATAGCGTTCCAACGTTCGTTTTGCGTGTATACATTCTCGTATTTCGCACGGAACATTTCCGGGGACAGCGAAGCGCTCATCGCGTCAGCGATTTCCTGGTTCGTTGGCCAGATGTCTTTCAGGAAGACAGGCTCGCCTTGCGGATCGAAGCCGATTGGTTCGCTAGCAAAGTCGATGTTAACTGTACCAGCCAGCGCGTAAGCAACAACAAGCGGCGGCGATGCCAGGTAGTTCGCTTTGATTTGCGCGTGGATGCGGCCTTCAAAGTTACGGTTACCGGACAATACGGCAGCAACAGTCATGTCGTTGTCAGCGATTGCTTGGCTTACGTCTTCAGGCAATGGACCGGAGTTACCGATACATGTTGCGCAGCCGTAACCAGCAACGTGGAAGCCAAGTGCTTCGAGGGACTCGAGCAGGCCAGCTTTTACGAGGTAGTCGGTAACAACCAGGGAACCTGGAGTCAGCGAGCTCTTCACGTATTCAGGCTTAACGAGACCGCGAGCGACAGCTTTCTTCGCCACAAGGCCTGCGCCTACCATTACGCTAGGGTTGGAAGTGTTCGTACAGCTTGTGATAGCGGCCAGAACGACTGCGCCAGCTTTCATTTCGCTTACTTTGCCGTTAGAGTGGTTAACGGTAACGACTTCTTCTGTTTTCTCGTCAGTCAGGCCATAACCGCCTTTGTCGACTGGCTTGCGAACGATTTCGTTCCAAGCGTCCTTCATCGAAGTCAGCTCGATACGGTCTTGCGGACGTTTAGGACCGGCAAGGGAAGGAACAACCGTCGACAGGTCGAGTTCAACCACTTCCGTGAAGACAGGGTCCGGAGTAGCATCCGTACGGAACATGTCTTGCGCTTTGTAGTAAGCCTCAACCAGCTCGATTTGCTCTTCCGTGCGGCCCGTTTGGCGCAGGAAGTCGAGTGTAGTCGCGTCAACCGGGAAGAAACCGATTGTTGCGCCGTACTCAGGAGCCATGTTGGCAACCGTTGCACGGTCAGGAAGGCTGATGTTGGACAAGCCGGAACCGAAGAACTCGACGAATTTGCCGACAACGCCTTTTTTACGAAGCATTTGAGTGATAGTCAGGGCAAGGTCAGTCGCCGTAGCGCCTTCTGCCAGGCTGCCAGTCAGCTTGAAGCCGATAACTTCCGGAGTTACGAAGTACAGAGGTTGGCCAAGCATGCCAGCTTCAGCCTCGATACCGCCAACGCCCCAGCCAACGATACCAAGACCGTTGATCATAGTTGTATGGGAGTCCGTACCTACGAGGGAATCCGGGAATACGAATGTTTCGCCGTCAACGGTTTTTGTAGCTGCAACGGATGCCAGGTACTCGAGGTTGACTTGGTGAACGATACCCGTATCCGGCGGAACCGCACGGAAGTTATCGAATGCCGTTTGTGCCCAACGGAAGAAACGGTAGCGCTCTGCATTCCGTTCGAACTCGATGCGTTGGTTGATTTCAAGCGCATCCGGGGAACCAAATGCGTCAACCATTACGGAGTGGTCGATTACGAGATCGACAGGTACAAGCGGGTTGATTTTTTTAGGGTCGCCGCCTGCTTTTTTAACCGTTTCGCGCATTGCCGCAAGGTCAACGACAACCGGTACGCCGGTCAAGTCCTGCAGTACGATACGGGAAGGGATGAAAGGAATTTCTTTGTCGTCGCGGTTAGCCGCCCAATCAGCGAGTTGTTTGACATGCTCTTTTGTGATAGCACGGCCGTCGAATTGACGAACAGCGCCTTCGAGCAATACTTTAATCGAAAATGGAAGTTTGGAAATGTCGCCAAGTCCTTGTTTTTCCAGACCTTGAAGGCTGTAGTAAGCATAGGATTTGCCGCCGACTTCCAGGCTCGACCGTACAGAATAGTGGTCTTGATTTGCCATGTTCGGGTATTCCTCCTTGAATGATGTTGACGATTTTGTTGTTTCATTCTGTGAAACTCTATTTCAAAAATCGTTATGTCTTTATTATAGCTCGAGATGTGAGGTTCGTAAAGCAGATTCAGACAGTCATTGGCGGAAATTCACGGTTATTTGCGCAAGCAGCTGGCAGAATGGATACAGTGGTCACTTACTAATGTATAGCAGTTGCGATAGAACTTCGTTATAATGGACATGATGTCTCATGAGAAGGAGAGTTGGACATGACAACAACGAAAAAGCTTGGCAACGTCAAGCTGTCTATATTAGATCTTGCGCCGATTGTGGAAGGCTCGACGGCCTCGGACGCCCTGCGCAACAGTCTCGACCTGGCCCAGCATGCGGAAAAATGGGGCTATACCCGCTATTGGGTAGCCGAGCATCATAGCATGCCGGGAATCGCAAGCTCGGCTACTTCATTAGTAATCGGCCATATTGCGGGCGGTACATCGACCATTCGCGTCGGCTCCGGCGGCATCATGCTGCCTAACCATGCGCCGCTTGTGATCGCGGAGCAATTCGGCACGCTTGAATCGTTGTATCCCGGCCGTATTGATCTTGGCCTTGGCCGAGCGCCGGGCAGCGACCGCCAGACGATGATGGCGCTGCGCCGCGATTTGTACGGCGGGGAGAATTTCCCGGCGATGCTGGAAGAGCTTCGCGGCTTCTTCCGCGGACCGGAATCGGAGAAAGCGGTACGCGCGGTGCCGGGCGAAGGCCTGAATGTGCCGATCTGGCTGCTTGGCTCCAGCGATTTCAGCGCGAGGCTGGCTGGTGAGCTGGGCTTGCCATTTGGCTTCGCGAGCCATTTCTCGCCGGACTTTACGCTGCCGGCGCTTGATATTTACCGCAGCAGCTTCAAGCCGTCGGCTTATCTGGATAAGCCGTATGCGATGGTTGGCGTAAACGCCATCGCAGCCGATACGGACGAGCACGCGGAATGGCTTGGCACAACGCTGGAACAGCAGTTCCTCAATCTGATCCGAGGCGGCGTGCCAAGAAAGATTCAGCCGCCGGCCGATCTCGAAGGCTTCGCGAATCCGTATGAGCTGACGGCCGTGCGCAACCAGCTTCGTACGGCGATCAAAGGCAGTCCGCAGACGGTTGAAGCAAAGCTGAATGCGTTCATCGAGCAGACGGATGCGGATGAAGTGATCATCAACTGCGCGATCTACGATCATCAGGAGCGGTTGAAGTCCTATGAGCTGATTGCCCAGCTCGGATTAAGCGGCAGCAAGGAATAAGCGGTAGCGGTGGAGCAGCCTTCGGGCTGCTCTTTTTCGTTTGTAGAGATTAGCTTAACGATACGCGGTATCGTTAAGGCGGGCGAAGAGGGCTGGGCAGGTGAGCTTAAAGATTCGGCACATCGTTAAGGAGCGGGAGAATGGGTGAAACAGGCCCAAAATGGGCTACACGCGTGAGCTTAACGATACGCGGCATCGTTAAGGCGGGCGAAGAGGGCGAGGAGGGTGAGCTTAACGATGCGGCACATCGTTAGGGAGCGGGAATATGCGTGAAACCGGCCCAAAATGGGCTGCAGGCGGAAAGCTTAACGATACGCGGCATCGTTAAGGCGGGCGAAAAGGGTGATGCTGGTGAGCTTAACGATGCAGCACACGCATTTGTTAAGAAGCGGGAGAACGCGTGAAACTGGCCCAAAATGGGCTACAGGCGGTAGCTTAACGATACGCGGCATCGTTAAGATGCGGGAAGTGGGAAGGGGCAGATATGTGTCGGTGGCGATGGATGAATGAAGTACAGTCTACCCAACAAAAAAACCGTAGCAGGCTGGCCTGCTACGGTTTTCTCTTATCGTCTTAGCGGAGGTTTGGAATATCAACTTCCGGATTCGTGTCTGCTTCGTAGTCGATACCGTCGGTTTCGAAGCCGAACAGCTGGAAGAACTCGCGGCGATAGCCTTCAAGATCGGACAGCTCGTAAACATTTTCCGTGGTAATTTCGCTCCACAGCTTGTCTACCGCAGCTTGGACGTCTTCGCGCATTTCCCAGTCATCCATGCGGATGAGGCCTTTTTCGTCAACCGGCGTAGGGCCGTCTACATACAGGCGGGTAGCGAACATGCGGTACATTTGCTCGATGCAGCCCTCATGAATGCCTTTTTCCTTCATTACTTTGAAGAGCGCCGAGATGTACAGCGGCACGACAGGAATCGCGGAGCTGGACTGCGTAACCAGCGCTTTGGCAACCGCAACATAAGCGCGTCCGCCAGTGGAGGACAATTGCTCGGTGAGGTTATGCGCCGTAGCCTCCAGATCGTTTTTCGCGCGGCCGATTGTGCCGTCACGGTAAACCGCATGCGTAATTTCCGGACCGATGTACGAGTAAGCAATCGTAGTAGCGCCTTCTGCAAGCACGCCGGCTGCTTGGAGCTCGTCGATCCACATTTGCCAGTCTTCGCCGCCCATGACGGTAATCGTCTGGCTGATTTCTTCTTCCGTAGCCGGCTCAATCGTAGCTTCGGACACAACGCCGTTATGGAAGTTAACGGTTTTGTTCGAATAGGATTGACCAATCGGCTTGATCACCGAGTTGAACACTTCGCCTGTCTTCGGATGAACGCGGCGAGGTGCGGCAACGCTGTAGACGACGAGATCAACCGAGCCAAGCTCCGTGCGGATCAGATCGATCGTTCTAGCTTTGGTCTCGTCGGAGAATGCATCGCCGGTGAGGCTGAACGATTTCAGGCCGGATTCCGCAGCAGCCCTCTCGAAGGCAGCGGAGTTGTACCAGCCCGGCTTCGCCGTACGGTTGCCTTCCGCGCCTTTGCTCGTAAATACGCCAACGGTATTCGCGCCAGCGCCAAACGCCGCAACGATGCGGGAAGCAAGGCCGTATCCCGTAGATGCGCCGATAACAAGCACATTGCGCGGACCTTTCAATTTCGGTTGGGACTGTACGTATTCCACTTGGCGGTTCACTTGCTCCGCGCATCCAACCGGATGGGCGGTTGTGCAGATAAAGCCGCGGGATTTCGGTTTAATGATCATATGGTAAAATCCTTTCTTCATTAAAATCATAATTATAGGTTCAGTCCAATAAGACAAGCCATTTCTCATTTTACCGATTTTTAGCTCTAAAGGGAAGTTCACGCACAAAGGAAATCATAAAAAAACAGGGCTAAGCCCATTGAAACAGCGAATGCTGTTGGGTTAGCCCCTGTCGTGTAAGCATAGTGCGGCTTGCCTAATACCGGCGGGAGATTTGCTGCTCCGCCATCTGAATCAGGCGCTTGGTAATCGTCCCGCCGATAGAGCCCATATCGCGAGTCGTCATATGGCCGTAGTAGCCGTCAGCGGGAAGCTCTATGCCAAGCTCTTGCGCGATTTCGAACTTAAGCTGTTCAAGCGCGGCGCGGGCATTCGGAACTAATAATGATTTGCGGTTAGCCATGGATAGTGCCTCCTAAAAAACAGTCGAATTAGACGACCATTTATTACCGTTAATATGCGATATACAGCCAAGAATTATCCGTAAATTCACCCTTTTTTTACCTTAATGTCGGTTGAAACAAGCGCAATGACTGTAATCCGGTCAAGTTGCATAAACTGGATGTATTCCATACTGTAGGAGATGTGATACAGATGAAGGATTTGTTCGGAAGAGCCGTATCGTTTGGACTTGGATTTGCGGTGACAAGCAAGGAGCAAGTAGAGAAGCTGGCGGAGGAATGGGTGCGAAAAGGCGAAATTACCAAAGCGGAATCGTCCGTCTATGTCGATGAGCTGCTCAAGAAAGGCGAAGAAACACGCAATAAAATTGAAGAAATGATTCGCGAACGCGTACAATCCATCATTGGCGAGAAATACGTAACCAGAGAGCAATACGAGCAGCTGGAGCAGCGTGTGGCGGCGCTTGAGCATAAAGAAACCCCTGTGGACTGATCTGAGGCGGATGTATGAGCGTAAGATCGAAATTCCGTCATTTGCAGCGTTATCGGGAGATCGCTGTCGCTTTTGTCCGCAACGGCTTTGGGTATATCGCGAAGGATTTGGGACTGCCGGATACGGGACTGGCGCTGCGTGGCGGTGAAAGGCAGGGCATTCGCAAACGGGGAGTCGGAGAGCGGCTTCGCATGTTTCTGGAGGAGCTTGGTCCAACCTTCGTCAAGCTGGGTCAAATGGCAAGCATACGGCCTGACCTGATTCCTGCCGGCATTATTGCGGAGCTGGAGCAGCTGCAGGATCATGTTCAGCCTTTTTCGTATTTGGAAGCCGTACATATTATTGAAGACGAGCTGGGTTCGCCGCTTGAGCAATTATTTGCAGAGTTTAGCGAAGAGCCGCTGGCTTCCGCGTCAATCGGGCAGGTATACCGGGCCAAGCTGATAGACGGCACGGTGGTAGCGGTAAAAGTACAGCGGCCTTCTATACAAAAGGTCATCGAGACCGATCTCGATATCTTGTCGGAGCTGGCGCGGGTTGCGGAGCATCGTCTCGAATGGGCGCGCAGCTACCGGCTTCGCGACATGATCGACGAAATTGCCAGAGCGCTTCGCGCCGAGCTTGATTACGGGCTGGAAGCACGCAATGCGGAGCGGTTCGCCGCCCAGAGCAGCAGGTTTGACGGCATCATCATTCCGGCGGTGTATTGGGAGTATACGAGCAAGCTTGTTCTGACGATGGATTACGTGGAAGGGATTAAACTGTCGGACCGCGAGCAACTCGAGCAGGGTGGCTATGACCATAAAAAGCTAGCGGAGCGGTATTCCAAAGCGATCTTTCACCAGGTGCTGGTGGACGGCTTTTTCCATGGGGATCCGCATCCGGGGAATGTGCTGGTTTTGCCTGACGGGAACCTGGCTTTTCTAGATTTCGGGATGGTCGGAAGGCTTACGCCGGACATGAAGCAGCATTTCGCCACCTTTGTAATCGGCCTGCGCAATCAAAGCACGAGTACGATTATCCGGGCAATTAACGGGATGGGCTTTATCCCCGATGCTACGGACAGGAAGGCGCTCCGGGCTGACGTGGACGAAATGAGGGACAAATATTACAAGGTTCCCCTTAGTCAGGTAAAGATCGGGGAGTCGGTCAATGAGCTGTTCGCGCTTGCTTTCCGCCATGGGATTCGAATTCCGTCCGAGCTTACCTTGCTGGGAAAAACGTTCCTCACCCTGGAAGGCGTAGTGACGGCGCTTGACCCGGATTTCAGCGTGTTTGACGTCGCCGAGCCGTTTGGCCGGAAGCTGGTGATCGAGAAGCTGGACCCGCGTCGGCTCGCGCGCAAATGGGTGGATGACATCCCGGATTATCTGGAGCTGCTCTCGGATGTTCCGCTCAGTTTGAGGAGCGTGCTTAATATGATGCGAAGGGGAAGGCTAGGGCTGGATCTTGCCATTCCCGAATTAAATGCCGTGCTGAAAAAGCTGGATCAGATCAGCAACCGGTTAAGCCTCAGCATTGTGCTGCTGTCGTTCAGCATTATTATGGTTGGCCTTATTATAGGCTCGTCAATGGGGCATCAGAGCACGCTGCTGTGGAATATACCGGCGATTGAGATCGGGTTCGGGATTGCTTCGATTCTGTTTGTGTGGTTAATTGTTGCTATCATACGAAGCAGATAGTTATTTGTTTGATTAGGAATAACGGAATGTATCTCCTTCCGGCCGCTGTTGCCAGTATTTTACCTTTAACAATATTTAAAGGTGGTAAAATACATGACAAAGGCGAACGCTACGCTCCTCCAGGAGATACATTGCCTCTATTCTTTATCAATTATTTTTTTGGGGAACAGGTAAAGGAGCAGGGGGATTCCCTGCTCCTTTTTTTTATGACTTATAATCTTCTGCGGTTGAAATATTTGATGAACAGACACGACAGGAGCAAGACAAGGATTGCAATACCGGCCGTAATGCCTTCTTTAGAGTTATCCTGCTTAGGCTGGTTGCCCATACCCATGCCCATTCCGGGGAAACCTCCGCCGCCCATGCCGCCGCCTTGGAAGCCATCCGGTGGCTGACCCATACCTCCGCCCTGGAAATCTCCCGGCGGGGCTCCCATATCGCCGCCAGGGAATCCCATGCCGTCGCCGCCTTGGAACCCGTCCGGCGGCACGCCCATATTGCCGCCTTGCGGCGCATCGGCGCCATTCGCGCCTTGCGCGGCAGCCGGTACCGCGTCTTGCTTGCTGTCCGCAGCGCCATTGGTGCTCTGCTGTGCAGCGGCACCTTGCTGCGCCGCATTACCGCCCGCGCCTTGAACTGCAGCGACGCCTTGCTGCCTTCCGACTGCATCAGCGGCATTTTGCTGGCGGTTGCCGCCGCCGCGCATGCCACCGCCACCGCCAAAGCCGCCACCGCTGCCAGAGCCGTCGCCCGAAGAGGGGATCGTGCCGTCGAGCTGCTGCGAGATATTGCTGATCGTGCTTGCATTGGTCGAGACCAACGATTTGACTCCCGCCTCATACTCCTCGTACGTGTAGAACGAGGAAGGATCCGCTTTGACATACGAGGCGATCATCGTGTTAAGCTCATTTACTCTTGCCTGGAATTGCGTGTCTGACAAGTAACCGTCTACGATCTTTTGAAGCATCTCATGGTACTTCTCTTTGTACTCGTCCACGGCGAGCAGCTTCGCGATTAGCGGCCGATCAGCTACCGCGCTTTGCGTAGGCTCGTCGATTAAGAGACTGCTTGAACCTCCGCCGCCGCCCATCATTCCCATGCCGCCAAAGGCCATATTGTAATCCCATGGCAGAATCGAGAAGACGCCGTCATCCTCATACAGATAATAATTCTGCTTGTTGCCGCCCAAGTAGCTGTCCATATTCATGGTAGCAGCGTTTAAGGCGATATAGCCTAAGGCATCATCGACATTGATGTATTTCTCCAGATCGGTGCCGCTGTTGAGCTCTTTGAGCATATCAATCAGAATGTCGTTATTGGATGATTTGGATTTTTGCGCAAGACCCGGGTAAGAATCAAGCTTGTCGTCAATCCAGAGCAGATCGCTGCCCGTACCCATAATGCCTTTATACAAAGCGCCATAAGAGTTGCCGAAATTGCGGTTCAGGTATTCGTCCCGGACTTGTTCAACCGCCAAGTAGAAGCCCCATAGCTTGTCATTGACATAGACGTTAACGAACGAAAACTTCGGAGTCGGCAAGCCCATCTGTTCCGCCAGCTCATAGGTCAGAAATTCGCGCATATAGGAAGCATCGCTGTAATTATTGTTCAGGTTGATTTTGCTGATGCCGCCAAGCGTCTGGTTCACGTATTCGTCAAAAGAGATCTTGAAGCTGTACCTGTCGGAATCGGCCATCTGCACAACGCTGCGCAGGCTTAGATTACCCTTGGCGCGAATGCCGACATTATCGAAATGCTCTCCGTTATAATCGACGGACGCCGCGTGATATTCCTCGGCGCTGGCATTATCGATAATGTCCTGAAACTGATCTTCATCGATCGTAATTTTCACGTCGACGACTTTGTCCTTCGGAAATACGGTTTCGTCTAAAAACTGCTCCTCCTTGGAGGCGGCTTTGTTCTCAGCACTTTCTCCCTCATTGTTAGCTGCCGGCTTGGAGCCGCATCCTGTTAATCCGATGATCAGAATGATGGAGAAGAGCGTCAGCATAAACTTCGCTTTCATCTTAAGCACCATCCTGTCTTTTACGATACGTAATCTCCGTTGTAACTGATCAGAACGGCATTGCGAACGCCGGCAATCTGCGACAGCTCGTTTACAAAACGTCCTTCCTGATCGTTCAGACGGACTTCCAGCGTAATTTCGATATTTCCTGCGGATACGGTTTTTTGCTTCACGTTATAGCGTTTAACCAGCTTGCCGACTTGTTGCTGAACGGCTTTTTCGCTCTCGTCATTCGCGCATTGAACAACCAGAAGGTACGGATTTTCCACCTTGCCGCCTTTTACGAACAGGAAGAGGACAAGCCCGATAACAACAGAGCCAACAACGGCAAGAGTGAAGAAGCCTGCGCCGGTTACGATACCGGCAGCTGCCGCCCAGAACAGGAAGATCAGGTCGGTCGGGTCTTTGATTGGCGTACGGAAACGAACGATCGAGAGCGCGCCGACCATACCGAGGGACAGGACGAGGTTCGAGTTGACCGCCAGAATAACGACGGACGTAATGATGGTCATCCCGATCAGGGAGACGTTAAAGCTCTTGGAGTATAACACCCCGCTGAAGATTCTCTTGTAAAGCGTGTAAATAAACAGACCGATTAAGAAAGAGATAGCGAGCGTGATCAGCATTTTCGAAATATCGATGCTCGAATTGAAATTGTCGAGGACCGAGCTTTTGAAAAGGTCGGAAAACGTGTTGGTCGTATCGGTTGCGTTAGTTGTTGTATCCATTGGTTTAATAATCCTCCCACGAGTTATATTTCAGAAATTTACGGCAGATGACGTACTTGGACGCCGATTGGCGGTTCAGGCCTTCAAGCTGTAGCGCAGTCTGAATGTAGCCCGGGATGTACTCATCGAATTTCACTTCCAGAATGATGAGATCTTCATCAATCGCTTTGACGGGCGCCAGCTCGGGATCAAAAATATCGACCGCATGCAGCCCGGTCCGCAGGTCCTTATCGAATGTAATCCGTACGTTGCCGTTATGGCAGACATAAGGCTCGCGCACATAATCGACGATGACCTTCGGACGAAGCAGATTGTCGTGCATTTCATTGTAGATCTCCGTAAACAGCGGCTTGTCCGGCACGTTTAGAACCTCGTAATCGCCTGCCATAATGCGGTTGTACATCTCTCTGGTAAGCGGCTCCTTCAACTTGGCGATGTAGTCCATCCGTTTAAGCTTTTTTTCGAAATGAATGACTTTGTCCTGGCCGTTGTAGATGCGGATCCGGTACTTTTTTCTGTCCCGGAAGCCGCCCAGCTTGTCGTTTAAGGCGGTATTGCTAAAATCGTCGAAATACAAGCTTCGGATATGGTATTCACCGGTTGAACCCGCATGCTCATCGGGCTGCATCAGATTCCTCAACCGTTGGCGGATCGTGAAATATTGCAGATGATTGATGAAAAATTTCAGCTCATTCCTGAATTTGATTTTGCTCATTATTACACCTCATTTCACTGTCACGTTTGCTTTCGTTTACATTCTCTTAACAAAACTAATTGTATAGGCTGAGTCTGATGCTAATCTTAACGCTGGCTGAAAGAATGCTGAATGTCTTCCTGCGCATGGCAAAAAGGCTATCCCGCCATTTGGTATGACGGGATAGCCTTTCTCATGGATAAAGCGGCAGTCTGATCCGGAACGTGCTGCCCGAGCCTTCTATACTGTCCACGTGTATGGTGCCGTGATGCTGTGCGACAAGGGACTGGGTAATGGCAAGGCCAAGACCAGTACCCCCGCTTTTGCGCGTTCGCGAGGATTCGCTTCTGTAGAATCGTTCGAATAGATGGGGCAGATGCTCCGCCGCTATACCGGAGCCATTATCGGACACGGCAATAACCGCTTCAGATGCTTCCGTGTATAGTTTAAGGGACAAGCTGCCGGCATCCGGATCGGTATGCTGAACGGCATTCAGGAACAGATTCAGCACCGCTTGCTTAAGCTGATCGGGATGCCCGGACACCTGAATGCCCGAATTGATGTGCAGGCTAACGCTGCGAGTGCCACCTAGTAAGAGAAGCTGGGGCTCCATTTCCTGCAGAAGCTTGTCCAGCCGGATCTCGATCCGTTCGGGCGATGGGGCTTGATCAAGCTTGGCAAGCAGGAGCAAATCCTCGACCAGCTTGTTGATCCGTTTGGATTCCAGCTGCATGCTGGTTAAGGCGGAACGAAGCTGATCCGGGTTGGAAGCGGCCCCGCGCAGCAAAACTTCGATAAAGCCATGAATAGACGTAAGCGGTGTGCGCAGCTCATGCGACGCGTCCGCGATAAACCGTCTCATTCGTTCCGTTGTCTGCCGTTCGGCTTCAAAGGAAAGGTCCAGACGCTCCAGCATCCCGTTAAAGGCAACGGCAAGCTGGTCGATTTCCTGCTGTCCTTGATTGACGGGCAGTCTTTCGTTCAAATTTGCGGCATCCGTCTGACTGACCTTTTGCACGACGCTCGACAACGGGCCAAGCGTGCGGCGCAGCAGGGGAATATAGAGCCATAAGCCGGCAGCCAGCGCAAGCACGGACAATCCGATAAAGATCGCAAGTTGAGTCATCAGTATTTGATTCAGAGAAGCGGTATCCGTTCCGGCCTGGATGATGCCGTCGGGATGTCCGGGAGGCCCCGTAACATGAAAGACGACCAGCTGCTCCGTACCTTTTTTGTCCGTCAAGATCCGGTAAGCGCCACGCTGATTAGGCTGTTTAAGCAGCTCTTTATATTGCCCGGCCGATAATTGAGGCGCGTTAAGCTCCTCATCGCGCGACAGATCGGTAAATTCGCCTTCAAGATTAATGGAGGCCAGGGACAAGCCGGGCTGATAATAAAACGGGGCCGGGATCGGCAGCTGCATGGGCGGCAAGCTGCCGGGGAGACTGCCGCCGCCGAACGGCTTGCCTCCAAACCAATCATGGGGAAGCGAGATTAGTTGGGCCTCCAGCGCTTCGGCTTTATTTTTATATTGAAAATCCTTCATCAAAACATACTGCAAAATTCCGATCATAAGCAGCAGAGCCGCCATGACGAACAGAGAGCGCTGAAGAAGCTGAAATCGGAGGGAGCGGGGGGCTAAGAGCGAGCGTCTCATGACAGATCCATCCTGTAACCGACGCCCCGCAGCGTACGGATAAGCCGGTGCTCCTTGTCGCCAAGCTTGTCCCGCAGGGAGCGGATGTACACCTCGACGATATTGTCTTCCCCGCCAAACCGGTAGCCCCATACGCTGTCCAATATTTGCGCTTTGCTGAGTACAATGCCGTTGTTCAGCACGATATATTTCAACAGCTCATATTCGGTGGGTGAGAGCTCCAGGGTCTTATCCTGGTAGATCAGTTCCTTCTTGAGGTCGTTCACGCGGAAGGGGCCGTAAGTCGCCTCGCCCAGCAGGCTTGGGAACTGGTTGCGGAGCCGGGCTTTGATCCGGGCGAGCAGTTCTTCGAAGCTGAAGGGCTTCACGACATAATCATCCGCGCCAAGCGTTAAGCCCTTCACCCGGTCTTCGATCTCATCCTTCGCGGTAAGCATAATGACCGCAACGTTCGCTCCGGTGTCTTTGACCGCTTGGCAAACTTCAAACCCGTTCAGCTCCGGCATCATGACATCGAGAATAAGGACATGGGGCTGAAACTCCTTGGCCAGCTGCAAGGCGGCTGCTCCGTCCTCGGCGGTACGGATGTCAAACCCTTCGTTCAGAAGACCCAGCTCAAGAAACTGTATAATATGCGGCTCATCGTCAGCCAGCAATAATCGGATTCCGTTCATAAATGCGTTGCTCCCCGTTATCATGTTCAAAATTTGTTGTCTACTTATTATCGTCGTTTTTAGCAGGAATTTCATTAACCGCAAATAAAAAAAGCTGCCGACCCTATAAGGGAAGGCAGCTTGCGCGTTAGATGGACAGCTTCTGGCCGGGCTCGAGGAGCTGGCCTTTTAATCCTTTTGCTTCCAAAGCCTGAACGAAGGCTTCCGCATCCTGGCGGATAACCGGGAAGGAATTGTAGTGAACCGGGATCGTCACCTTGGCGCCGAACCATTCGGCCGCTTGGAGAGCATCCTCGGGGCCCATCGTGAAGTGGTCGCCGATCGGGATGAGAGCAACGTCAATGTTATGACGGTCTCCGATCATTTTCATATCGCCATACAGAGCAGTGTCGCCGGCATGGAGAATCGTCTTGCCGTCCACCGTAATAATGTAGCCGCCCGGCATGCCTCCGTATATAATGCGCTGCTCTTCCGCGATGGTAATGCCCGAGCTGTGGAACGCTTGAATCATTTTCGCTTTGGCAAAGCCAAGATCAACGGTTCCGCCTATGTTCATGCCAATCGTCTCAACGCCTTTCCAGGACATGTAGGTAGCAAGCTCGACGTTCGCGACAACCGGAGCATTGTTCGCCCGGGCGATAGGCTCCGCATCCAGGATATGATCTATATGGGCATGCGTGAGAAGGACCGAGTTGACCTTGATGTCTTCGGGCTTCGTTACAGCCAGTTCGTTTCCTCTCAGGAAAGGATCGATTACAAGCGAGTTATCGCCGGAAGTAATCTGGACACAGGAATGTCCGTGAAAAATAATATCAGTCATTGTAGCAGCTCCTTAACGGTTGTTTTGTTGGACAAGTCTCGTGGTAAGTTTAATGCGTACGCTGGACGGATCCGTGACGAAAGCGGCGCCGTCCTGCTGTTCAACGGAAATGCCTGCGGCAAGGAGCCGTTCAAGGGCCGATGAGAGTTCGCCGGAATCCGGATAGACGATCGTAAAATAGTCTAGCCCGGTTGATCGGGAAGAGGGAGCGGGAGCTCCGATGCCAGCCCATACATTAAGTCCGATATGGTGATGGTAGCCTCCGGCCGATACGAATAATGCACGCATCTGGGTATAATCGCCGACAATATCGAAGCCTAGCAGACCGTTGTAGAACGCTCTTGATTCCGGAATGCCCACCGTATGAAGATGGACGTGGCCCATGATGGTTTCAGGCGGCAGACCTGTCGTTATATCTTCTTCGCCGGCTTCCTGCAATAGACCTTCCCAGTCGATCGGATCGGTTGCCATAACGTAATCGCCGTTAACGTCGCGCTTCCATTCGGATCTTGGACGATCGGCATAAATCTCGATTCCGTTATGGTCGGGATCGGATAAGTATAACGCTTCGCTGACCAAGTGATCGGCCTGGCCAAGCGGGATGCGGTGAGCGATCAGCCGCTTAAGAACGATGCCAAGCTCCTTGCGGCTGGGAAGCAGCAGGGCATAGTGGTACAGCCCGGTTGTTCCTCTGCGCTCTGGCGCTACAATAGCGTCCGGTATTTGCTCAAGCAGAATGAGAGCTGTCTTGCCATCAGCGGCTAATGCGGCAGTCGTGCTCGTCTGCTCCAGAATCCGGAGGCCGATAACCTCGGTGTAGAAGCTGAGAGATTGCGCGAGATTGCTGATCTTGAGCTTTACAGCGCCAAGAACGGTATCTGGATGGATGCTTGCGGACATGATGTAGCCCTCCTTCGCTTAGTTACTTTTTGTAAATTAATATAAATAATATATTTAGTGTTGTCAAGTTATGGGATTGTGAAAACCGGGGAAAAGGCGTGGAGTAAGGTTGCGGAAATCGCTTATGTACTTGTGTTAGTGTGGAATAAAAATGCGAATAAGATACGCGGTTGTACCCGGATGGAGGCAGATAACGAAATAAGAGGAAATTATCGTGTTGCAGCGGGGGTTGGATTAGCGGGAGTTTATAATCGGAGGTTTCGCCAACCTACGGCGCCAAAAATAAAAGCCCGCGCAATGGCGGGCTTGGCCGAACCTATTTATTTGATAAGACCGGCATGCACGAGACCGTTGCGGATGCCGCTGTCGCTTACATGCGTCGTAATGTAATTCGCGAACGGCTTCAGCTCTTCATGGGAGTTGCCCATCGCAATGCCAAGGCCAACAACCTCGAGCATTTCTTTGTCGTTCAGACCGTCGCCGAACGCAACGGCTTCTTCCGGAGCGATGTTGAGCAGCTTGAGCAACGCTTTAATCCCTTGCGCCTTGGAGCCGTCAACGGTAAGCACGTCCATCGCGGTGTCATGCCAGCGGATAAAGCGAAGTCCCGGATTAGCTTCTCCGTACAGATGCTCTTCGTCCGCGGTACAATGCAAGAAGATCTGGTAGACGTCTTCCTTCTGCCAGAAGTCCGGATCAAAGCCCGGCTGCGCAACGCGCAGCGATGCTACGGAATTAAACACATGCGGGTGGGATTCCGTATTTCGGTAGAACGAATCATGTCCTTCGAACACGAGAGTATGATTGTGGGCGGAAGCATGGCTGACCAGGGTTTCCACGTCTTCGCGCGGAATAGGGCGACGGTAGATGGCTTCTCCTTTGTATACGACGTACGCGCCATTCAGGCTGACATAAGAATCAATTCCAAGCTGCTCGGCAATCGGAGCGAAAAAGTAAGGCGCTCTGCCCGTTGCGATAACAGCAGGTACCCCGCTGGCCTGCAGGTCGCGAATCGCGTCGATCGTATCCTGCGGGATTTGTTTTTCTTCATCCAATAATGTGCCGTCGATGTCAAAGAAAGCGATTTTGTATGGCATAAGCTTACCTCTCCTATCCCTATTTGCGGTTTCATCTATATATTGACGTACTATAACACCGATTTCCGTGATTAGGCAAGCTTTATAGGCTGGAAGGCGGCGCAGAAGAGTGCGAACATTTTGAATGAATCGGTGTAAAGAAGTAGGAGTTGGACGCATTATGCGATATAATCAGATGGGTATCTATAATTGGGAAATAAGGAGAATGCACGCAATGGAAAAAACATTGATCTTCGGGCACAAAAATCCGGATACAGACACGATCTGCTCCGCGATTGCCTATGCCGAACTGAAATCGAAACTTGGTTTTAACGTTGAAGCCGTACGCCTTGGCGAAGTCAACGGCGAAACGCAATATGCTCTGGACTACTTCAAGACGGAAGCTCCGCGTTTTGTCGAGACTGTAGCAGGCGAAGTAAACAACGTTATTCTGGTTGACCATAACGAGCGCCAGCAAAGCGTTTCCGATATTGATCAAGTTCGCGTCGTTGAAGTTATCGACCACCACCGCATCGCTAACTTCGAAACTGCGGCTCCTCTGTACTTCCGTGCCGAGCCTGTAGGCTGCACGGCTACAATCCTGAACAAGCTGTACAAAGAAAACGGCGTTGCCATCAGCAAAGAGGCCGCTGGACTGATGCTGTCCGCTATTATCTCTGACTCCCTTCTGTTCAAATCGCCTACATGCACGGAGCAAGACGTAGCGGCAGCTCGCGAGCTGGCTGAAATCGCCGGCGTTGACGCTGAAGTTTACGGTCTGGAAATGCTGAAAGCCGGCGCGGATCTCCGCGACAAAACAATCGGGCAGCTTCTGTCGCTGGACGCGAAAGAATTCTCGATGGGCAGCGCAAAAGTAGAAATCGCTCAAGTTAACGCGGTTGACACAAACGACGTTCTGGTTCGCCAAGCGGATCTGGAAGCGGCAATCAACGAAACCATCGCGAAAAAAGGTCTTGATCTGTTCGTATTCGTCGTTACCGACATCCTGAACAGCGATTCCATCGCTCTTACTCTGGGTGCGAAAGCTAACGCTGTCGAACAAGCTTACAACGTTACTCTGGAAGGCAACAAGGCGCTTCTGAAAGGCGTTGTGTCACGCAAATCGCAGATCGTTCCCGTACTGACCGAAACATTAAGCAAATAATACGCTATATAATAGAAGAAAGAGGTTGTTCCCCGGGGAACAACCTCTTTCTTATTGCCGCAGCTGCACTTACTTCAGCCTCAGCACCATATCTTCTTCATCCCAATACTGGCCTTGCGATTTCATGGCATTCCGTTCAATGCCAAATACCTCGAATCCGCAGCTGGCATACAGCGCTTTTGCCGCAGCATTTTCCGAAATAACGGTTAAATTAATCTGTTCGAGTCCATCCATTGTCGAGGCTTTACGGATTAGCTCCGTAACCAGCCGCTTGCCAGTTCCTTGACCGCGCGCCTCCGGAGCGACATACATCGCGTAGATATTCCCTTTGTGGAATAGTTTCGGTTTACTTTCTCTCACGAATGTAACCATGCCAACCAGCTTGCCTGCAAGAAACGCTCCTAACGTGAACCGCCCTTCATCCGGCTTCAGCCCACCTGCGATCTCGGCAAGCGATCTTACGACCTGGATCTCGTAGGTGGTAAGGAACGCTTCGGGACTTTCAAGCAGGGATTGCAGACGAAGCTCATGGTAAGCTTGTGCATCGGCTTCGGTCAAAATCCTAATTTCCACAGTGTCACCTCCATTACGGATTGAAATTCCATAGGAGAGGGAAGCTTTCCTTCCTGTAATAAAAAAATGGCTGAGCTTGTTGGCTCAACCATTGTGCAAGTTAGAATTTAGTTAACGACACGGCGTGCAGTTACGTATTTGCCGGACCAGTAGGAGCTGGACATGTCGGATACGGTAACGCCTTGGCTAGTGGAGCTGTGAAGAATTTTTTTCGATCCGGCATAGATGGCCACGTGGCTGATGCTGATGCCGTTCGTACGGAAGAATACAAGATCACCCGTGCTCAGTTCCGTTTTTGGCACTTTTTTTCCGACAGTCGCTTGCTCCGCTGCTGTGCGAGGCAGGTTAACATCAAGGCCGGCGAACATGAATTTCGTAAAGGACGAGCAGTCAAAAGCATATGTAATTCCGACTGGGGCACCGTATTTGTAAGGTACGCCTAAGTAATTTTTACCTTCGCTGATCAAGGCCAGCGTTTTTTCCGTTGCAGCGTTTGCGTGATTCGTTGTAGTGGCAAGAGTGAAAGCTGATGCAGCAATGGTTGCAACCAGGCTAAATGTCATTATTTTTTTGAGGGATTTAAATGTGTTTTTCATGGTAGTATGGTTTCCTTTCGTTTGGAAGTTCATTCGAATACAGATTCCATCTTTCGCTGAAATTACTATAACATATCCGAAACAGCACAAAATTTTACAATTAGAGCGAAAGATCAATGAATTGTAAAGAAAGAGATCTTTATGAGAAATAAATGAGAATCTCTTTAGAAACGCTCTCAGAAAAGTCTCCTCATAAAAAGTCGCTTCTAATTGACGAGTAATAGGGGAGTGAAATATAATTAGGTAGCCTATTATTAATAGTACTAAAATAATTAGTGGCTTACATATTTAAAGGGTGAGGTGATCAAATGGCCGGCGGTGGAGAAGAGACCGCAGCACGAAGACTAATTGAAGTATTTATGCTGTTCAACAAGATGAACTGGAACCATCAGCCGATGGATCTGAAGCAGAAGCATAGCGAGCTGCGGCTTTTAGTCGTAATCAAGCGTATGGGCAATGGGGAAGATGAAGGGGTCAAAGTATCCGATTTGAGCAAGTTTCTGAAGGTGACGTCACCAACCGTCACGCAGCTGCTTAACCGGCTCGAAGAGATGGAGCTTATAGTCCGCAAAGAGGATCCGAGAGACAGAAGAGCGGTCCGCGTGTCCTTGACCGAAGAAGGCGAATTAACCGCCAAAAAGGCGCTGCAAGGCTTTATGCAGCGGATGAACGGTCTTGTTGATTTTCTGGGCGACGATGACACGGAGCAATTAATTCGTCTGCTCCGGCAGACGACGACTTATTTCGAACAAATGAATCTGAACGATTCAAATGGAGATGATGTTAATAAATGTTGAAATTATTCCGCTATTTAAAGCCGTTTCGGTTTTTGGTGATTGGTGTTTTGGTCTTTGTCTTTTTGCAGACCTTGTCTGATTTATATTTGCCAACCTTGATGGCCGATATCGTGGATAAAGGCGTATCTGTAGGCGACAAGTCTTATATTTGGAAAATCGGCGGCTTCATGCTGCTGGTTGCGGCTGCGGGCGGGATCTGCTCCGTATTGGCCAGCTATTTCTCCTCGAAATCCGCAATGGGCTTTGGACGGGATGTCCGCAGTAAAGTGTTCAAGCATGTCGAGAACTTCTCGCTGCAGGAGTTCGACAAGATTGGCACAGCTTCGCTGATTACCCGCACAACAAACGATATTACGCAGGTACAGCAAGTGCTTATCATGATTTTGCGGATGATGATTACCGCGCCTATGATGTGTATCGGCGGCATTATTATGGCCATCTCGAAGGATGCCAAGCTGTCGCTTGTATTTGTAGTCGTTATACCGGTGCTGGCAGGCGCGATCTTCCTGGTCGTGCGTAAAGGGATTCCGCTGTTCAAAGCGATGCAGGTGAAGATCGATAAATTGAACCTGGTGCTGCGCGAAGGCCTTACGGGTATCCGCGTTATCCGTTCGTTTGACCGGATCAGCCATGAGAGTAAGAAATTCGATGCGGCGAACGCCGATCTGACCGATACGGCGGTGCGCGTAAACAAAATTATGGCGATTCTTATGCCGCTGATGATGCTGATCATGAACATTTCAACGATTGTCATTATCGCGATCGGCGGTATCCGAATTGATCACGGGAATATGCAAATCGGTTCCCTGATGGCTTTTATTCAATACGGCATGCAAATCATGTTCTCGCTTCTGATGATGTCGATGATGCTGATTATGATTCCGCGCGCGCAGGCATCGTCTGTCCGTATCAATGAAGTGCTCGAAATGATACCAACGCTGTCCGATAAAGAGGTAACGAAGAAAAACAGCGGCAAAGAAGGCTATTTGGAATTCCGCGGAGTGTCATTCAGCTATCCGGGCGCGGAACAGCCTGCGTTGTCGGATATTTCGTTCCAGGCTGGCCCTGGCGAAATCACCGCCATCATTGGCGGTACCGGTGCGGGTAAATCCACGCTCGTCAGCTTGATTCCGCGTTTCTATGATGTAGATGCGGGTCAGATTATGATTGACGGCATGGACGTCAGAGATATGAGCCAGGAGGATCTCCGCCATAAGATCGGCTTTGTTCCGCAAAAGGCGGTTCTCTTCACGGGGACGGTAGCGGAAAATATCCGTTACGGCCAGGAGGATGCAACAGATGAGGAAGTCGCTCATGCCGCTGCTATTGCGCAAGCTTCCGAGTTTATCGGCCGGATGGAGCAGGGTTACGATTCCATGATCGCGCAAGGCGGCAATAACGTGTCCGGCGGTCAGAAGCAGCGCTTGTCCATTGCGAGGGCATTGGTGAGAAGGCCGGAAATTTACGTGTTCGACGACAGCTTCTCGGCACTGGACTTCAAGACGGATGCCAAGCTTCGTGCGGCATTGAAGTCTGAGGTAGGCAACTCCACGGTTATGCTTGTCGCGCAGCGCGTAAGTACGGTTATGGATGCGGACCGGATTATCGTCCTTGATGAAGGACGTATTGCGGGGATCGGCAACCATAAGGAGCTTATGCAAACTTGCGAGGTCTACAAGGAAATCGTGTCGTCGCAGCTGTCAGAGGAGGAGATTGCATGAGCCAGCAAAAAGGAAACGGACGCCCTCCAGGCGGACCTGGCAGAGGCCCGGGCATGGGCGGTCCCGGCGGATTCGGGATGCCGGTGCAAAAGGCGAAAAACTTTAAAGGAACACTGTTCCGGTTAATGGCGTATCTGAAGCCGCATCAAACCAAGCTTCTGCTGGTGCTGCTTACCGCGATTTTGAGTACGGTATTCAGCATCGTAAGCCCGAAAATTATGGGTCATGCGATGACTAAGCTGGCCGAAGGCTTTTTTGGTAAACAAAATGGCGGGGCGGGAATCGATTTTGACGCGATTAATCAGATTCTGCTTATTCTCGTCGTTCTCTATATCATCAGCTCGGTGTTCAGCTATATCCAGCAGTATTTGATGGCGGGCGTAGCCCAGAATACCGTATACGATCTGCGCAAGCAGGTGAACGCGAAGTTCAACCGGCTGCCGCTGAAATATTTCGACTCCAAATCCAATGGCGAAATATTAAGCCGGGTCGTTAACGACGTGGACAATATCGCCAACACGCTGCAGCAAAGCTTAACGCAGCTGATTACATCCGTTATTACGCTGGTTGGTATTATCATTATGATGCTCACCATCAGCCCGCTGATGACGTTGATCGTCTTCCTGACGATTCCGATCAGCTTGCTAGCGACGGCTGTTATCGCTAAGCGTTCGCAGAAATATTTCGTGAAGCAGCAAGCGGAGCTTGGTAAATTAAACGGCCACGTGGAAGAGATGTATACCGGTCACAAGATCGTAAAAGCTTTTGGCCGCGAACGCGAATCCATGGAAAAGTTCGAGAAGATGAATGAGCAATTGTACGATGCCGGCTGGCGCGCCCAATTCATCTCCGGCATTATTATGCCGATCATGAGCTTTATCGGAAATATCGGTTACGTGTTTGTCAGCATCGTTGGCGGTATCCTTGTTACGAGACGCGCGATTGAAGTCGGGGATATCCTGGCCTTCATTCAGTACACCAGACAGTTCACTTGGCCAATCACGCAGCTGGCTACGATTTCGAACGTTATTCAGTCGACAATCGCATCAGCGGAACGCGTTTTTGAGCTTCTGGACGAGGAAGAGGAAGTACTGGAAGCAAATCCGGCGAAAACAATCACTCGTCCGAGCGGTTCCGTGCATTTTGACCATGTGAAATTCGGTTATACAGCGGATAAAACTCTAATCGATAACATGAACATCAATGTGCTGCCTGGTCAGACGGTGGCGATCGTAGGTCCAACAGGTGCCGGTAAAACAACTCTCGTAAACCTGCTTATGCGGTTCTATGAGCTGAATGACGGGAAAATTACGATTGACGGCGTCAATATTACGGATTTGAAGCGCAGCAATTTGCGCGGCATGTTCGGAATGGTGCTTCAGGACACCTGGCTTTTTAACGGCACCATTCGCGACAATATCGCGTATGGACGGGAAGGGGCGACGGAGGAGGATGTCGTTAACGCAGCGAAAGCGGCTCATGCCGATCATTTCATCCGGACGCTGCCGGACGGTTACGACACGATTCTGAACGAAGAGGCGTCCAATATCTCGCAAGGGCAAAAGCAACTGCTCACTATTGCCCGGGCAATTCTTGCGGATCCGTCTATTCTCATTCTCGACGAGGCGACCTCCAGCGTCGATACTCGTACAGAGGTCTACATCCAGAAGGCGATGGGCCATCTGATGGAAGGCCGCACAAGCTTCGTTATCGCGCACCGTCTGTCGACGATCCGCGATGCAGACCTGATTCTTGTCATGAACCAAGGCTCGATTATCGAGCAGGGTACGCATGAGGAGCTTCTGGAGCAGGGCGGATTCTATGCGGATTTGTATAATAGCCAGTTTACGGGGAAGGCGATTGAGGCTGTTTAGTTTTAAAGGCAAGGGATAGCAAAGCAAGGGATTACGGGTTTGTATCTCTTCCGGCCGCTGTTGCCATCGTGAAATTCTGAATCAACTCGTTTTCAACGAGATTTCACGAATGGCAAAGGCGAACGCTACGCTCCTCCAGAGATACAAACCCTCCATCCCCCTCCAACCTTAAACCATACAAGCCCACAATTAGTCTCCCCTTAATGGCTATTTGTGGGGAGGGCGGGAAAAAGAGAAAGCGCGTTAGCTGCGCTTTCTCTTTTTGTTTTTTCTAGATCAGAAGATGCGCAACAAATGTTATCGCATGACGTCTTAATAGATAATTCCAAAGATAGGAAAATGAAATGCGGGGGTACATCATGTGAGAAAAACCTTTATTTCCATTGTTATTTTATTTTTAATGGGAGGCGCGTATCTGTATCTTCGTTTTGGACCATTGTCGCCACAGCATGCATTGAAGAAACAATTGGAGCACATTATTCAAGAACATAATCAAGCGAATATTATGGCTCTCTCATTAGACGAACCAACAACGGAATATCTTCTTGAATTGCCGACTGACGCAGTAGTTGAATCTGTAACGGATTTTCAAGGAGGTTCAGAACAAATAGGTTATTTGGTTAGCAGGGTGGGGGTAAAGCCGCTTCATGTATATATGACAGTGACTACCAAATCTCTATATCATAAGCTTTTTCCTAAATGGACTTTATTAAAAATAACAATCGCACCAAATGGAACGCTACCTTCCATTCGTGAGCTTCAAAAGACTGCAGAATTGGAAAGAAATCACGTCGGGATGGAGGAGCTAGAAGCGAAAAAAACCGCTTTCCGACTTTTTAACGAATGAGGATAAGGTGCCTCAAGCCGTAGCCGAAGAGATTATTAGATGGGGAGAAGGAGTGTAGGCATGTCAAGAACCATAAATCTATTTATTGGGTTTATCGTTGGGGTAATTCTAATGATACTACCTCAGCCGCATATTTTTATTGTTAGCGATCTATTGAATGCTTTAAGCGGGGGAGACATCCTTGATGGTCTTCTCCATAAAATGTTGGGAACCATCGGCTTTGTTCTTGTGTGTATCTTTGGATATAAAATAGTTACATCCGTTCTTCGGGAGAATTAATATAAGGTAACGGAAGGCGGGAAATACATTGAAGAAAATATATCGTATCCTGCTTGTTGTTTGTTTTTGTTGCTTTCTGGCCGCATGCGGGAAGATTAAGGTGTTTGAAGATCGTATAGACACAATCGAAACAAATGGATTAATGGTTAATTGCTCGGCTGAAGTAACTAAGGGCAAAAACCAAGTTAATGATATCGGATACTTATGCCGTGTACATATAGATGAGGATACAGTCATTAAGAACGAACGAGGCGAGCCTATAAAGCTGCCGGAGCTGACTACCGAAGATGTAGTTCGGATCGTTCCCGTGAAACCTCAGAATGTGAAAAATGGAAAAAGAGAATTTACGGCTAAAGAGATTACCGTACTGGAACAAGATAAATAGAGGAGCGAGAAACAAGAAATGAAGCCTATTCGAAACTCAGCAAAAGCTATTATTATGGAGGACGAGAAAATTTTATTGACCGTTAATAAGGATGATGCTGGGCTCTTTTACTTATGTCCCGGCGGGGGGCAAGAGCATTCCGAGAGTTTGAGGCAAGCGGTAATAAGAGAATGTCTCGAGGAAATTCCCATTACTCTTTGTTTTCATTTGATCCAACGCGAAAATAAGGAACAGGAGTATGAATGGTGAAAGTCGTAAACGCAGAGAAAGAAGATATAAAGCAGTGGTTAGTATTGGCTGCTGAGGTGGAAGAGCTGTTTGGACCTATGGTTGATGATCCTTTGTTTGTTCAAACGCTTGAACGGAATATCCGCGAGGGCAGGGCTTTTTGCATACGGGAGAATGACGGTTTCCCCGGGGGACAGCTGCTTGGCGGGATCCTCATCTCAACGAAAAATGCTCCCTCCTATAAAATCGGCTGGCTGGCAGTATCTGAACAAGCAAGAAACAAAGGGGTGGCCTCCGCGCTTATGAAGCATGTCCTTGAACATTTTCAATCCCCGGCGGAGGTATCGGTTGTTACGTTTGGCGAAGATACGAATGGCGGACTTCCGGCAAGAAGGCTGTACGAAAAGTTTGGATTTGAGCCTCAAGAGGAGCCTGTTCCGAATGGACCGGAAGGCGGAAGCAGGCAGCTTTTCAAGCTGATCATGAACTAATCTATTCGGGAGGGGTAACATGCGGTTTAAAGCCGTACTCTTTGATCTGGACGGAACGTTGCTCGACCGTGATGCCTCTTTGGCTTTATTTATCGATGATCAATATGAACGTTATCCGGCGTTTCAGAAGGCGCCGAAGGATGTTTTTACGAAGCGGTTCATTGAGCTCGATCAGCATGGCTATGTATGGAAGGATAAGGTGTATGAGCAGCTGCTGGCAGAATTCCAAATTCCAGGCTTGCGCTGGGAAGAGCTGTTAGAGGATTATTTGCAGTCGTTTCAAAAGCATTGCGTCGGGTTCCCCCATCTCATTCAGATGCTCTCCTCTTTAAAAAGCTACGGAACCAAAATCGCCTTAATTTCAAACGGCTACGGCCAGTTTCAATATGATAATTTCAAAGCACTAGGCATTAGCCCATTTTTTGACGAGATCCTTATATCGGAATGGGAAGGGCTTCGCAAGCCGAATCCGGCTATTTTTGAGCGGGCGCTCTACAAGCTTGGCGTGAAGGCGGAGGATGCGCTTTTTGTTGGCGACCATCCGGACAGCGATATAAGAGGCAGCCGTGCGGTTGGCATGAAAGCCGTGTGGAAGTATAATTCCACCTTTTCTCCCAATGTTGAGGCGGATGGTATTATTCATGAATTGGATGAACTAGTCAAATTTATATTTTAATGCAGGTTAAAACGATCCATTTAGCTTTAAATTTTTTTTGCGTATTTGTCACATATCACATCCCTTGCCCGTCATACAGGTAAAATTTGCGAGGGGATGATGAATGATGCAAAAGGTTGACGTGGTTGTGGTTGGAGGAGGAATTGCGGGTTTAACCGCTGCTATTTACGCAGCCAAAGCCGGGAAACAAACGGTGGTCATTGAAAAACAGAGCCGATTGGGCGGTCGAGCCGTTACCAACAAGAAAAAAGGTGCTTACTTTAATCTAGGCGCGCATGCCTTGTATCAGGGGGATGCGTATGCGACTTTCAGGGAACTGGGACTGACCTTGCAAGGAAAACGGCCTTCATCGTTCGCTTATGGCGTTTGGAAAGGGAAAGCGAGCCCCTTGCCTTCGGATATGAAATCCTTGTTTACGACCCCGCTATTGTCCTGGCAAGGAAAGATGGAGTTTGCTTCCTGTCTTATGAAAGTTAAAAAAGCGGATACTCGTCAATTCGACCGGATCAGCATCCGCGAATGGGTAGAAGGGAATTTGCAGGATCCTATGGTGCGCAATATCTTTTATTCGCTATTTCGTGCCGCCAGTTATGTGGTCGGGCCGGATTTGCCAGCCGCCGGTCCTGTGTTGAAGCAGCTGCAGAATGCCCTTAAAGGCGCATTGTACCTGGATCGTGGCTGGGGCGAATTGATCGAGGAATTGCGGACAAAGGCATCCGGTCTAGGCGTAAGGTTTTTAACGAATACCAAAGTCGCATCCATCGATACCCGTGGCGGGATCGTGCGGCAAGTTCTTTGTGCGGACGGAACGACAATCGATACGCAGCATGTTATTCTTGCCACAGCGCCTTCCATCGCCAATGAGTTGGTGCCCTTTGCTGAAAAAACCGCCCTTCATACCTGGAAAGAACAAGCGATTGAGGTCACCGCGGCTTGCCTGGATGTGGCCTTGAAGCGGCTTCCCGAGCCTAAACAACAATTTGCTTACGGGATTGATCAGACGGTGCTTTTTAGCAATTATTCGCGTGCGGCTTATCTAAGCGACGATGGAGCGCAGGTCATATCTCTCATTAAGTACCAAGGGAAAGAATCGGACCCGGATAAAGATTTGCAAGAGCTGGAAGGCGTGCTGGATTTGATGCAGCCGGGATGGCGGGAACAATTGGTTGTGAAGCAATACCTTCCAAAAATGACGGTTTGTCACGACTTTATGCATATGAAACGTCTTGAGAATCCCGGACCCGCTGTCCCGGAAATACAAGGATTATATGTAGCGGGAGAATGGGCGTCGCACGGTGAAGTATTAGCCGATGCCGCGACGGCAAGCGCCAAAAGAGCCGTACAATACATGCTCTCCCTTGAGGGTAAGGAGAGGAATGCCTTTTATGAGCATAGAGGAGTTATATAAACGTTATAAAACGGAGCTGTTTTCGTTAGCGTATCGGATGCTTGGCAGCGTCATGGATGCGGAAGATATCGTACAAGATGCTTTTTTAAGCTATAACGGGCTGTCTGATGCAGGGACCATCCGAAACGAAAGGGCATTCCTATATAAAATCGTCACGAATCGTTGTCTAGATCTGTTGCGCTCGTCTGCCAAAAAACGGGAAATGTACGTTGGTCCATGGCTTCCGGAGCCCCTGATTGATAAAGGGACTTCTGACAACGACCCATCCCATAAGTATTTGCGGTCCGAGTCGATCTCCACGGCTTATCTTCTGCTTCTGCAGCAACTGAGCGCAACGGAAAGGGCGGTTTTTCTTCTTCGGGAGATTTTTCATTATTCGTTTGAAGAGATTGCCGATATTGTCGGGAAAAGCAGTACGAATTGCAGGCAAATTTTCCACCGCGCCAAAAAAAGCATCCATTTCGAACCGGACCAGCAACCGTCGGTTTCCGTTGCAGAGGAGAAGATTAGAGAGTTCGTGAACTCGCTCTTGCAAGGAAATACAACGAAGCTTCTTGAACTGGTTAGTGAAAATGTTGTGCTCTACTCGGACGGCGGAGGCAAAGTAAGAGCGGCGCAAGTGCCAGTTGTCGGATTTGAGCAAGTGCTGAAGCTGCATCAACATTCGATCAACCTGCATGCGGGTAAGATTACGTATTCGTTCCTCATGGTGAATGGGCTCCCCGGAATCCGGCTTCATTTGGATGAAGGGATTCAATATGTTTATTCTTTTGCTTATCGGGATCATAAGATCGAAGCGATTTATGCGGTCGCCAATCCGGAAAAGCTGCGTCATCTATAGTGAGTTTTTGTTGCATTGACCCTCATCTCCGATTTTTTGGGGATAGGGTCTTTTTTTCTTTCATTTTGACACCAATCGTAAGATCGTCTACCCGTCCCTCCTAGCAGACCTTATTTTTGTATCCCTAAATAGAGCGTTTTATCGGTTTGGCTGGAGAAGCAAACGCGATAAAGTAAGGATTAAAGAAAGCACTTACATTTTTCGTGAAGCGCTTTCTCCAATAAGAGAGGGGTAGTCGAAACATGAGAGCAAAGAAGAAAGCTGGAATGATGCTGACCGCCGGAGTGGCGCTTGCGCTAGCCGTAACGGGATGTTCTTCGTCCAACGGCGGCGGTAACGCGGATAACAAAACGAATGCCGGAAACGCTGGCGGCAAGAGCGGCAGTCCGGTAGAAATTACATTCTGGAATATGTTCGGCGGCGGCGAAGGGGATTTCGTCGATCAGATTATTAAAGGATTTAACGATTCGCAGCAAGAGGTGATCGTGAAGCAGCTGCGTCTGGAATCGAACGAATATTACGCGAAGCTGGGCACGGCGCTTTCCTCTTCCAAGGGACCGGATGTAGCCGTAGCCCACGTCGACCGGATTTCTCCTTTTGTAAAAGCGAAGCAAATTGTGCCGGTTGACGAGCTGGCAAGCAAAGTCGGGTTTGATCTTGGACAGATCAGCGAATCGAATATAACAAGCGTTACTTATGAAGGCAAGCCTTACGCGGTACCGCTCGACACTCACTTCCATATGCTCTACTACAATAAGGACATTCTCAAAAAAGCGAATCTCTTAAATGAGGATGAGACTCCTAAACTCGATGATGTAAGTCCAGAAGGTTATTTGAATACGTTAGCTCAAATTAAAACAGCCGTTCCGGATGTGCAGGCGATGGCCGTTAACACGCCTTATTTCCAAGAGCCTTTCCTCAATATGTACTATGAAGCCGGTGGCGATATTCTCTCGCCGGATTTGAAGAAAGCGGCTATCAACAACGACAAGGCACTAAGCGTATTGAAATTCTACGATGATATTTATACCAAGCAGTACGCGGATATTAACGACAAGAATCCTTGGGATACGTTTAGCAACGGCAAAGCCGCCTTCTGGTTTGGCGGGGTATGGGAAGCAGGAGTGCTGCTTGGAGATGCTTCGAAACATATCGGCGCTATGCCATTGCCTGCGATTTTCGGAAGCCAGACGCATTGGGGCAGCTCGCATACGCTTGTCATTCCGTCATATGTTTCTGCCGAGAAGCAAGAAGCTGCTGCCAAGTTCATGAAATACTTCTCCGAAGTGGGCGGCCAGACTTGGGGTAATGCGGGTCACGTGCCTGCGAACAGCAAGGTGACGGCAAGCGAAGAATACAATAAGCTGCCCTATCGCCAGTTCTTTATCGAAGCGCAGAAGACCGTCAAATTCGCGCCGCAAACCGATAACTATACGACGATCATTACGACGATTGCCGAATCGCTGCAAAACATCATTTTCCATAACGAATCGGCGGAAGACGGCTTGAAGGATTTGGAGAAGCAGATTAACGAGATTTTGGCTAACTAATATAGTTCTTGAAGGGGAGGCTGGGCAGGAACGGCGTTATTACTGCCTGGCCCACTCTTGATAAATGAATGACGTAGAGAAGCAGGGAGAAACACATATGGATACCAAACCGATTGAACTGCGCAAGAAAAGAGTATCGGGCAACCGAGCAAAAGCCGAGCTGAAAGCGATCCTGTATATTGTTCCCTTTTTGATCCCGTTCGCCTTATTCTATTTGTGGCCCGTCCTGCGCGGCACCTGGATCAGCCTGCATGTCTGGAATATTCAAGGGATGCAGCGGTACGTGGCGCTCGACAATTATAAACGAATTTTCGAAAATAGCGATTTCTACAAATATTTATGGAATTCGTTTTATTTTGTACTCATCTGTGCTCCGACGGTACTCATATTGGGGCTGATTCTGGCGCTCATTATTAATCAGCGCATCTGGCTGAGAACCTTGATTCGTTCCGTTTATTTCCTTCCTTATGTGTTGTCGGTTTCGGTAATCAGCTTTATTTGGCTGAAGCTGTTTGATCCGAAGAACGGTCCGGTCAACGGCCTGCTGGGATTACTTGGCTTGCCTCAGGACATCAATTGGCTGACGGATCACCGGTTCGTATGGTGGGCGATTACGATTGCGACCGACTGGTGGACGGTTGGATTCGTTATGGTGCTGTTCCTGGCGGGTCTTCAGGAAATTCCCCAGGATCATTATGAAGCAGCTACGATCGACGGGGCTGGAACATGGAGCAAATTCTGGCATATTACGATACCGGGATTGTCCAGAGTCATGAAGATTCAAGTCTTCTATCAGGTCATCAGCTGCTTGAAATTGTTCGGTCAAGTTCAGATTATGACCGGCGGCGGTCCGGGGGACTCCACGAACACGATGATCCGTTATATTTACGTGACGGGCTTCAAGAAAGATATGTTTGGTCTTGCCTCCGCGCAGTCTATCGTATTTTGCGTCATCATGCTGCTCATTGCGGTCATTCAATTTATACTTACGGATCGAAAGGATTGAGGGGATTAACATGAACAAGTGGGCTCTTAACATCATTGCAACGGTACTGGCGGTTCTTTTCGTGTTCCCGCTCATCTGGATGCTGCTTGTCTCCTTGAAGCCGGACGGTACGAATGTATATGCCATGTCCGATTGGGTTCATTTCGCGGATTTGACGTTCAGCAATTACAAGAAAGTGATTACCGGCTCCGAGATTCTCAGATGGACCTGGAATAGCACGGTTATCGGCGTCATTACGACGCTGTTATCCATACTGCTCAGCTCCCTGGCTGCGTATTCTTTCTCCAAAATGCCTTTTAAAAGCAAAGGTTTTTTATTTGTCCTCATTACCTCGGGACTTCTTATTCCGACCGAAGCGATTCTGATTCCGTTATACGAAACGACGCTGCATCTGAATCTGATCGATAATAAGTGGGCTATTATACTCCCCGGGCTTACGAATCCGATTGGCATTCTTCTTCTCAAGCAATTTATGGACGGCGTTCCGAAGGATTATATCGAAGCCGCTCAAATTGACGGAAGCGGGACCTTTCGGATCTGGTGGAACATCTGCCTGCCGCTGACGAAATCGGCGATGGTATCGGTGGGCATATTCTTTCTGATTTTATCCTGGAATAATTTCCTCTGGCCGTATCTGACGATTACCTCGGAAGAAAATATGATATTGTCGGCAGGACTGCCTACGTTTTTATCGAATAATAATATGTCTTTAAATATGATTATGACGGCAAGCGGCATTGCGGCTATTCCAACGATTCTGGTCTTTGCCATTCTACAGCGCCATATTGTGCAAGGGGTGGCGATGTCCGGCGTGAAGGGCTAATGAAATGATCGGGAAGACGTTTGCCAATAATAACGGCATGTCCGGCAGGAGCAGCGAGGTACAATGAGAAAACAATCCGGCTGGGCAAGGTTTTTGCCCTCGATGAATATATGGAAGAGCAGCATACGCTATAAATGGATGCTGCTCTTATTTCTATTTTCCCTGACACCGTTAATCGTGATGGGGACGATCTCGTATTCTCTCTCCAAATCGACAATTAACGAAAAGGTAACGGAGTATTCGGAGCAGCTGCTCAAGCAGACGGCGGATAACATCGATACCCGTCTGGGCATCTATAAAGACCTGATGATGCAGGTCGTGAATAACGGCGAGATTATCCGGATGCTGCGGGATCTGGATAAGACAAGCCCGGCTAAGCCTTACGATATCGACAGCTTGTCGCTCACGACAAAGCTTTCCACGATTATTGCGATTAATCAGGACATTCAATCCATATCGTTTATTTCCAAGGATCATTATTTAAAAGGAATTTATCGATGGAAGAACCGCACGCCCGAAGAGGTAAGCGGTTTCTTGGATACGCTTGAGGACGGAAGCAATTTTAGATGGTTTCCCACTCGGCTTAATACGTATGTAGACAGCTTGAACACGCAAAACGTCCATGTCTTCTCGCTCTCCAAGCAGATTTACAAAACTTCGGACGATAGTCCGGTTGGGATTATAGCGGTACTGGATATCCGCGGCGAGGTGCTGAAGGAGCTTGGTTCAAGCTTAACCAACAACAACCGGGATATTCAAAGCTTCGTGATCGACGGTCAAGGCCAGATTGTTTCTTATGGCGAGAATGACATGATCGGGAAAAATCTAAAAGAAGTACTCGGGGAACAAGGTTATAATCAGATCGTTCATTCCGGCCTGGAGGAATACCGCTTTCCTATTAAGGAACAAGGGAAGAAGCTGATTGTGAATTACAAGAAGCTTCACACCAATGACTGGATAGTCGTGAACGTCATCTCCGAATCGATTCTGTATCAGGATTCCGACCGTCTGCTGCGGACGATATGGATTATTGCGCTGCTCTGTATCGTGTTCTCCATTATAACGGCCATTTTTCTTGCAAATTCGATCAGCAATCCGATTCTGAAAATGATCCGGCTCATGAGACAGGTCATGTCGGGGGATTTGACGGTTCGGTTCCGGGTCAAGAAGCATAGCGATGAATTTGATATATTGGGCAATAATTTCAATTACATGGTTGCCCGGATTGATGAGCTGCTGAAGACGGTGTACGAGGAGCAAAATCAGAAAAGAACAGCGGAACTAAAAGCTTTGCAAGCGCAGATCAATCCTCATTTCCTGTATAATACACTCGATATTATCAAATGGACCGCCCTTATCCAGAAGGCGAATAACGCCGCGGAGATGGTCAGCCTGCTGTCCCGTTTATTGCGGATCAGCTTGGATAAAGGGAAAGAGACGGTCACCGTTGAAGAGGAAATCGAGCATGTGCAATGTTATCTGGGAATCCAGAAATTCCGGTTTAATTATAAAATCAAAACGGAGGTCTATGTGGAAGACGGTGTTCGTCATCTGCAGACCCCTAAGCTGATCCTCCAGCCGATTGTCGAAAATGCGATCCTGCATGCTTTTTCCGATTCGGAGCAAGAGGGTCAAATCGATATTTCCTGTACCAGAAGCCCGGACGGAGGTATACGCTTTCAGATTGCCGACAACGGGAAAGGGATGGATCCGGCTTATGCAAGGAGTCTTCTCCGGAATCAGGAGCAGGGCGGCAAGACGGGAGGAATCGGGCTCGCGAATGTGGACGAACGGATCAAGCTCATTAGCGGCAAAACGTACGGTATCGATATTGCAAGCGAACCGGAAGCGGGAACAACGATTACGATCAAGCTTCCGTATTTGGAATAGGAGAGATTATGGCAGATGTACCGAGTGATGATTGTTGAGGATGAGTTTATCGTGCGCTACGGTATTCGCTCTATGATCGATTGGGAGAAAGTAGGATTGGAAGTAACGGGCGAAGCCGCCAACGGAAAAGAGGCACTGGAGCTCATTCGCCGGGAACCTCCCGATATTCTGATCACGGATATCAAGATGCCGGTTATGGACGGGATTCAGCTCATTGAGGAAGTCCGGAGCAGCGGATTTACGATGAAAGTGATTATTTTAAGCAATCTGGAAGAGTTCCAATATGCCCAAAAAGCCATTCGTTACGGAGTTTCGGAGTATATGATCAAGTCGGATATGATGCCAAGGGATTTCGAAAAAGCATTAATGAACGTTAAAGCTTCATTGGATACGGCCGAGTCGGATCCCGGAACCCATACAAAGGCGTCTATTGTTGAACCGGCACGGAAGGAAAAGCTGCTGCTGGGATTGATTGAAGGAAGCCGCCCGGAAGAAGGTGAAGCCGGTTCGATTCCGGAGGAAGCGGAGCTTAATGGCCTGCATCTGCCTGCCTATCTCCTGTACACGCTTATTCACACGAGAGACTGCGGGCTGTTCGAGAAGCAGCAGGTCATTCATGAAACGTTCGAACAGATCGGAAGCGATCGAAGCTTTGTTGTGTTTGCGGATAAACAAGGGGAAATTAACGTCCTGCTTCCGGTTCCGCAGCATGAGGCGGTCAATTCGGAAGGGATCAAGCAGCTGGCGGAACGGAGCATCTCCCATCTATCGCAGGTTTACGGACTTGCGTGTACGATTGGCTTAAGCGGAAGAGTAAGCGAGTGGACGGAGCTAAGCAAGGCATACGGCGAGGCTTTGGCGGCTGCCAAGCAAAGCATGTTCGCCGGGATCGGGAAAGCGATCTCGTATTCGGAGCTTGCCGGGGCCAAGGAAGCAGACGGCGCGCCAATCAAGGTAAGCCAATCCCATATTCATACTTTGCTGTATGGGCTGCAGTCCAAGGAGCTTCACGATTATGTGAACGGCTTATTCGATCAGTTGGGCAGGCGGCAGGATCCGGATCTGGTGCAGCTCATCTCCCTTGAATTGATTATGATTCTAACGGCGATATGGCCGGATGTCTCCCATGACCAGCAGCAGGTGGTCCAATTGAAAAAACAGTATTTCGACCAATTATCGAAGCTGGAGACGATTGAGCAAAGCCGCGACTGGTTCCTCCAAGCCTTCGCGGAGCTTCTTGAGCATATGATCCGCATTTATAACAGTGACCGGAACAGTATAATAAAAGCAACGCAGTACATTCAACAGCATTACCAGCAGGAAATATCCTTGCAGTCCATTAGTCATTTGGTTCATTTGAGCAAAAATTATTTTGCGAATCTGTTTAAAAAGGAAGTCGGAGAAAGCTTTCTGGAATACGTAACGAGAGTACGGATTGAGAAAGCAAAGGCGCTGCTGGCCGGTGAGATGAAAGCTGCCGACGTCGGGCAGATGGTTGGCATTCAGGACCCGAAATATTTCTCGAAAGTATTCAAGAAGATTACGGGAGCAACCCCTTCGGAATATAGAAGCTTGGTCAAGGAGAATAAAGGGAATAAAGAAAGCTCTGAAACAGGGCAATAAATATGTCTGCGGAAGGTGAAAGTGTGGGGAAAAAGCTTTCTGCATGGTTGTTCGTTATGGTGGCATGCATGGGATTGCTGGTCGGATGCGACGGTTCGGACAAAGCGGAAGCACCGGTCCGTAAATCGGCCAAAGCACCGGTCGAAATCTTGTTCTGGAATCCGTTCGGCGGCGGAGAAGGAGACTACGTTGGCCAAATCATCAAAGATTTTAACGAGTCCCAGCAGGGAATCGTCGTCCGGCAGCTTCGTCTCGAATCCAATGAATATTACGTCCGGCTAAGCACGGCATTATCTTTCGGGAAAGGCCCCGATGTGGCCGTTGCCCATGCGGACCGGGTATCTCCTTTTGTGAAGGCGAAGCAGATTATTCCGCTCGACGGGCTGGCGCAGCTTGCCGGATTAGATTTCAGTCATATTGAGTCAACAAACCGAAATAGCGTCGTGTATAACGGGGAGACGTATGCGGTTCCGATCGATACGCATTTTCACATGCTGTATTACAACAAGGATTTGCTGGCTAAAGCCGGATTGGACGAGGACGAGGTTATTTCCAAGCTCCGCCGTCTAACGCCGCAGGAGTTTATGGATTTCCTTACTTTGCTTCAGAACCGTTTGCCCGGCGTACAGCCGCTTGCGGTGAATACGCCTTTTTTCCAGGAGCCGTTTCTGGATATGTATTACGAAGCCGGGGGCGAGCTGCTCACTTCCGATATGAAGCATGCGGCGATCAATAACGACAAGGCGCTGGAGGTGCTCCGGTTCTACCAGAAGCTGTTCGCCAGCGGTCTAAGCGACCTTAACGATAAAACGCCTTGGGATACCTTTCATAACGGCCAAGCCGTATTCTGGATGGGAGGAATATGGGAAGCGGGTCATCATCTGAAGGATTCGTCCTTTCAGAGCGGAATTACGGAGCTCCCGTCCTTGTTCGGCGGAAATAAGCAATGGGGCAGCTCGCATACCTTGGTTATTCCGACCTACGTGACGAAGGAGAAACAGCTTGCGGCGATGGCTTTCATCCGTTATTTCTCGGAAGTCGGCAGCCTTACCTGGGGGGAAGCGGGGCATGTTCCTGCCAACAGTACGGTGCAGAACGACTCCCACTACCAGAACCTCCCGTACCGCAAGCTATTCCTGGAATCGTCGCGTCATGTGAAGCTGGCTCCCAATACGGACAAATACTCCGCTCTGTACACCGTTCTGTCGGAGGAGCTTCAGAATATTATTGCCAATCGACAGGATCCCAAGAAAGGCCTCGTTGATCTGGAGCAAAAGTTAAACGATCTGTTAGCGAGCTGAGGCCTTGAGATCGTAACCTTGACCTACGACCCCAAACACGCATCGTTCTATACCGAATGCGGTTTCGTTCCGTGTCCCGGCGGTCTGTGGATGAAAAAGTACTAATTCGATGCGGTTTTAAAAGGGCTAGAGATTTCGGGAAACATTCCGAATCTCTAGCCCTTTATTATTCCTCTCCCCCGAGAGAAGGGAGGAATAGAGGAAATGTATCTCCTGAAGAGTGGAACGCTCGCCTTTGCCAGTCGTGAAATCTCGTTGAAAACGAGTTGATTCAAAATTTCACGATGGCAACAGCGACCGAAGGAGATACATTTCTGCCATTCCCCCCACATCCTCGACATCTTTTTATCGATTTCTCCCATTGCTTTGTACAAATCATCACTCCCACCATCAATCTAAATGGCGAAATCCTCAATTCCCCCTTCTCAAATCCCCATTTGATTGCATCTTTTGCCCATATCGACTCTCCTCCTGCTCCTTTACTCTGTGGATGTAGCCATTTTCACTACACAATTAAACGGAGGTAGGGTCATGAAAAAATGGGTAGCAGGTTCGCTCAGCATCGCTTTGCTGGGAACAATGCTTGCAGCGTGTTCTTCCAATAATGATAAGAACGGCGGCAGCTCGAACTCGGGCAATAACGGCAACAGCTCGGCGGAACAGCCGGCGGAAGCAACAACGTATCCGATTAAGACGGATAAGACGCTCTCGTATTGGGGCGAGATTAACGGTCAGCTGATCGGCGTAAAGGAATCCCACAAGGATATTCCGTTCTTCCAGGAATGGCAGAAGAAAACCGGCGTACCGCTCGAATTTACGGAGCCGCCAACCGGTCAAGTAAAAGAAGCGTTTAACGTGATGCTCGCATCCGGCAAGCTGCCGGATATGGTGGAGTATAACTTCATCGGCGACTTCCCGGGCGGTCCGGAGAAAGCGATCCAGGATGGCTATATCGTCAAGCTGAATGATCTGATCGATAAATACGCGCCTAACCTGAAAAAGTATCTGCAGGAAAACCCGGACATCGACAAAATGGTGAAGACGGACAGCGGCAGCTATTACGCCTTTCCGTTCATCCGCGGCGACGAATATCTGCGCGTCTTCCAAGGCCCGATTATCCGCAAGGACTGGCTGGATGAGCTTGGCCTGGCTGTACCTGAGACGATCGACGACTGGACAGCGGCGCTTACCGCATTTAAAGAGAAGAAAGGCGCTGCTGCACCGCTTACGTTCAACAGCAAACCGCGCTTCTTCAACGACGGCGGCAACGGTGCCTTTATGGGCGCGTTTGGCGTAACGCGCGGCTTCTACCAGGAAGACGGCAAGGTCGTGTTTGGTCCGGAGCAAGAGGGCTACAAGCAATACCTGGAGCTGTTCCGCGACTGGTATTCGAAAGGCCTGATCGACAAGAACATTGCAACGGCGGACACCAAATCGGTTGACGGCAACATTGCGTCCGGCGCAACGGGCGCTTCGATCGGCAATGCCGGCGGCGGTATCGGCAAATGGCAGCCGCTTGTTGAAGCGAAGGATCCAAAAGCCGTTCTGATCGGCGCCCCTTACCCGGTACTGAAGAAAGGCGACACGCCGAAATTCGGCCAGCATAACACCGCTTACGCATCCGAAGGTACGGTAGCGATCACGACGCAAGCGAAAGATCCTGAGCTCGCTGTCAAAATGCTCGACTATGGTTATAGCGAAGAAGGAGGCTTGTTCTTTAACTTCGGTACGGAAGGCGTCAGCTACAACATGAAGGACGGCTACCCGACTTATACCGATCTTCTGCTGAAGAATCCGGACAAGCTGGCTCCGGCGCAAGCGATCTCGCTCTATACGCGCGGCAGCTACAACGGTCCGTTCGTTCAGGACAAACGTTATGCCGAGCAATTCTTTGCTCTTCAGTCGCAGCGCGACGCGGTAACCGCCTGGCAGAAAACGGACGCGGCGAAATACCAGCTGCCGCCAATCACGCCATCGCCGGAAGAAGCTTCCGAGTACGCGGCCATTATGAACGATATCAACACGCTGGTGGACGAAATGTCTCTGAAGATCATCCTGGGCACGGAGCCGGCCGATGCGTTCGCCAAATACGTGGACAAAATGAAATCGCTCAATCTGGATCGCGCGATCGAAATTCAGCAAGCGGCGCTTGACCGTTACAACAGCCGTTAATAGATAGCAAGAGAGGAGAGGGCCTTGAAAGCCCTCCTTCTCCCTCAATAAGGAGTGAGGCATGTGGGGAAAAACCGCTTTATACGCGATTTTAAGCTAAACAAACTGCTCTATCTGATGATGCTTCCCGTCATCGCGTATTACCTAATTTTTCACTATATTCCCATGTACGGGGCGTTAATTGCCTTCAAGGAATACTCCCCGATGAAAGGCATCCTGCACAGCGATTGGGTTGGCCTCAAGCATTTCCACGATTTCTTCGGCAGCTATTACTTTACACGGATCCTTAAGAATACGCTTGTCATCAGCTTGTATTCGTTAATCTTCGAGTTCCCCGCACCGATTATATTGGCGCTGCTCATTAACGAGGTTAGAAACAAAACATTCAAACGGGTAGCGCAAACGATTACGTACATGCCTTACTTTATTTCCCTCGTAGTCATTTGCGGGATCATTACGGACTTTACGAACGCTGACGGCATTATCAATAGATTGTTTATGCTGTTTGGCTACGACGGCCAAGCGATGCTGCAGAAGCCGGAGCTGTTCCGTCCGATTTACATTTTGTCGGAGATCTGGCAGCGGATCGGCTGGGAGTCGATCATTTATATCGCGGCACTGATGAGCATCGACCAGGAGCAGTACGAAGCGGCCAGAATAGACGGCGCAAGCCGGATAAAGCAGATCTTCTTCATTACGCTTCCGGGCATCCTGCCGACGATTACGATCATGTTCATCCTGCGGATGGGCAATATGCTGAACGTTGGCTTCGAGAAAATCATTCTGTTGTACAATCCGGTTACCTACAATACGGCGGACGTGATCTCGTCCTTCGTCTACCGGAAAGGTTTATTGGAATTTGGATGGAGCTACAGCTCGGCAGTCGGATTGTTCAACTCCGTTGTTAACCTTGCCTTGCTCGTTACCGCCAATTACATCAGCCGCAAGGTGAATAAAAGCAGTCTATGGTGAGGTGAGAATCCATGCAAATGAAGGCGACTTTATCCGAGAGAGTGTTCGATGTCGTTGTATACGCCGTCCTGATCCTCCTCATCGTGTCGACGTTGTATCCGCTGTTGTACGTTTTGTTCGCTTCCTTCAGCGACGCGGGGCAGCTTGTAGCCAATAAAGGCATCTTATGGCATCCATTAGGATTAAGCTTGGATGCGTATACGAGCGTGTTCAAAAATCCGGGCATTACGACCGGTTACAAAAATACGCTGTTTATTCTCGTATGCGGTACGGTTCTCAACCTGATTATGACCGCGCTGGGCGCGTATGTCTTATCCCGTCGGGATGTCATGTTGAACAATCTGTTCATGGGCATGATTTTGCTAACGATGTTTTTCAGCGGCGGCCTTATTCCGCTATACCTCGTTGTAAAAGGCGTAGGCCTCTTGAATACGTTATGGGCAACGATTGTTCCGTTTGCGATCAGCACGTTTAACCTGATCATTATGCGTACGGCGTTTAAAGGCATTCCGGAAGCGCTGGAGGAATCGGCCAAAATCGACGGAGCCAACCACTTTACGATTTTGTTCCGGATTATCATTCCTCTCTCGATGCCGGTTATCGCGGTTATGATTCTGTATTATGCGGTAGACAAATGGAACGGCTGGTTCTACGCCTCGATCTTTATCCGCAGCCGCGAGCTGTTCCCGCTGCAGCTGGTGCTACGCGAGATTCTCATTGCGAACTCGACGGACAGCATGGCATCGGGCGCATCGGCAGGAGACCGGTTCCAGATTGGCGAAACGATTAAATACGCGACTATTATGGTGGCTACGGTTCCGATTCTATGCGTCTATCCGTTTGTGCAGCGCTTTTTCGTCAAAGGCGTTATGGTAGGCTCGGTTAAAGGCTGATTTATTTCATAGTCCAAGAGAATAATCCGGGAGGCAGGGAACATGCAAGCAAGCTCGACTCAAAGCAAATTGGATGTTAAGCGCATTTGGAAGCAGCTTGAAGAGAAGGTAGACCGCATGATCGTTCAAATCGGGGAGAAATCCCCGCACGCGGCCAAGGCGGACGGCATTTACGATGATCAAAGAATCGACTGGTGGACTTCGGGTTTCTGGCCGGGCATTCTGTGGCTGATGAACGAAACGACCGGCAACGAGAAATATAAAGAGGCTGCCTGGAGCTGGGATGAGCGGCTGGAAGCGCAAATGCTCCGGCCGAACTCCTTCGACCATGACGTAGGCTTCCACTTCCTGCCGACGGCGGTTGCGAAATACCGGATTACCGGAGACAAAGACGCGTTGCGCCGCGGCTTGTTTGCCGCGAATTTTATGGCGGGACGCTTTAATCTGAACGGGCGTTTTATCCGCGCCTGGAACGGCGACATGCATGGCTGGTCGATTATCGATACGTGCATGAATCTGTCGCTTTTGTACTGGGCATCGGCCGAGAGCGGAGATTCGCGCTTTGCGCATATAGCCAGCGCGCATGCGGATACGGTATTGAAACATTTTATCCGCGAGGACGGTTCGGTGAACCATATTGTCTGCTTCGATCCGGAGACGGGCGAATTCGACCAAGTGCGCGGCGGGCAAGGGGCAGCGCCGAATTCCGGCTGGAGCCGCGGCGCTTCTTGGGCCTTGTACGGAATGGCGAACACTTTCCGTTATACCGGCAATATCGAATATTTGCGGGCGGCGCAGCGCGTTGCGCATTATTTTATCGCGAATCTGCCGGACGATCATGTTCCTCACTGGGATTTCCGCGCGTCGGAGCAGATGGACGAAGAGCCGCGCGATACGTCGGCCGGAGCGATTGCCGCTTCGGGCCTGATCGAATTGGCCGCTCTGCTGGCAGAGAAGGAAGGACGTATCTACCGCGAAGCGGCAGAGCGCATTCTGGCGTCGCTTTATTCGAATTACGGCACATGGACCGAACCTTCGCATGAGGCGATTCTGAAGCATGGCACCGGCCATAAACCGGCTGGGCAGAACGTGGATGTGTCTCTTATCTACGGAGACTATTTCTTCGTCGAAGCCATCGCGAAGCTGAACGGCTGGAAGCAGCGCATGTTCTAATACCGGATATCGTATGATGGCAAATAGCCCGATTGGATGATTCCAATGGGCTATTTGTGCTGTTTTTGGGGCTCCAGTAGAGCTATCGTCAATCGTTTTGCACATATTGCAACTTCCTCTGGCGCCTTTTGTATGCGTATAATAAGGTTCTAAAGCTGGCAAACAACATGAGCAACCTTAACATTTACGTACAGGCGAGGAGATCTTGGTTTGAATATTCGATCCATATGGCAGAAACGGAAAAGCATCATCGTAACGTGGCTGATTTCCTATTGCGCGGTATTATTCGTACCGATACTAATCAGCTTAATTGTATATTCGCAGTCGAGCGCGGCGCTTCGAAGCGAGATTCACCGTGCCAATGATTCGCTGCTCAAGCAGGTTGGCTATACCATCGATAATCAGGTGGACCAGATGAAGCGCCTAACCATGGAGCTGACCTGGAATGCAAGGCTTCAAACCTTGATGTATTCGAGCAGAACGGAAGCGGATGCGCAATTCGATGCTTATCAGCTCGTGAAGGAATTTCAAACCTATCAGACTTCTTATGCTTCGATAGATGAGTTTTACGTCACCTGGGAGCGGGAGCATGCGGTATTGCGCTCCGGAAATGTCCGCGATATGAAGACGGCCTTTGCCACCCTTCACGACACCGGCCAGATGAGTTATGAAGATTGGCTGGCTGCCGTAGAGACTTCGGAGCATAACCAGTTTACGCTGCTGCCGCTTATGGATGCGGGTGCTACGCAGTCTTCAATCGCTTACATTACTCATTTGCCTAAAGATCTGAACGGCAGGCAAGCAGGCACGGTAGTCGTGATGTCGGATTTGGCCAGATTCCAGAATGCCATCAAGAGCATCTCCGGCTTCAGCGGAGGGTACGTTCTCATTCTGAACCGGAATAACGAGGTGCTGCTGTCCAATCTGCCGAAGAAGCAGGGCGAAGAGGTTATCTTGCAGAAGGTTCGGAGCGGCGGCGAAGAGATGCCGACCTCGATGAAATCGGGAGATTCGGAAATCTTTTACCTGCAATCATCCGTATCGGATCTGAAGTATGCGCTGGTGATCCCTAGCAGCATTTATTGGCAGAAGGCCGAATATGTCCGGAAGCTGACGCTGGTGAGCGTACTGATCAGCGTGATGGGCGCAGGCGTGCTTACCTGGTTCTTTATGCGCCGCAACTATTCGCCGATCCAGAAGCTTGTAGAGTCGTTAACCGACAAAAATAACGATGAAGAGCATGCGGAATGGAACGAGCTGAATTTCATTCAGCGGGCGGTCAGCCGGACGCGAAGCGAGAAGGACAAAATCGCCATGCAGCTCCAGATGCATCACAACGTGCTGCGGTCGAATATGCTCAGCAGGCTGCTAAAGGGTCGGCTGGATTCGCCTATTCCTTACGAGGAAGCCTTCAAGACGTACCGCATGGAGCAAATCTCGGATGATTACGCGGTTATTTTATTTGTTATCGAGAATGATGAAAGCCTTTACGAGAAGCTGCCGGGCATTGACGATAATGAACGGAGAAGATTCCTTCAATTCATTATCAGCAATGTCGTGGAGGAGCTTGCCGGACGTTACGATCATGCGGGCTACGTGGCGGAAATGGACGACATGATGGTCTGCCTCGTGAATTTGACCTGCGGAAGCGGGGACGAAGAGCAATACAAGAAGGATTTGCATGAGATCGCGACCGAAGCGCAGCGCTTCCTGAAGCGTTACGATATGGATCTTACGGTGGCGATCAGCGGCAGGCATAGCACTTTGACGGGGATTGCAGCGGCTTATAGCGAAGCGGTAGATGCGATGGAGTATAAAATGGTGCTTGGCAAAAAAGGCATCATCACCTATGACGATATCCGCAAGACGCCTTCCGATGCCGTTCAATTCGGTTATTATTATCCGCTGCAGGCGGAGCAGCAATTGATTAATCTGATCAAGAGCGGCGATTTCGAACAGGCTTCCGCTTTCATGAATGAGATTACGGACCGCAACTTCCAGCAGCCGATGATGAATCTGACGCTGGCCAAATGCTTTATGTTTAATCTGGTCGGAACGATGGTGAAGGCTATTAACGAGCTTGGCGACGGCAAGGGCAGCGTGCTGAACGATAATCCGAATTGGATGAATGGCATTATGGCTTGCGACACGGTCCAGGAGATGCGGCAGGAGCTTCATTCTTTGTTAAGGGATGTATGCGCTTTCGCTTCCGCAAGGCTCGAATCCAATATGACGCATGAGCGTGCCGAGTCCATCCGCGATTTGTCGGCCCGCGTGGCCGGATACATTGGGGAGAATTACGGCGATTCCAATATGAACGTTAATACGATTGGCGAGCATTTCGATTTGAAGGGCAGCTACTTGTCCAAGCTGTTCAAGACGCAGACAGGCGAAGGGCTGCTGGACTATTTGCATAAATACCGGATTGCCGAGGCCAAGCGGCGGATGACGGTGCTTCAGGAATCCGTAAGCGACGTATCGCGCGCGGTTGGATACAACGATGCCGCAACGTTTATCCGTGTATTCAAAAAGTACGAAGGCATAACGCCGGGCAAATACAAGGAAATGAACTAGGGGGATATCACAATGAAGAACTACCGCATAATTGCCATCCTCCTGATTACCGCTGTTTCGCTAAGCTGTCTGGCCGGCTGCAAGCAAACGGGCCATAACGGACAACATTCAACGGCCCGGAAGAAGGAGGAACAGCAATCGCCGGCATCAGGCGAGACATTGACCTACTGGGCCGAGTTAAACGGCAATGCGGCGAGCGTCAAGCCGCGTTTTCAAGACGTTCCTTTTTTCCAGGAATGGCAGAAGCGCACCGGCGTCAATTTGAGATTCATCCAGCCTCCAGCCAACCAGGCGAAGCAGGCTTTGAATGTCATGCTGGCTTCGGGGGAGCTGCCGGATATGATCGAATACGAATGGGCGACTTTCCCCGGCGGGCCGGAGAAAGCGATAAAAGACGGCTATATTCTGAGGCTGAATGATCTGATTGATCGATATGCCCCGAATTTAAAGCGGTACTTAAGCGAGCATCCGGACATTGACAAGCAGATCAAGACGGCGGACGGCAGCTACTACGTGTTCCCTTTCATTCAGGGGGATGCGAGGCTGCGGACTTACCAAGGACCGATTATCCGCAAGGACTGGCTGGAGGAGCTTGGCTTGTCCGTTCCGGTGACGATCGACGATTGGCATGCGGTGCTGAAGGCGTTCAAGGAGAAAAAGGGCGTGCAAGCGCCGCTTACGTTCCTTAGTACGCCCAGTCCGCTGTTCGGCGTGGAGAACGGCGCGTTCGTCGGAGCATTTGGCGTGAAGAAAGGGTTCTATCTGAAGGACGGGCAGGTCAAATTCGGCCCGATAGAGCCGGGATACAAGCAGTTCTTGTCCTTGTTCCGCGACTGGTATGCCGAAGGGCTGATCGACCGCAACATTGCGACGGTGGATACAAGAACGATTGATTCCAGCATGCTGAACGGCAGAAGCGGCGCAAGCATTTGGAATGCCGGATCCGGGATCGGGACCTGGCTGCCTCTGCTCAAGGAGAAGGATCCGGACGCGGAGTTTGTGGCGGCGCCTTACCCGGTCCTTCATCAAGGGGAGCGGCCGATGTTCGGCCAAAGAGTGAATCCTTACATGAGCAGCGGCGGCGTTGCGATCTCGACGAATAGCAGCCATGCCGAAGAGGCGGTTCGAATGCTGGACTACGGTTACGGCGAAGAGGGGCATCTGCTCTTCAACTTCGGAATTGAAGGCGTAAGCTATACGATGCAAGGCGGAAAGCCGACGTACACCGATCTGATCCTCCATAATCCGGATAAGCTGGCTCCGTCCCAGGCCATTGCGATGTACAGCAGGGCGAGTTACTTCGGCCCGTTCGTGCAGGACGTAGCTTACATGGAGCAATATTATATGCTTCCGGAGCAGAAGGAAGCCGTGAATATATGGGCGGATACCGAAGCGGAGAAGTATATGCTGCCGCCGGTTCAGAAGACCGAGCGGGAAAGCGCGGAGTTTTCCGCCATCATGCAGGATGCCACGACGCTCGTGGACGAAATGTCCTTGCGCATTATTCTGGGAATCGATCCTCTCGATTCGTTCGATGATTACGTCGCCCAGCTCAAAGCGCTTAATATTGACCGGGCGATCGCGATCCAGAAGGCGGCGCTTGACCGCTATATGGCCAAATAGCCCGTTTGATAGAATGTATACCATTCGAACAAGCACCCCTTATTTTATCTGCATAGAATAGATGGATTACTTGCAGAAAGGGGTGACGAGAGATGCAGTTAGTCATGGTGTGCTCGGTTAGCGGGATTATCGGCTCTGTGATTACGTTTGCATTCGGCGGATGGATGGAATCATTAACTCTATTGGTAGTGGCGATGGGCATTGATTACGTATCGGGCATAACCGCGTCAATTAAAGAAGGGAGAGGATTGAACAGCTTTTTCGGAGCTTGGGGGCTGGCACGAAAAGGAATGATGCTGCTCGTCATTCTTCTTGCGCATCGGATTGATATTTTGCTTGAGCTCGATAATATCACCATGGGTGCAGCTATCTATTTCTATATAGCGAATGAGATCATTTCCATTATAGAGAATTACGGCAGGATTGGTCTTCCGCTTCCCGACCGCATACGCAAAATAATTGAGGTGCTGAAGGATAAAGAGAAGTAAGATTAGGGTTGCGTTGTACAAGCGGCGTTCGCTATAATGAGAACAAGTGTTCGATTTATAGGAGGCGATAGCAAATGGCTATCCGGTATGCTGATGAACAGGTACGCGAGCGGGAGTCTCCGGCCTATTCGGCAGAGGACGAAACAACGCTTGTGCAGCGCTATGTCCTGCTTGGAATCGTGATGCTCGTATTGGATCATGATATAAGGGTAATGGGGACGGGCTCCATTAAGCTTCCGAGACTGTATGAATCGCTGCTCCGCGGCATACAGGACCGGGTCTTGCTGGAGCAGGCCGCGCTGCGCATGCAGTTCAGGAAGGCGGGCATCAAGCTGACGGAGGAACGAAGATTGAAGGAAGGCATGGAGACGGTCTACATATGCCGCGGCAGCACAAAGCGCTTCTATCTGCCATGGAGCTATTTGAAGGCGGAATCGGAGCAGGCCATTAAGCAATACTTTAAAAGTTAAAGTCACAAAAAGTTCATTGTTTTGTCATATTCGGGAAAAAACTTTTCCTGATTCTGCAGTTTAATGTTGAGAACTTCGGACGATCTTATGTAATATAAGAATTAAACACTAAGACAATAAGATCGCAAAGGGGAGCACGTAGCAATGCACAAATGGATCATGTTCGTACTATTATCAGCGGCATCTCTTCTCGGGGTATACTTGCTGACATTCGGCCTCCCAGCCAAACCGGTAGACGAATCTGCTTCACTTCCTGAAGGTACGGTACTCGTTAAAGTTGAAGCGAACAGCGACTTTACTTACGGTCAAGAGGAATACCATGTCAAGGTTGGCGACAAAGTTATCCTGAAGCTGCAAAATAAAAGCGGTATCCATGGTTTGAAGATTGAAGATCTGAACGTAGATCTCGAAGGCGATAATCTCGAGACCAACCTGGAATTTGACAAGCCAGGCGAATACGTGATGCATTGCTCCGTCCCATGCGGCGCAGGTCATGCGGATATGAAAGCGAAGCTTATTGTAGACGCGGCATAATGATAAGGAAAGAGGAGCCTCAGGGCTCCTCTTTCGATTTGTATCTATGCTCTATCGCGGTCGCGGCTTCTGCCGCGTTCAATCAGTCTGTCGGCGATAAACCCGAGAAGGGCCCATGTCGCGACGGTAAGTACGTACATAAGAAGAACGTTTACCTTATGGATGTCGACGAACATGTCCACGATCCATGCCGGAGGGCTAAACATAAAAAACACGAAATTATGCGGGTCGTAACCGGTTGAATTATAAACACATAGGGCAAGACCTATGAAGGTAGCCACAAACATAACGGGATAGCGCATAACGTACCGTTCCTTTCTCAGGCTAATGTTGCCGTAATGCGACTGCTTGGGTTATTATGTGACAAAAGGATATTTGTCATTCGACAAGTTGAAGGGAGCATGACCATTTATGATTACGCATATCGTATTGTTCAAGCTGAAGGACGGAAGCAGTGAAAACGTGGAACGCACGGCTCAAGTATTGCGGGATATGGAAGGCAAAATCGACGAGCTGAAATCGATCGAAGTTGGGCTTGACGTTATCCATTCGGCACGCTCTTACGACATCGCTCTGATCACGAGATTCGAGTCGATGGAAGCGCTTGAAGCGTATCAGGTTCATCCCGTACATAAAAAGGTCATCGAGCATATTAACGAAGTTCGCGAAGCTGTTGTTGCCGTTGACTTCGTAAGCTAATCGGACAGGGGAGCGCGAACCGTTCATGGGAGACGTCTTTGAGATTATGACTTATTTGATCGTGATCCTCATCAGCAGCGTTGTGATGGTGGCATGGTTAAAGAAAAAAGGAAAAAAGAAGAAAGCAAGGCTGAAAGCGGGCGAATAAAGACATGTATTATGTAAATAAAGAACAAATTGCAGTTAGACTAAAGGCTATTCCGGATATCGCAACGGCTCTTGAAGCATTGGCTTCAAGCTGGCAGGGTACGCTGCTTGAAGGTCTGGCACAGGAGCGGGCTTTGCATCTCGCGATTGAGACCGTTACGGATGTCGGCAGTTACCTGATTGACGGTTTTATTTTGAGGGATGCGAGCAGCTACGAGGATATTGTGGAAATTGCCGGAGAAGCGGGCGCTTTCCCGGAAGCGATGCAGCCGCTGCTTATCGAGCTGGTTAAGCTCCGCAAACCGCTTGTTCAGGATTATTACAGCTGGCCTAGAGCCGAGCTGCATGCCCTGACGAGGGATATTCCGCAGCAGCTTCGATTGTTCGGCGAGTCCGTACAGCAGTATTTGGAGCGCGAGCTGCCGGACGAATCCGATTTACGAAAAGATTGAAATACGTTACAATGACCCTAACAATGCCTGCAAAGGTGGTGATGGGTTGATGCTGGAGAAGCAGCGCGCGATGGAAACGGAATCCCGCAGCGTGGAAGGAACAACACGGAGCCGGATCTTGTTCTTGCTGAAGACTAACGGTCGATTAAGCGCAGGACAGCTATCCGGAGAGCTGGGAATAACCGAAATGGCAGTAAGGCGGCATATGTATGCGCTCGAGCGTGAAGGCAGCATCAGCATCGTCTCCGTTAAGCAGGGGATGGGGCGGCCGGTGCACGCTTACGAGCTGACGAGGCTTGCCGATGACCGCTTCCCGAAAAACTATAATCTTCTTGCGCTTGATCTGCTTGAGGAGCTGGCGGAAGACCCCGAGACGGCAGGGCTGATTACCCGCATGTTCGAGGGACGTCAGCAAAAGCTTCTGGACCGTTACGAGCCAAGGATGACCGGCAAAAGCCTGTCGGAGAAAGTAACGGAGCTGGAAGCGATTCAGAATGCCGGCGGCTACATGGCTAAGGTAGAAGATAGGGATAACGGTCAATACGTTCTCCATGAATATAACTGTCCGATTGCGCAAGTCGCGGGTAAATACGAGCAGGCTTGCAGCTGCGAGCTTTCCTTGTTCGAGTCTTTGCTCCAGACGAAGGTGGAGCGGACGGAATGCCTTGCCAAAGGCGGGGGTAGATGCAGCTATACCATCGGAATTAAACATCAGGCTAACGGTTCTTAACGAATCGTTAGCTTTTTTATTGCCTTCTTTTGTGTCAGGTCAAGCCCATGCTGCTTATAATGGCAATACGAAATGGGCATTCGCCCGCTCAAGCAAAAGGAGGGAAATGGTCATGACGGTTATGGAATGGAGTGCGCTGATTGCTGCCATCACGTTTGTAATTCTTGCTGCGGGCCTGTTGATTGGCGTCCGTACTGCGCTTAACAGGCTGTCGAGGCTGCAGCTTCAGGCGGAGGCGATGCAGGAGGAAATCCGGCAGACTTCCGGTAAAATGGGGGCTTTTGCCGATACGGCCCAGCAGACGGTCAACACCGCGCATCTTCAACTGCAGCAGGCGAACCGGCTGTTTGAAGCGGTCGGACAGATCGGGGATACGATTGGACATACGACAACGGCGATTCATCGCGTATCCAGCGTTATTTCGCAATCCGCGGTCAAACATGCGGAGAGTGCGGCGGCAGAGCGGCAGGCGAGTTCCATGCTGGAATGGATGGAGCTTGGTATGGCTTTCTGGCAGCAATGGCAGACTAACCGTAAACGTTATGAACCCTCCAACAACGGGCAGGGCGAATAGCTCTAATTTGAAGGGAGCGATTTTTTATGGCATCAAGTAAACAAACAAAAGGGTTTCTGTTTGGCGCAATCGCAGGAGGTATCATTGGTTCGGTGACGGCATTATTGTTCGCGCCAAAAGCGGGCAAGGAGCTGCGCCATGACATCTCGGAAGGCGCAAGAAGAGTTCAGGAGAATACCGTTAGAGCGGCAGGTCAAGTATCCGATACAACGGTTAGAATTGCGAAGCAAATCGGCAATCAGGCGACTGAGCTGGCGGATACGGCAAGAGCAGCAGCGGGAGCCGCTGTATCCAGCGTGAAACAACGCCGCGCCGAGCTGGCAGAATCGGTAGAGGAAGTTACCGATGAAGTGACGGATACTCTTGAAGATACCGCGGAAGAAATTTTCGAAGACGCGAAAGAGCTTCAAACCATCAATTAATTAAGTCCCCGGACGTATCGGAATCGGTTGCTGCAATCACCCGCCACATCCCTTGTGATTTCCTTGAACCTGATATGGAATTGAGATAAGATGATGGAGGTACATTTTTGTACCTCGATTCATATAGTATTGAAGCTTTAAGGTCTCTTTTACATCAAAAGTTCAAGAAAGCGGTGTGTTTGTGCAGCAACCGATTGCGATACTAGACTCAGGCGTAGGCGGCCTTACCGTTGCCAGAGAGGTCATGCGCCAGCTGCCGCGTGAAAAAATCGTTTATTTTGGCGATACCGCCAGAGCTCCCTACGGTCCTCGAGACCCGAAGGTTGTGACTCGTTTTACGCGTGAAATCGTAGATTATTTAGTTCAATTTCGTCCTAAAATGATTGTAATAGCTTGCAATACCGCAACCGCATTCGCATTGGAAGAAATACGCGCAATCGTGGATATCCCCGTAGTTGGCGTCATTAAGCCGGGAGCAAGAGCGGCGCTTGGCCGGACGATTACAGGCTGTATCGGTGTAATCGGTACGGAAGGTACGATAAAAAGCGGCGCTTACGAGCATGCGTTACTTGAAATTTCTCCTAATGTTCATGTGATTAGCGAAGCTTGCCCTCTTTTTGTTCCGCTTGTAGAGAAAGGGAATTTCCGTTCTTTGCAAACCTATGAAACCATCCGCAGCTCGATAGGCCACCTTCGCAAATTTCCGATGGACAGCTTGATTCTGGGTTGTACCCACTATCCGTTTCTCGCTGATGTCATTCAGGAGGTTGTTGGTCCCGACATTAACCTCATTAGTTCGGCCGATGAGACTGCGCGAGAAGTAAGTAATATCCTGCAGGATCAAGGGATGCTGTCTCGGGGAGAAGTCATGCCGGTCCATCAATTTTTCTGCAGCGGAGAACCGCAAATGTTCAAATCGATTGCCCAACAGTGGCTTGGAGAGCAAATTGAGTTAACTCCAGTCGTATGGCAGGTGCCTCAGATCGGATAACAAATAACGGCTGTCCTGATTCGCGTTCCCCGGCGAAAGCGATAAGGGCAGCCTTTAACAATTTCATTTTATACATAATTACTGTATAAGGAATGGGGGACAAGCCATGAACAAGGAAGATCAGGTCATAATGGGATTCAGGGAATTATATAATAAGCTGGCGTGGCTTAATAAAACGAAGATGGAAGTCAGCCTTAAGGGTTATAAGTCTTCCGAAGTGCATTGCATCGAATACATTGGAAGAAATGCGGATTCCAACGTCACAAAACTCGCGGAATCCTTCTATATGACAAGCGGAGCAATCAGCAAAATGACAAAGAAGCTCATTCATAAGGGTCTTATCGAAAGCTACCAGAAGCCGGAAAACAAGAAAGAAATCTATTTCAGGCTTACGGAGCAGGGTAAAGCTATTGATAAGATCCATTATGATCTTCATAAGGAGTTTCAAGAGCGGGATAAAGAAGTATTCGAGCAGGTTACCGACGAACAATTCGAAGGAGTTCTTAGGTTCGTAGAAAAGTATAGCCGGCATTTGGATGCGGAAATTAAGAAACAAGGCTTGGATATCAAGTCGGAAAATGAATAAGAGGAACGTGAACCAAATGCAGCCTGGCTCTATTGAGCAGGGGCTGTTTTTTTATTGCGGTTTTTGTTGACAAGGAAACAAAATCGCGTTACGATGTTTTTGCTTCCAAGGAAAGAATAATATCGTAACAAGGAGAGTTCAAGTGACCATACAGAAATCACGGCAACAATCACACTCAGAACCAACCGTAGACAAGCATGCCTTACTATTCGGTCTTATCTCCGTGTTTCTTTGCGGGTTAGGGTTTAGTATTATAACGCCAGTCGTTCCTTTCTTAGTCCAGCCTTATGCCGGCAATCCGGGCGAACAGGCTATCTTTGTCACGCTTCTAACTTCCGTTTATGCGGTCTGCGTGTTTTTTGCGGCCCCCGCGCTAGGCGCTTTGAGCGACAAATACGGACGCCGCCCGCTGCTCTTAATCTGTCTGCTCGGTTCCGCAATCGGTTATTTCGTATTTGGCTTGGGAGGGGCCCTGTGGGTGCTCTTTGCCGGACGCATCATAGAAGGAATAACGGGCGGAAGCATCGGCACGATCTTCGCCTATTTTGCAGACATCATCCCTCCGGAGCAGAGAACCAAATATTTCGGATGGGTGAGCGCCGTTGTTGGCGCCGGAACCGTTATTGGCCCTGCTCTAGGCGGGTTGATTGCCAAGCTTGGTTATTCCGCCCCCCTGTATTTCGGAGCCGCAATCACGTTATTGAACGTGGTGTACGGATACCTGTTTATGCCGGAGAGTCTCAACAAACATCATCGATTGAAGCAGATTACCTTCGTTAGGCTGAATCCATTTATACAGCTTGCAAGCCTGCTTTCCATGAAAACCTTAAAAAGGCTGCTTGTCTCCGCGTTCTTGCTCTGGATTCCGAGCGGATCTCTGCAAGCCGTATTCTCGCAATTCACAGTGGATGCTTTCAACTGGAAGCCTGCCGTAATCGGACTCATGTTTTCCATAATGGGGATCCAGGACATCCTGTCGCAAGGCTTCATCATGCCCAGGCTTTTGAAAAGGCTCCATGATAAACAGATCGCCATTCTCGGAATGGTCTCGGAGATGATCGGCTACGGCTTTATTGCAGCATCGGCCGTGTTCTCCTTTTACCCTCTGCTTATCGCCGGCATGTTTATATTCGGGTTTGGCGATTCAATCTTTGGTCCTTCCTTCAACGGGATGCTCTCCAAATCGGTCGATTCCAGCGAACAAGGACGGATTCAAGGCGGCAGCCAATCGATTCAGGCTTTGGCAAGATTGATCGGTCCGATCGCTGGAGGCCAAATCTATGTGATGGTTGGCCACGCCGCGCCAGCTTTGATGGGGATGATTCTTATAGCTGCGGCAATACCGGTTCTATATAGGAGTACGCAAGCGACCTGAAGGTATTTGATTTGCAAGGATTATAAGCCCCGGTGTTGGCATGCGCCGCAATTCGACTGAATAGCATGATAAAAGATTACAGCCAATGTTTGATAACAAGGGGGAGTAGCGGCATGGAAGAGCTCGTAAACGGGCAATACGGGTACCGGGACACGGTGGCGGATTGCGACAGACTGATGCGTACTTATCCTTTTGTCCGGGGATACGTCATAGGGCATAGCGTGCTGGGAAGACCCATCGTAGCGCTCAAATGCGGGGAAGGCACGCGGCGTATCCATATGAACGGCTCCTTCCATGCGAATGAATGGATTACCACTCCGCTACTCATGCGGTTCGTTGAAGAATGGGCCGCGGCATGCGCACAGAATGGTTCATTGTTCGGGGAACAGGCTTGTCAGCTGTACCGGGAGACGGAAGTATGGATTGTTCCGATGGTGAATCCCGACGGCGTTCAGCTTGCGCTCGAAGGCATTGATGAGGCGAATCCGTTCCGGCAGCGGCTATTGCTGTGGAATAAAGGCTCCGAGCAGTTCGATCAATGGAAAGCGAATATACGCGGCGTGGACCTGAATGACCAGTTTCCTGCCCACTGGGAAGAGGAAAGGCTTCGCAGAGGAATGGAAGGGCCGGGCCCACGCGATTTTCCCGGGCCGTTTCCGTTAAGCGAGCCGGAAGCCCAGGCACTTGCCCGACTTACGCAGTCGCTGCAATTCGACTCGGTGCTTGCCTTACATACGCAGGGCGAGGAGATCTATTGGAATTACCGGGAATACGAACCGCAGCATGCCGAAGGCCTTGCGGACCGGCTTGGCAAGGCGAGCGGCTACAAACCCGTGAAGCTTACAGGCAGCGATGCCGGATATAAGGACTGGTTCATCCAACGTTTTCGCAGGCCGGGCTTTACGGTTGAAGCGGGTTACGGCGTGAATCCGCTGCCTCCCGGAGCGTTCAACGGCATTTATTCGAAGATCGGCCCTTTGTTGACGGAGTTTCTGCGGCTGCACCGCTGACGGACATAAAGATGATTCCGAGGCACGCCTATGCTATAATGATCGGCAAAAGCTGATAAAGGTGGTGTACCTCATGCGCAAATGGTTGTCGCTTCGGCATTGGAAAAGCACATTTGTCCGGATTTATAAGCTGATCGTCTCCAGAGAAGTGGCCATTACCGATAAATTATTATTTCTTGTGCCGGTTATTCTATATTGGGTGCTGCCCGATGCGATTCCTTTCCTCCCCATTGACGATATCGCGGTGACGATGCTGCTTGCCGAATGGTTTGCCCGGAGAATGGAGAAGAAGTATAATAGGATCAGGTAATGTTAACCATTGGTTTGGCATAGGCTTACGAAATCACAATTCTTTTTAGGAGTGGAATAGAATGAACGTCAAAATTACGCGCAACGCGGCAAAAGTACTGAAATTGGAATTGGACAAGCCCGAGAACGAAGGCAAGAAACTTCGCGTATACGTGACGCATTCGCATGGCGACCATGCGCATTACGGCATGGCGATTGACGAGCCTAACGAGAAGGACGTTGTGGTATCGACGGATAAAGAGATCGACGTTATCCTCGAGAAAGACAACGAATTCCTCGATGGCGTGCGTATTGATTACTTCTACGTGCCGGAAGAAGGCTTTGCGGTAACGAACCCGTCCAAAGGCAACAGCGGCGACCACTAAGAGCAGGAATAGATACGATTGGATTGGAAAAGACTCAACATCAGATGTTGAGTCTTTTTATTACCGCAACAGGGGGAAGGGACGTTCAGATGGTTCGTCATGCTCGTTATTATTTGGCCGGGATCATTGCGGTCATGCTGTTTATCCTTGCCGCAGAGCTGATCTGGCTCCCCGCACCGCTGCGGACATCCTCCGGCATGCTCTGGATCGATATGATCGACGATCTGCTGTACGGCCTTGCCGTTATCCCATTGTTATGGGGGGTCGGAGCACTGATCGGGATCCGGCGGTTATGGACGGAGCAGGGCCGATTAGGCGCTGGAAAAAGAAGATGGCTCTTGCTTACCGTCCGCATGCTGCTTCTGGCGGTAAGCGCGGCGGGAGTTGTATTCCTGCTCGTAAAACCGGATGATCTCTTGATCGGCCTTGGCGTGCTCGCGATTGGCCTGATTCTGCTGTTTATCGATCTAATCTGGAGTGATGCCGTATACCGAAGGCTTGCGGGCAGGGGAGAGGGGCTTAGATGGCCTTGGCGAAGCCTTGTAGGTCTTGTCGCGACGGCTGCGCTATTTGCCTGTCTGGCTTTTCCTACGTCTTATAACGTTACCTATCCGGGTCTGACGATGGGCATGAACCGGTACGCGCATGTAGACGGAGGCAAGCCGGTAGGCAGCATCAGCGGCGTGCTTGTCTTTGAACGGATTGCCGTGCCTGCGGATTGGCTGTACGCCAAGCTGCTGCCGATGTACAGCTTCGAGAAGAGGAGCAAAAATGAACCGCCGTTAACGGAGTCCTACACCGAGGTTGTGCAGATGAAGCAAGGCGCCGATGACGTGGCGGGAGCTATCGCAATGGGCAAGGCGGGGATAGGCAAAGGGATTGAACTTACCGGAGCCCGGGTGCTTGCCGTCGCGGACAACGCGCCGGCCAAGTCCTTGATCAAGGCGGGCGATGTCATTATCGCGTTAAACGGCAAATCCATTAGCAATATGACCGAGCTGACGGATTATATGGTGAACCAGGTCAAACCGGGTGATTCCGTTGAAGTAACGCTCCGGAGGGGTAAAGAGACGCTTAATACACAAGTGCCGACGGGCGAAGCGGAAGCGTCCGGAGATTTGCCGAAGCGTGCCGTATTTGGCATTGGGGCGGAGAACGACTGGCATGCGGATATCCCGCGCCAGATTGCGTACCATCATTACATTGCGCATATCGGCGGACCTTCGCATGGCGCCATGCTGACGCTTGCGCTGATCGATCAGCTGACGCCGGGCGGGGTAACGCATGGCATTCGTGTAGCCGGCACCGGCACCATCGAGCCGGACGGCTCGATCGGTCTTGTTGGCGGCATCCCGCAGAAGGCATACGCCGTCAGCCGCACCGATGCCGAAGTGTTCTTCGTGCCCGCCGCTTCGCTTGAGGAAGCGAAGGAGGCGGCGCCGGGGCTCAACATCGTCCCGGTGAAAACCATCGACGAGGTGCTGGATTGGCTGAAAGCGCACGCGAAGGAATAAGGGATAAAAAAGGCTGTTCCCTCATGGTCGATTGACCCGAGGGGACAGCCTTTTTGCTGTGCGCGGCGCTATTTGCCCGCGCCGCTTGTATTCACGGCGGTTGCCTCGCCGCCGTCCGCGCTTGCCTCTACGGCAGCTGCGCGGAAGGATGCGATCAAATCATGCTGCACGATTTGATCGGACATGGACAGCTCGGTGCGCGCGTCTTCCACCGCACCGAGGCATTTCTGCACATCGCCAAGCTTATTCTCGGCGATGTTCCAGCACTTTCCATTCTCGGCGACCGCATCGCCGGAAGGCATGTAGTAGACGGTGCCGTCGGTGAAGGCACCGCTGCGTTGCACGACCAGCTTGCTTTGCGGCTGGCTTGTCAGGAGCGGCTGGCCAAGCAGCGTCATGTCAGCCGTCGAGATGCCAAGCAAATGCAGGATCGTTGGCGTGACATCAAGCTGTCCACCTACGTTCGTATGCGTGCCGGCGTATTTGCCGTCAGGCAGATGGACGATAAATGGCACCTGCTTCAGAATCATTTCCCGCTGCAGGTCGTTCAGCGGCTGTCCAAGGAAGGTCTCGAACATGCTCCAATCCCGGATCGAGTTGTCATGGTCGCCATAGAAAGCGACGATCGTGTTGTTCCATAGTCCTTCAGCCTTGAGCCGGTCGATGAAGGTGCCAATGGAGGCGTCGACATAATGAACGGCCTGCAAATAGTCGCCCATAATCGTGCCGTCCAGCTCGCCGACATTCAGCTTTTTCTCCGATTCCGGCATCGTAAACGGATAATGGCTGGATAACGTTATCAGGAACGAATAGAACGGCTGCCGCTCCTTCGCCATCAGATCCACGGACTGCCGGAAGAACGAATTGTCGCCTAGCGACCAGCCTACCGGCTCGTCCATTTCGTAATTCTTTTTGCTGTAAAACGTATCGTAGCCCATATTGGCGTACATCGTATTCCGGTTCCAGAAGCCGCCCTCGTAAGCATGGAATGCGGCGGTTGCATAACCGTTATCCTTGAGAGTGCTTGTCATGCAGTTGTACTGATGATTCGGGTACTGGATAAAGACGGAGCCGCTCATCAACGGCTGCAGCGAACAGTTGCTCAGGAAATCGGCGTCCGAAGTCCGGCCTTGGGCCGTCTGGTGGTAGAATTGGCTGAAATACGCGCTTTCCTTCACCAGCTTATTCAGATTCGGCGTAATTTCCTGGCCTCCGACCGATTTGCCGATCATAAAGTTCTGGAAGGCTTCCATCTGTACCACGATGACATTGCTGTCTTTGTATTCGCCAAACGTAGGATCCGATTCAAGCGATTGGCGCTTATCGCCGCGGGCTTCCGTCCAAGCCATCGCCTCCGCCGTCTCTTCGGCTGAAGCTTGCTCGGAGTCGATCCAATGCAGCTTCGCGTAACGGTAGACATCATAGCCGTGGAAACCAACGATACCGGTGACATTATACAGCGAGACGTTCCACCAGTTGCCGTCGAACAGGCCAAGCGCCCATGTTTTTTTCGCTTCGTTAACATTGCCGATCGACATCGACATCCCGATTGCGAAAATCGCGGCGCTAACCGCTATTCGAATGACGGCTTTACGCCAAAGGGGCGTTTTCCGCGTGGAGGAATAGCCGTATCCATAACCATGGGAATCTCTGCGGAGATCCGAGCGGCCTTTCCAGATCACATAAACGCCAAACGGAATGATGAGCAGCCAGTCTACTCCAAGCAAAAAGTCTTTCGCATGCATTAACGTCCCGATGCTCTCGCCAAGCGAATCTACTTGGTTCGCCTGAAGAAGCACGGGTACGGAGATAAAGTCCTGGAAGTAACGGTAGTAGATTAAGTCTGCGTACATGATAAACGATAACAGCAAATTCAGTGCAATCAGGGCCATAATTCGGCCGCGGGTCGGCAGCCAGAATGTCCAGAAGGTGACAAGAGCCAGCGTGCCGATCGCAACAACGGTATCATAGCCGTCCATATCCATATTCGGAACATGGATTAACTTGTTGAACCACAGCTGCTTTAACAGCATGACGATAAAAAAGAGAATAACGTCGACGCCTTTGAGGCGGTTCAGCCATTCCAGCGCGAACCGCATCAAGCGGCGTACGGCGTTAGGTTGTTCGGTATAACTTAACATAAACGCAAAAATTCCTTTCTCTTATTTCCGGGGAGGCAGCGGGCCGAAGAACTGATAGTAGTTGCATTGGATACGGCCGTTAAAGAGCTTGCGCTTCTTATCCGCCGGCTTCCCGAAATAATGCTCGACGCTTGCGGAAGGGCTGATGGCAAAGAAGGACCAGGTTGGCAAATAAAGCGCGGAGCGTCCGAATTGCATCAAAGCCATTTCCGCATCCTTGTCATCGCCTAACCGCTCGCCGTAAGGCGGGTTCGTAATAATGACGCCATAATCGCCTTCAGGCTTGATTTTGGCCACCGGCATAACCTTTAACTTAATTTCTTTGCCAAAACCTGCCTTTTTAACCGCGGCTTCCGCAATTTCTATCGCATAAGGATCAATGTCGGAGCCTGCGATTTGCAGAGGGATATCATCCTTCACGGCGTCGAAAGCTTCTTCCCGGGCTTCATCCCACAGCTCGTGAGGGACAAGCGGCCAGCCTTCCGCGTTAAACGAGCGGCGAAGGCCGGGAGCGATATTCCAGGCAATCATGGCAGCCTCCACGAGAATCGTGCCGGAGCCGCAGAACGGATCATACAGCGGACGCTCCGGACTCCAACGGCTGAGGTCAACAAGAGCCGCTGCCATCGTTTCGCGGATTGGCGCTTCGGTCGATACTTTGCGGTAGCCGCGCTGATGCAGGCCCGCTCCCGTTGTATCAAGCGTCAGCATCGCCATATCGTTCATAAGCGTTACTTCAATGACATAACGTCCGCCGTCCTCGTGGAACCATTCGGTGCCGTAGCGGTCCTTCATTTTCTCGACTACCGCTTTCTTGACGATGCTTTGGCAGGCGGGAACGCTGGTCAGCTGCGACTTCTGCGAACGGCCGTTAACGGGGAACTCCCCGTCCTCCGGAATCCATTCCGGCCAATCCAGTGCTTTTGTTCCTTCGAAAAGCTCTTCGAAGGTTGTCGCTTTGAACTCGCCCATATTGACGAGAATCCGTCCCGCGGAGCGAAGCCATAGATTCGTGCGGCAAATATCGATCGGCTGCCCGGTGAAACGGACGCGTCCGTTCTCCACCCGAAGGTCTGTGTAGCCGAGAGTTTTCAGCTCGCGCGCAACGACCGCTTCCAGTCCCATCGGTGCGGTAGCGATCAGATTAATCGTTGTCATGATTACAATTCTCCCCTTACCTGTGAAAACATGAGTTGTATCCACACGGTCAAAATCATACAATCAAGTATAGGACAAAGAGGGTAGCTTTTACAAATTGTAAAAATAGAGAGGTTGAGAGTAAATTGACAGACGAACAATATGTTGACGGGCTATATGGCGAAGATCAGGATCTGGTCCGTACGAAAAAAGGGATTGCCGACCGCGGCATGCCCGATATATCGATAGCAGACGGATACGGCAGGCTTCTGACGATGCTAGCCAAGATGAACGGGGCAAAGACGGCGCTTGAGATCGGTGCGCTTGGCGGCTACAGCGGAATCTGCATTGCCCGGGGGCTCGCCGAGGGGGGATTGCTTACTTCATTAGAGCTGAAGGCGGAATACGCGGATGTAGCCAAGGTGCATATGACGGAAGCGGGTCTAGGCGACGCCGTCGAATATATAATCGGGGATGCCCGCGAGAGTCTCGTGAAGCTGCAGGAAGAGGGACGAACATTCGATTTCTTCTTTATTGATGCGGACAAAGAAGGTTACCCGGTTTATCTGGAGCATGCGATTGCGCTCTCCAATCCGGGTGCGGTTATTATCGGCGACAACATCCTGCTGCGGGGCCGTACAACGGATCCGGCCAAGGAAGGTCCGTCCGTCAAAGCCGTCCGCAGCTTCAACCAGCAGATTGCAAGCGACGAACGCCTGATGAGCACCGTTCTCCCGGGGTATGACGGACTTGCGATTGCGATCGTCAAATAAAGCAAGCGATAGAGAAGAGCAATGATGCTGCGCGGCATCGTTGCTCTTTTTTTGCGTTGTTCTTTTATAGTTCTTTAGACTTAGTTTATTTACGGCAAATCTATGAAATTAGAATCACTATTCATGGTAAAAAAAGCAAGATTATAGTAAAATGGAAGTAGTTTTTCGTAAAAAAGAAGGCGGATCGTAGGTGCTAATGATATGAAATGGATTCGGCATGGCAATAAGGAATCCGGATTAACCTTGGTGGAAGTGCTGGCTGCTCTTGTTATTTTATCCGTTGTAAGCCTGGTGCTGACTTCCTTCTTCACGAATGCACTTACTTACGCGAAAGGCAACCAGAGCAAGACGGTTATGGTCAATCTGGCCCGCAACGCGTTGTTTTATATGGAGAAGCAGCGCTTTGAACCGATCCAGACCTACTTCTCGAATACCTCAAACACGGCTATTAATTGTCCTCTAACCGGATGCAATACCGCTGTGAGCAAGCTGGCCGAAGATTCGGCTGTCTTGCAGCAGATTTTAAATCCGAATATAAACGGCGTGCAGTATACCATTTCCGTAATCTACCAGAGAGATATGCATGACGCGATGCTCCACGATGCGGACAAGAAAAACATGGTGGAAGAGCTGTTGCCCGTACTGGTGCGGGTAGAGAAGGCCAACGGATCTGCCAGTGCCCGTAATGCGGCGGAAGTGGAGGGATATATCGCCAGTGAGAGAGTTCGTTAAGAAGTGGCGGAACGAGGAGCAGGGGCTGACGCTGGTGGAGCTGATAGCGGCTATGACGCTGCTATCGATCGCCGCGAGCATTATTTTTTCCGTCGTTACCTTCGGCATGAATACGTATTACCGGATCGAAACGGAGAATGCTTTGCGGGATGATGCGGATCTGCTGATGTCCTCCATTATCACGGAGCTGTATGCTTACGGTCCGGATCTGATTTCATCGAATGGAAACGGCATTACGCTGGTACGCGATGCAGGAATTAGGGAAGAACAGAAGATTTTTATCAAGGATAAACAGCTTCATATCGGCAGCAGAACGGTGGATACCCGCTCGGATGTGGATATGCCGAGTCAGACGGAGCCATCCTCTGATGCCTCCTCCATTGAGCTTAAATGCAGGACGAATGTAACGGAATGCGGCAGCGGTCTCATCGAGATTCGGCTGGTGCTTGAGCAGAATCATAACGGGCGTAATCAGCAGCTGACTCTGGAAAGCAAATTCGGGTTTTAGGGGGAAGGGTGCATGGGGAGCGAGAAAGAGCGCGGGTACGCTCTGGTCTTGGTTCTGTTTATGATCTTGCTGCTGACCATTCTGGGTACGGCGGTTGTCAGTTCGACGTTGGGCGGGGCAACGCGGGCAGAGACGCGTGAAAATGATGTGCAAAGCCTTCATCTGGCGGAAAAAACGTTAAATGAAGCGGCCTCTTATCTTGTCACGAAGTATAACGGCAGGGAAGATATTGCGCCGGAAGAGCTCTCGCAATTGATGCAAGCCGGCATTGATGAGCTGCAGCGGCTCGAGACCAGCACGGACCTGCCGGGGGCCAGCGGAAAAATTACGGATGTAACAACGGAGCAGGTAAGCGTCGGCGATCAGACCAGCTATAAGCTCAACCTGACGGCGGAAGCAGTGGTTCATGGCGTGACTAGACGGCTTACCCAGCAGATTACGATAGGCGCTTATCCGGATTTCCTGAATTACGCCTTTGGGTCGGAGAACGATGTCATTATTAACGGCGCTGCCTATGGGATGGGCAATATCTATGCCGGTCACGATTTTCTTATCGATAACACCGCGAAATACATTTACAACAATGACCCGAATAAAACAAAGGATACGAAGTATCCGTTTTTTGAAGGCAATATCTTTATTCAAAATATGGACTCCATTAAAGTGCGGGACAAAATCACGGGCAACTACCAGCCGTATTCGCGAACGGATCTGACACTGCAGCAGATTCTTGGGGTGGATAACAGCAAAATTCAACTCCGGGATCAAAAGAAGTTTATCTCGATTAACGTAGCGGAATCTTTCATTGATAAGGCTGAGGAAGCAACCGACGTGGACCGCAACAGCATAAAGGCGGCCGTCGATTATGGATTGGCGCATAGCGGAGAAACGGGCAGGTTTAATAACCTGGCGGCTGTTTTGAAGAATGGCAGCGGCGTTAAGGTGACCTCCGGCCCTCCCGAGAAGCCAACTTTGCCTACGGACTTAGACGATACGGCAGCTATGGATGCTTATAATGAAGCTTTGAAGGAATACGATGCTTATTTCATGCAATTTAACTCCTTATCGAGCACCGTTCTGTTTAATGGAGACTTGAAGCTGGACGGCTTAGATTATAAGAGCTTGATCTTCACGGATTCGGCCAAGCAGGACAATCATAAATGGCTGATCGTAAACGGGGATTTGACGATATCGAACTATTCCAGCGATCCGTTGGTGGTGAAAGCCAATATTCTGGTTACGGGCAATGTGTTTATAAGCGACAGCGTTCAAGTTGATTCAACCGTATTCACGCTCGGAAGTACGACAATTGAAGACGCGAAAATACAAGGCATTCAAAAAGACAACGTACGTCAGCAACTGATCCTCATTTCGAAAGGACCGGTCTTGGTTAATAAGGTTGACTCTTTTGGGGATTATGGAAATTATACTTCAGACAATAAGAATATTCTCGATGCGTTCTTTTATACGGATGAAGATGCGGAGCTGTATGGCGTTGGTTCAATCTTCTGGCTGCGTGGAGGCTTCTTCTCCAAGGGAGATTTAACGATTAATGCCGTGCTTGGCAAAGCCTCCGAAGGTGCTTCTGATATTATGTTCGATGCAAGGCAGCAAAGCACCATCCCATTTAATGAATCGCGGTTTATCATCAACTACGATTATGATTTCTTCGAGAACCAATACGAAGGCTTGCCCCGCGTCAAGAAGCTGAGCGTTATCGTGGGGAAAAAGCAGCTGGTATCCTCTGCTGTGTTACCTCAAAGTAACTAGATGAACTTTTTTTCAGTACTACTTGCGAAAAGACAGAACTGATATACTTGAAAATGGAAGTTTCTTCTTCACAGCTCTCGAAAATTTCATAATTATCTCTAAGGAGGCTGCAAGATGACGATACCGCAACGCAAGCTTGGTTCGACAGGGATAACCGTGGGGGAAATCGGGATGGGCGGAATGCCGCTCTCCGTTAACGGACGCCCTTCGGAGGAAGAAGGCATTAGAGCGGTGCATGCCGCATTGGAGCAGGGCATTACCCTGTTCGATACAGCGGATTCGTATTGCTTGGATTCGACCGAAAAAGGCCATAACGAACGCCTGCTCGCCAAAGCTTTACATAACCGTCCGGAAGTGCTCATTGCAACAAAAGGCGGGCACATTCGCCCGGATGGACGATGGGAAACGGATGGCCGTCCAGAACACTTGCGTCAAGCGTGCGAGGACAGTTTGCGTGCTCTCGGCGTGGAAGCCATCACGCTCTATCAATTCCATCGTCCGGATCCTAAGGTTCCGTTTGCGGAATCCGTGGGGGCAGTCTCTGAATTGCAACGGGAAGGAAAGATCGTTCACGTGGGACTGTCGAATGTTTCCGTTGCACAGCTGGAAGAGGCTCGCAAAATAGTAACGGTCGCGTCTGTTCAAAACCGTATGAACTTGTTTGACCATTCTTCCATGGACGTGCTGAAGCGCTGCGAGGAGTACGGTATTGCTTTCCTGCCGTACAGCCCTCTAAACGGCATGGGCAATGCGCAAGGCATAGGCAGCAACGAGACGCTTTCGCGGATCGCCGTAAGCCATGATGCGTCGCCGCAGCAGATCGCGATTGCATGGCTGCTCCAATTGTCGCCAATCATTCTGCCGATTCCCGGCGCCAGCAAAGCGGTGAACATCGTTAACTGCGCGGGGGCATCCAACTTGGAGCTTTCCGCCAAAGACGTAGCAGAATTGAACGGGATCGCTGCTCAAATCACCGCCTAATGCCACTCCATTTAAAAGGGGCTGTCTCAAAAGGTGATTGTTCAATGTAAAGACGGCTCGCATAAGTAATTAAAGAGTGATTTTTATAAAAATGGCGCTGTTGAGGGTTACCCTTGCAGCGCTATTTTTGCTCTTGCTGCTTTCTTCAGCAAGTTATGGGCAAGCGAAAGCCACCCGACCTCGAGGCTCACTTTTGGCAAGCCTCGAAGCAGGAATCTGCGGAATCCCCGATTATTCTTTATTTGGCCAAACACACTTTCTGGTTCATGCATCCGTCGAACCGACAAGGCATGTCCATTTTCGCTCTTTAGCTGCTCCCTCGCTTGCTGCTTGAGCCGTAAATACTCCTTGCTAACCTTTATTTCTCGATCTCCTTGTGCCTTTGTGCACTTGTCCTTTAGTGGACAGCCCTCGCAAGACATACTGCGATAGTTGCGAGTAACGATCTCATATCCGCTCTCGGTGGTACTTCTTTCCGAACAAGGCGCACAGCTTTCTTTAACGGTTTGTCTTTAGGCTTCTCTTGAAGCTTGCTTTCAAGCCGTTGAACAGCTTGCTCCAGCTTTTCGCTCGTGATGGCGGAAGCCTCTCCGAGTTCAGGAAGGTCTAAGTTATTCAGTGCCTGATCTTCCTGTTTCTCTGCCTCTTCAATGGCAGCGAACA